>CAYWNE010000177.1:0-8349 GCA_964459555.1 uncultured Burkholderiaceae bacterium | reverse complement strand
GCGAATTTATCTTTTTCTGCTTTTCTTCGTTGGACGCCAACACGTAAACCGTTTTGCCACGAAGCTTGAAGTCGTTGGAAACATAGAGAAAGTTTTCTGAATGACCAGCGAATAGCAACGCATCGGATTTCATCAACGGAACAAATTTTTTCAAGATTGCGGCCTGCGTCGGCTTATCGAAGTAAATCATTACGTTTCGACAGAAAATGGCGTCAAAATCACCTTGAATAGGCCATCGATCGTCCAATAAATTCAACGGTTCAAAACTCACCAACTCTCGTAACTCAGGACGCACCATGACACTTCCCTCATTGCGCCCCTTACCCTTCAGGAAAAATTTGCGCACCCTTTCCGGCGACATTTTCTCTACTCGATCTAAGTTATAGACTCCTCGCGCTGCAGTTGCCAAAACATTGGTATCAATATCCGTCGCGATCACTTGTAAATGAGGTGTCATCGTTCCTAAGGCTTCACATACGGTCATCGCTATCGAATAAGGCTCTTCGCCGGTTGAACTAGCTGAACACCAGATCCTGAGAGCACCATGCTTCTTACGGACATGCTCAGCCAAAATTGGAAAGTGATGTTCCTCGCGAAAGAAAGACGTTAAATTCGTCGTCAGCGCATTCGTAAAGGATTCCCACTCCTGGCTATCAACCTCGCGCTCCAACATATTCAAATATGTGGCGAAAGAATTAATTCCCGTCGCACGTAAGCGCCGCGCTAATCGGCTATACACCATCTCCTGCTTGCTCTCGGAGAGTGAAATACCCGCTCGTCGATAAATCAATTCGCGCACTCGATCAAAGTCGTGATGATTAAACTGAAACTCCTTTTCACCATCATTTCGTTCGGACGGTTTCGCCATATGAAGGTCTCGGTTTACTTATTGAGGTCTCAAACAAGGACAATTCAAATTTGACGCCTTAATTCTCTGAGTGATCCAGTAAGCCCATCTCAGGACTCGACATCAATTTCTCAATATCGACCAAAATCAACATACGCTCATCGAGCGTACCGAGACCAATCAAGAAATCATCATTAAATGTCGTGTTCATCTCGGGTGCTGGACGAATCTGTTCGGGAGTCAAAGTCATTACATCCGAAACGCTATCAACCACCATCCCGACCACTCGCGTGCCGATGTTCAAAATAATGACAACCGTTAATTGATCGTAGGTTGGCGTTCCCAAGTTAAACTTGATGCGCATATCGACGATTGGAACGATGATCCCGCGTAAATTGATGACACCTTTCAAGAACTCAGGTGCATTCGCGATTCTTGTGACTGCCTCGTAACCGCGGATCTCTTGAACTTTTAGGATATCGATACCGTACTCTTCGCTGCCTAGCGTAAAGGCAAGAAATTCAAGGCGAGTGATCTCTTCATCACCTTGTTCGCCACTGCCAGTTTTTCCGCTTACACTTGCGCTTTGCATCATGATATTTTCCTCGCTAAAGGCTAAATTACATAGTACTCAATCGATTTATACTGTTCTCACACCACGCAACAAGGCACCCACATCCAAAATTAAGGACACACCACCGTCGCCCAAGATCGTGGCACCAGAGATACCTGGAATCTTGCGATAATTTGATTCAATGTTTTTGACCACAACTTGTTGCTGCCCAACCAAATCATCGACAAACAAGGCTGCTTTTTTACCGTCGACTTCCACAATAACCGTGATACCTTTGGAAGGATCAGTGTGGCGTGGTACGATGCTGAAACACTCGTATAGAGGAATCAGTGGCAAGTATTCCTGCCGGATATTAATGACACGACCTTTACCTTTGATTTCTTTTATATCCTCACTTTGTGGCTGTAAAGACTCAACCACGAAGCCAAGTGGCAGGATGTAAATTTCTTCGCCAATCTTGACTGACATCCCATCCAAAATTGCCAATGTCAAAGGCAAGGAAATCGTAATCGTGGTACCAAATCCGCGTGCCGATTTAATATCCACCACGCCACCCATCTGCGTGATGTTACGCTTCACCACATCCATACCAACGCCACGACCTGAGACGTCTGTGACTACTTCTGCGGTAGAGAATCCAGGAGCGAAGATCAACTGCCAAACATCGGCATCCGACATGGAATCCGAAACCGCAAGGCCATTCTGTTTTGCTTTGGCAAGGATCTTCTCGCGATGTAATCCGCCACCATCGTCACAGACTTCAATCACGATATTGCCACCTTGATGCGCCGCGGACAGCGACAACTTACCCGATTCGCTTTTTCCATTTTCTAGACGCGTCGCCGGCATCTCAATACCATGGTCAATACTGTTTCTCACCAAATGCGTCAATGGATCGACAATACGTTCAATCAAGCCTTTGTCCAGCTCAGTCGATGCACCATAAGTGACAAACTCAACTTTCTTACCGAGTTTCGTGGCCAAATCACGTACCATGCGAGGAAAGCGTGAGAACACGTAATCCATCGGCATCATCCGAATCGACATCACGGCCTCTTGCAAATCTCGCGTATTACGTGACAGGTGAGCGACGCTGCTCAACAATCGTTCATTTGCAACTGGGTCAAGGTCTTGCGTACGTTGTGTCAACATCGCTTGCGTGATTACTAACTCACCGATCAAATTAATGATCTGGTCAACTTTTTCAATCCCAACGCGTATTGTTGAAGATTCTTGCGAATTCGCATTCTTCTCAGCTTCTTTTTTCGGCGCAGATTTAGCAGCTGCAGGTGGCGGTGGCGGCGGAGGCGCTTTCTCTACGGGAGCAGCTACGGCAGCAGGTGCGGCCTCTGTTTCAGGAGGAAACATAGCGTCCAAGGGCTCAAAAAATCCATACCCCAGATCGTCGTCGCTGGGCGCTGATGTCGTGCTAACGGCTTCTTCAGTGATACTCAGTTTGTCGGCGTCAGTGATAAACGAACAGACTGCCAAGATATCATCAGAGCTTCCATTTGTTTTAAGGTAAATTGAAGACTTCCCTGCACCATCTTTCTCGCTCTTTGCTTCCCCTAACAGACCAAGTTCGGACGTTAATAACTTGAGGTCATCATCACTAACCTGAGTAAAACTCACACGAAACGCTTTGTGATAGGTCTCCGTCGATTCAGCTGCACTATTCACTGGAGCCAAATTTGCGACCGGAGCGGCCTTCGCCGCAATTTCGCCCTGCACGAATGATTGCAACAACATTCGAACATCACCCACAGCATCGAGATCGACCTCCGTGCCATGACGATGTCCATCAAGCTGCATTTTCAAGACATCTTTGGCCGCCAAGAACGCATCGACATGCTCGGCAGTTAGCGCCATTTCACCCTTACGAATCTTGTCGAGTAAATTTTCGAGGATATGCGTCACCTCAGTCATATCATTCAGACCGAAAGTTGACGCACCACCTTTAATCGAGTGAGCGGCACGAAAAATAGCATTGAGATCCTCTGGGTCGGGCGATGCAATATCGACACCCAATAACAACTTCTCTTTCTCAGCCAAAAGTTCCTCAGCTTCATCAAAGAACACCTGATAGAACTGACTCATATCAATCGTCATTATCCCACCCCATTATTTACTCGAATAATCTTGCAAATATGCGTCTCGATTAGCCAATCACTTTTTTTACAACTTCAGTCAATTTTTGCGGATCAAATGGTTTTACCAACCAACCATTGGCGCCAGCAGCCCGCCCTTTCGCTTTCATGTCATCACTGGATTCCGTGGTCAACATGAGGATCGGAACACGCTGATACGAAGCCAGGGCACGTAGTGACTTAATCAAAGTCAAACCATCCATACGAGGCATATTTTGATCAGTTAGAACCAGATCCACTACTTGGTCCTTTGCTTTTTCCAAGCCATCTTGACCATCGACAGCTTCGATCACTTGATAACCTGCAGCCTTCAAACTAAATGCCACCATTTGGCGCAAGGAACCTGAATCATCAACCGCTAAAATTGTCTTAGCCATCATTACTCCAATCTGAAAAATTGAGAAAAATTCTCAGTTTTGCCGCTTATCAAAATAATTCAATATCACCACTATCAAGATGCTGCTGATTCACTGTTTTTCGCAACAAACTTTTTAATTCAATACTTTGTCGCTCAAGTCGCTCAGTAATTTCAGAGAGTACGCCTGCGATCTCCTCTGTTTCACCATCGTGCGGTATGGAATTACCTGAACCCAAAGTCGCCAACAACTCTCGCAAACCTGCGCTACGCTGAACCGTACGAGAAATCAGTTGATTTGTCAGATCTTGGAACTGCAAACTCGTCACAGCACGATTGATATGCAGTGCAATATCGGATTGAATTTGAGAGAGCTTTTCGACACTTTCTTGCGGCACCCGACCGGCGCTGACAATTTCCTTAATATGCTCTTCCTGCGTCGTCAACGAGGCATGCAAATCTAGGAAATTTGCCCCCAGCTTTTCAATCGCTTCAGCTAATAAAAGCGTGGTCTGAACGAGATCTGTTTCGACCTCGAGCAAATGATCTACGCCATGATCAGAAACGCCAGCCAGCAGTTCTTTTACGCGTGATCCCAACATCTGTTTGTTTGACATCTTTAGCATCCCATTCTGCAACACTACAGTTGCAATCTTTTGTGCAAAAAATCAATTACTTCACTTTTTTGGTTCCGCTATCACATCAACTTGTTTTCCAACTTCGATTTCACCACCATCTTGTATCGCCGATTGCTCCGCCTTCTTGTTCATAACGATGATACTGATGCGACGATTAATTGGATTCAATGGATCATTCTTATCAAATAACACCGACGAAGACAGTCCAACAATTCTCAAGACTTTTGTCTCATCCATACCACCGTAAATCAACTCACGTCTCGAAGCATTTGCACGATCGGCTGACAACTCCCAATTACTATAGCCCTTCTCCCCGCGTCCGTACGGAGCCGCATCAGTATGCCCTGACAAACTAATCTTATTCGGAACCTCATTCAATGCCAGGCCAATTTCATGCAAGATTTCTTTAGTATATGGCTGTAATTCTGCATTCCCAGAAGCGAACATAGGACGATTTTTCTCATCCACCATCTGAATACGCAAGCCCTCCGAGGTAATATCCAGCAACAGCTGTTTCTTGAACTGCTTGAGGGTCGGACTAGCTTCGATTGCCGCCTCAATTTTTTCCTTCAATCCCTTGAGTCGTTCGGCTTCGACCTTTGCCAGTGCAGCTTCGGCGGCCTGCAAGTTATAGGTTTTCTTCGGCGCGTCAATATCTCCCTTACGAGTCTGCCCCTCACGCAAAGATAAGTCTTTACCACCGCCTTTAATCACACTCGAACTATCACCGCTACCATCGCCGCCAGACATCGCAACTTTCAAAGGCGTTTGAAAATACTCAGCAATACCCTGTAAATTACCTTTAGCTGTGGAACCCAACAACCACATCAAAAGGAAAAACGCCATCATCGCCGTGACAAAGTCTGCATAAGCGATCTTCCATGCACCGCCATGATGGCCGCCCGCATGTTTCTTGATGCGCTTAACGATAATGGGTCTAAGTTCTTCGTTTGCCATGGTGAGCTTCGACTACTTATTTAGACTTCGAATTCTTGATATGCTCTTCAAGTTCAGAGAACGTCGGACGCTCCGTCGAGTACAAAACTTTACGGCCAAACTCAACCGACAATGCTGGCGCATAGCCATTTAGACTCGCCAATAAAGTCACTTTTATACATTGAAAGGTCTTAGAAGATTCATCGAGGTTTTGTTCCATCAAGCTCGCTAGCGGCCCGACAAATCCATAGGCCAACAAGATACCAAGAAAGGTACCAACGAGCGCATGTGCGATCAAGATACCCAGCTCTGCAGGAGGAATCCCGACTGACTCCATGGTATGAACGACCCCCATCACCGCAGCCACAATACCGAATGCAGGCAAACCGTCGCCCAGCTTTGAAATGAAATGGGCTGGCGCGGCACCTTCATGATGATGAGTTTCAAGCTCGTTATCCATCAGGTTTTCGATTTGAAACGCATCCATGTTGCCTGATACCATGAGACGCAAGTAATCACCGAGGAACTCCATCAGATGATGATCGGAAACCACCAAGGTATATTTACTAAACAGCGGGCTCTCTTCTGGCTTCTCGATATCACCTTCAATCGACATCAAGCCTTCTTTACGTATCTTAGTTAGGACATCGAACAGCATCGTCATCAGCTCCATGAACAGAGCCTTGTTATACTTCGATCCTTTGAAAACCGCTGGTAAGGCCTTTAGCGCAGCCTTTAGAGTTTTGGCGTTATTGCCGACGAGAGAAGCGCCAACCGCAGCACCACCAATCATGAGAAGTTCCAGCGGTTGAAACAGCACAGCAAGGTGGCCACCAGACATGACGAATCCACCAAATACGGATCCGCAAACAACGATATAGCCGACAATGACTAACACGAGTAAGACTCCTTAAGTAGATCTTCCACGCACCAAAATTAAATCCGTAGAGCAATATCTTAAGAATACCAGCGATCTGATAATTTTAGGCAACATTTTCTGAAATATTGCCCAAAAAATATATTTCTGTTGTTTCATTATATGCGCCACCCATACAAAGGGGGAGCATCAGCACCAAATTCCAACACAAAACTCGGCTCTTGCGCAGGGATAATGAACTCGTAACTCAATAAGACAGTTCCAGCACGCATTTCAGAGCTAGCCTTAGTCCAAATAAACGGCATAGCCACAGGTGAAAGATAACAAAAAACAACATCGTACTCAGCAAAATTAAGGCGCTCGTACCCGCCGAATAGAAATTTAACATTTGCACGCAACATCCATTTACGGACGACACAAACGAGGTACGGCAAAGGTGCAATTTCAACCCCACAAAAACTGCCTCGCCCCATGCGCTGCTCGAGCTTAAACAACAATCCTCCAAGCCCGCATCCCACATCAATAAAGCGAGCGCATTTGAATTCATCTAAGATTTTTGCGACAGGCTCTACCACCACATCACTTGACGGGTAGTAAGGTACTTGAGTACGGTGGGTCGACCAAAAAAGCAAAAGCGAAAAGATGAGTGCCAGCAAATACAACCATGGCGACAGGCTTAACTGCAGTGCGACGTAAATTGCGCTCGAGAAGAATAATTGGATCGGCGACCACCACCAATCAAAGCGGAACACCCAAGACACACAAGCCGCAATCAAGCCGCACGAGAGGAGAAAAACAAGCGGACTGAGCTTAAGTCCAGAATAGCGATGAAAAATCGAAAGAGAAAAAAGACCAAACAACAAAACAAGGAACTGCAACGCAAAAGCTCTTAACCCAACGGATAATTTCAAAGGTGCACCCTTTCTCGTCTCTAGGGCGTGCGAGATCCGAGCGCACCCTTTTTTCAATGAGCCAATTCCATATTCTTTGCTTTCTTCGTCTTACCGGCACGCGAAGGCACATGACAAAGCCCGCAAGCATAATGATCGTGCAAGTCTAATGTATGCCCAACGAACTGACCACCACAATGTTGGCAACGCACAAAAGAAAGCATATTTCCTTCGAAGAAGCGCACCAAGGTCCAAGCGCGTGTTAGCGATAGAACAGGCTCCTCACCATCAGGAACAGGCATTTGCTCTAAGTACAGCTTGTAGGCCTTTACTACTGCATGAATCCCCGTAACGTCGGCGTGTTCACGCAGATATTGGAAGATATTCATAAACAGCGAAGAGTGAATATTCGGCTGCCAAGTGACAAACCAATCGGCTGAAAATGGCAACATTCCTTTGGGCGGCGAGACCCCTTTCAACTCTTTATAGATTTTGAGAAGACGCTCTCTCGACAAAGAAGTTTCCGACTCCAACAATTGCAAGCGAGCACCGAGCTTCACCAAATCAACTGCCAATTGAATTTCGTTGGCTTCATTCACAATACTTTTGCTGGCCATGTTCTTTCTCCCATTTGAACTCAGTTAGGTTCTTCTCAATCAATGCCAACAGAGAATTAAGCGATTTCTTCGACCTTTTGGCCAGCCATCAAGATCGCTGCATGAGATTGAGCCAAGCTGCGTTCCTTGTTATAGTTTGTCAACATGCAAAGAATTGCACTGTCATCAAAGCGAAAGCGCGCCAACATCATGTTGGAACCAGCAAGCTTTAGAATTTGGGAATTATTTAAGCCTTCGATCAAATCGGCAATTTCTTTGCCGATGCCAAGGCGAAAGATCGCAGTTGCCTTATCAGCACGGATCATTTGTTGCGCCAACATCAAGTAGCTCAAGTTAGCGTCGCGAATTTCAGCCATCATGTCATTTGGTGTCATTTTAGCACTCCCACTTATTTGCCCTAGCGAAATTTGTTGCCAGTGGGATACATTGTGTTACCAAGAATAATTGGCTTGTATAGGAAGAATGATG
>CAYWNE010000176.1:0-8385 GCA_964459555.1 uncultured Burkholderiaceae bacterium | reverse complement strand
TTCTTACTGGAACCGACTTCAACCGATGAGCGTATCGCGCAAGTTGGAAAAATTGCCTCGGGCTACGTCTACTATGTTTCCTTGAAAGGCGTCACCGGTTCGGGCGCTTTAGATCTCGATGCTGTTGCCAGCATGATCCCTCGCATTAAGCGCCATGTGAGCGTGCCAGTTGGAGTTGGATTCGGTATTCGTGATGGCGCTACCGCAAAAGCGATCTCTAGTATGGCTGACGCTGTCGTGATTGGTTCTCGCATTATTCAAGAAATTGAAAATGCGAAAGCGGGTGAGGTCGTATCGTCCGTGCAAAACTTCGTAGCGGGAATCCGAACGGCTTTGGATAGTTAAAATTATCCTTCTCTACACAAAATCGAAGTCTCGATACGGATTGACGTATCGAGACTTTTTTCTGTGCGATTGGCTTACCTGCTTGGCACACTTTGTTTGGTTTGTAATATTGCTTCCGAGTTTGTGAGAAGCATGTCATGCAAAAATGAAAATAAAATCGGAATTGAGGCGCTTTTTTGGCGGTGCCAAGGTCGCAATTGCAGCCGAAATAGAATAGAATACGCGCCAATTGCAGCATTCTTGGAGTCGATGTTGCACATTTGATGATACAAAGTCATCAAAATGCACAGAGGAGAGAACCATGAGTTGGTTAGAAAAATTACTTCCCCCACGTATTCAACGTTCCGAAACCGCCAACCGCCGCTCTATGCCGGAAGGTTTGTGGGTCAAATGCCCATCATGCGAAGCGGTCTTGTACCGTTCGGATTTAGAAGCAAACGTTCATGTATGTTCCAAGTGTGACCATCATTTGCGCATCAGCGCGCGTGAACGTCTCGATGCCTTGTTGGATACAGGCGGTCGTTATGAAATCGGTCATGAAGTGTTGCCAGTCGATACGCTGAAGTTTAAAGACAGCAAGAAGTATCCTGAGCGTCTGAAAGAGGCGATGGATAGCACGAATGAAACCGATGCCTTGGTCGTGATGGGCGGCTCGATTATGTCGGTTCCAGCGGTTGTTGCCTGTTTCGAGTTCGGTTTCATGGGCGGTTCTATGGGGTCCGTGGTGGGCGAGCGCTTTGTGCGTGGCGTACAAACAGCCTTGGAGCAGAAGACACCATTCATTTGCTTCACAGCGACAGGCGGTGCACGTATGCAAGAAGGTTTGCTGTCCTTGATGCAGATGGCGAAAACCACGGCGATGTTGACCAAATTGTCTGAGAAAAAATTGCCGTTTATTTCGGTCTTGACTGACCCTACGATGGGCGGTGTTTCCGCTTCTTTCGCATTCATGGGTGATGTTGTCATCGCTGAACCGAAAGCTTTGATCGGTTTTGCCGGCCCACGCGTGATCGAGAATACGGTACGCGAGAAATTGCCAGAAGGCTTCCAGCGTGCGGAATTCTTGTTGCAGAAGGGCGCGGTTGATATGGTGGTTGATCGTCGCAAGTTGCGTGAAGAGTTGGCGCGCTTGATGGCCTTGTTGCAGAACCAACCAGCCGAAGCAGTATCCTAAATTGAAGTTTTTAAGAAAGCCTGAAGACCTTGCCACCATGGCGGATCTTCAGGCTTTTTTCTTATCTGTATCTCTAGTTGAAATCGATGAGCGCTGTTGAAAATAAAGCCCCACAAAGTAGTGACCAAAAGCTCGATCTGCCTGCTTGGTTGGCCTTGCTAGAAAAACGCCATAGCAAAGAAATTGATATGGGTTTGGCGCGTGTGATGCAGGTGAAGCAGCAATTGAATTTGCAGTTTACATGCCCAGTGATCATGGTCGGTGGCACCAATGGTAAAGGTTCCACTTGCGCCATGTTGGAGTCGGTTTTGCTGCAGGCAGGGTATCGTGTTGGTCTGTATATCAAGCCGCATTTTCTTGATTTTAACGAACGTGCGCGTTTGAATGGCGTGCCTGCTAACGATGCGGATTTGGTCGCCGCATTTGAAGAAGTTGAGCGCGCTCGTGGCGATATTTCACTGACTTATTTTGAATTCACAACGCTGGCTATTTGTTGCTTGATGGCGAAGACTGAACTCGATGTAGTGATTCTGGAAGTTGGTCTTGGCGGTCGACTTGATGCTGTTAATGTGATTGATGCTGATGTATCGATCGTTACCAGCGTCGATATCGATCACACCGACTATTTGGGCGATACCCGTGAGCTAATTGGATTCGAAAAGGCCGGCATTTTTCGCGCTGGCAAAGTCGCGATTTGTAGTGATCCACAACCACCACAAACATTGATCGATCACGCCAATGCGATTGGTGCCGATCTGCGTCTTTTTGGCCGTGACTTTAACTACAGCGGCGACAAACAGCAATGGAATTATGGTGGGCGCGAACAGCGCCGCAATTCTTTGGCCTATCCGGGATTACGTGGAGCCAATCAATTATTGAACGCCTGTGCGGTATTAGCGGCCCTAGAGGCATTGCGTTTTCAGCTGCCGGTTGGTGCGCAAGAAGTGCGCACCGGTTTGGTGATGGTCGAATTGCCAGGGCGCTTTCAAGTCATGCCTGGTCGGCCAGTGGTGGTGCTGGACGTCGCGCATAATCCTCATGCAGCGGGTGCGTTAGCGCAAAATCTCGATAATATGGGATTTCACGCCTATACCTATGCAGTGTTTGGTTCGATGCTGGACAAAGACATCGAAGGCGTCTTACAACACATGAAAGGGCGGATCGATCATTGGTGTGTCTGTGACTTACCTTTGCCTCGTGCTGCTTCTGCGGAGCAGCTCGAACAGCGCCTGTTGGCGAGCGGCGTGCAGCAAGATCAAGAACATAGTGTACAAAAATTCATCTCGCCTGAAGAGGCTTACACGTTTGCGATGAGTAAAGCGGGCGAAAATGATAGAATAGTGGTCTTCGGATCTTTTTTGACGGTTGCTGGCGTCATGCGAGCACGGCGGACAAAATCTGAGATGAAGTGATGATGCTGCGGGCGAAGCAACCAACAGTGGCTTTTCGCGCACACCAACCCTACAGCGCAGTCTGGTTGCATCACAACCAAGCGCGCCGAGAATCGAAAGTCATAAGACATTTGCTATGAGCCTAGATACGCTTTTTAAGCAGAAGAAGCAGGATGCCACCAACGCAGCCAATGCAGCCAACGCGGACGATGATGGTGAGTTTCGCTCGCGGGCTGAAGAAAATCTGGCCGATGATTTGGATGCGCCCAAGCCTAGCAAAACGCCACGTCTGAACAAACGTAGCGCCAATACCCGCCGCCGTAACGAGGATGAAGTCCAACTCCCAGAGAAGAAACGTGCACGCCGTCGTTTGATTGGCGCGGTTGCTCTGGTATTGGCTGCAGTGATTGGTTTACCTATGGTGTTTGAATCGGAGCCCAAGAGTACCGCCCCCAATATTTCGATTGAAATTCCTTCAAAAGATGCGAATGGACCCGTGCAAATAAAAGAGGTTGCGCGCGCACCGCAATTGCCCGCCAATGTTGCAAGCCAGGTTACAGCGCAAAGTATCGATAAGACGGAAGAAATAATCGCGCCGCCACCGGCAAATTCCACTGCAACATCGGCTGCAACATCGGCTGCATCATCGGCTGCAACATCAACTCCAACTGCGGCTTCGAAACCGGAAGTAAAAGTCTTGCCCGATGCTACGGTGGCGAAGCTAGATACGGCGAAGGCGGAGTCTGCCAAAAAGCCTGAGGTCAAGCTAGAAACAAAACACGACATTAAGCCTGAAACTAAGTCTGAAACTAAGGCAGACAATAAAGTAGAAGCTAAGCCTGAAAACAAACTTGATAGCAAGGCGCAAGCAAAAAACGAGAACAAGCCAGAAGCGAAGAAGGATAACAAAGATGAGGCGGCACGTGCTTTAGCTTTGCTGGAAGGACGAAGTGAGGCCGGCACGAAAGAGAGTAAAGACGCCAAAGCTAGTGAAAAAACGGTGGCAAAGACCGCAGGTAGTTTCTCGGTGCAAGTGGCTGCGATGAGCTCGCAGGCGAAGATCAAGGAATTGCAAGCGAAGTTGAAAGCGGCCGATATTCAGACTTACACCCAAAAGATTACGACCGATAATGGTGAAGTGATACGCGTTCGAGTTGGACCTTTTGCGAATAAGGCGGAAGCTGAAAAAATGCAGAAGAAGCTGGTGAAGTTGGGCATGAACGGAAGTCTGATTCCACACTGATTCGATGGACTAGATTAACGTGACTTTATTCGACTACATCGTCATTTTTGTCTTGTTGTGTTCAATTGTGATCAGTACCCTGCGTGGTTTGATCAAAGAGATTTTGTCTCTAATTAGTTGGATTGTTGCTTTGGTTGTTGCAAACGCGTTTGGCGCGACAGTGGCTGAATGGCTACCAAACGTGATCCCAGGGCAACTGACAAAAATGATTGTGGCCTTTTTGTTTTTGTTCATCGGCGTTCGTCTATTGATGGCGCTATTGATGAAGGCGGTCGATGCGATGATTAAGGCCAGCGGCTTAAGCCTCGCCGATCGTGGTCTTGGCGGTTTATTTGGCTTGGCGCGCGGTTGTGTAATTGTGATGGCTATGGTGCTCGTGTGTGGCATGACAGCCATTCCGCAACAAGCCTTTTGGCGTGAAGCATTGTTGAGCCCAGTTGCAGTCAGTGCGGTGCAAACGGTGATGCCGTTTTTGCCTGGCTCAGTGACACAACATGTCAAGTTTTAGTGTTCGCGTGTTGCACGAGCAGAAGCAGTTCGCGTCGTTTGTGCAAGTTGCAGTTGAGAATTTGGTTTTTCTTGAGTCCTTTTGCTCAAGGTTTTGTTTTTAATTTTTGTTCTTAGGAGTCCACCATGTGTGGCATCGTCGGCGTAGTCTCAAAAAATCCCGTTAATCAATTGATCTATGATGCACTGCTGTTATTGCAGCACCGTGGTCAGGACGCGGCGGGTATCGCCACTAGTCATGGCAGTAAGTTCGCAATGCATAAAGCGAATGGCCTAGTGCGTGACGTTTTCCGTACCCGCAACATGCGTTCTTTGCCAGGCAATATTGGTATCGGTCAAGTGCGTTATCCAACCGCGGGATCAACCAGCGAAGAGGAAGCGCAGCCATTCTATGTGAATGCACCGTTTGGGATTGTGTTGGCACACAATGGTAACTTGACCAATGCAGCGGATTTGAAAGTTGAGTTGTTCAAGAACGATTATCGCCACTTGAATACCGACTCTGATTCAGAAGTTTTGTTGAACATTCTGGCGCATCAAATTCAAGAAGTAGTCAGTGGCTATTCTTTGGATCCAGCTTCCTTGTTCCGTGCTGTTGCGATGTTGCATCGCCGTGTTCGTGGTTCGTATGCTGTCGTTGCCCAAATCGCTGGTTACGGTATGTTGGCATTTCGCGATCCTTTCGGTATTCGTCCTTTGTGTATCGGTACGGCAGAGTCTGATAATGGCATTGAATACATGTTGGCGAGTGAGTCTGTCGCTTTGGAAGGCACTGGTTTTAAATTTGAGCGCGACGTTGCACCGGGCGAGGCAATCTTCATCGACCTCGACGGCAAGATGTATTCTGAACAGTGTGCAGAGAGCCCAAGCCTGAATCCTTGCGCCTTTGAATTTGTTTATTTGGCGCGCCCTGATTCGACTATCGATGGTGCTTCCGTGTATCAAACTCGTTTGCACATGGGTGAGTATTTGGCCGACAAAATTCGTCGCGAATTCTCGCATGGTGATATTGACGTTGTAATGCCTATCCCAGATTCTTCGCGTCCATCGGCGATGGAATTGGCGGGTTCTTTGAATCTCGACTATCGCGAAGGTTTCATTAAGAACCGTTACATCGGCCGCACATTTATGATGCCAGGTCAGGCGATTCGTAAGAAATCAGTGCGTCAAAAGTTGAATGCGATCGCTTCTGAATTCAAAGGCAAGAACGTTTTGTTGGTGGATGATTCTATCGTGCGTGGTACGACCAGTCGCGAAATCGTACAAATGGCGCGTGAATCCGGTGCACGTAAAGTCGTGTTTGCGTCTGCCGCGCCACCAGTGCAGTTCCCTAATGTGTACGGTATCGATATGCCGACGCGCAGTGAGTTAATTGCTTATGGTCGCACCCAAGAAGAAATCTGTCGTGAAATTACGGCTGATGCTTTGGTGTATCAAGACGTGGCTGACATGAAGCGCGCCATTGCGGCAGTGAATCCAGCCTTGAAGAGTATTGAGGCATCGTGTTTTGATGGGTACTACATCACTGGCGACGTCAGCCCCGAGTACCTTGACCGCTTAGAGGCGGTACGCAATGGTTCTCGCAGCGATAAGGAGGATATGGTTCGTTCACAATTGAATCTCAATCTTTCACATAGCAACGACTAATTTGATTGAAGCCTTAGGTCTAAGTTAAAGTTCAAAAAAGCCATCTTCGGATGGCTTTTTTTTCGCCCAGCGTATTTCTGTTCCATGACGGAGATGACAAATGTCATATCAATTTGATGTTAGCTGTCTCTAGAAAAGCCACAGGTCTCAGCGCATACTGCAGTCTGTATGAAGTTGCGGAGAGCAACTCGACCTAGTTCAATCAAGCGGAGGGATTATGGCGATAAGGCTGTTAGAGGTCAGGGATGTGGCGAAGCGGTATGGCGATCGTGAGGCCTTGAAAGGCGTTAGTTTGCAAGTGCATGAAGGTCAGACTTTGGGGCTCTTAGGGCCTAATGGTGCAGGCAAATCAACATTGGTTAGCGCCATTTGTGGTTTGATCAGTATTGATCGCGGTGAGATCTCGTTGCATGGTGTTTCTATGCGTAAGGCGAGCCTTGAGCACAAAAAACATATTGGTTTGGTGCCACAAGATTTAGCTTTGTACGAGGATTTGTCGGCCTACGAAAACTTGCGCTTATTTGGTGGTCTTTACGATTTGAGCGGTAAGTTGCTACAGGATCGTATTCAAACAGCACTCGAATTGGTTAGTTTGGCTGATCGTGCGAAAGACAAACCATCTGATTTTTCAGGCGGTATGAAACGCCGTTTGAATATCGCTGCGGCGATGCTCCATGATCCCGACTTACTGATTCTTGATGAGCCCACAGTTGGTGTTGATCCTCAAAGTCGCAACGCGATATTTGATGCGCTCGAAGTGCTCAAGGCGCGTGGTAAGTCTTTGATCTATACCAGCCACTATATGGAAGAAGTGGAGCGCTTGGCTGACCATCTCGTGATTATCGATCATGGCAAAGTCTTGGCAGATAGTGCTCCAGCTGAACTATATAAACGTCTACCAGCACAGGCCGCTTTGAACGTCGAATTGGCGCAAGCTTTGAGTGTCGAGCAACAGCAGCAGTTACAGGCCATGGCTGGCGTGACGGCCCTCCAATTTAATAGTGATGGCACACTCGCTTCGATTCATTTGCGTGATCAAGCGGATGCCTTTGATTGTCTACAGTATCTGCGTCAGCAAGGACATCAGCTACTACATTTCTCCACCGCAAAAGCCAAACTGGAAGAGGTCTTCTTGACTCTGACCGGGCGTAGTTTGCGTGATTGATTGTAGCGACTGAATGAAATTGAAAGGGAGATAAAGATGAGTTCGAGTAAAGCAATTGTTGCCCTCATTCGTAAAGACGTCCTATTGTTTTTGAAGGATAAGCGGGCACTATTTTTGAGTTTGGTAATGCCGGTGATCCTGGCAGCCTTTTTTGGCTTCTTAACCGGCGGTGGGGGCAATAAAGAAGCTGCGAAAATTAAGATTGCAGTCGTGATGGAAGATCAACATGCAGTGAGTGAGAAAATTCTTGCTGGCTTAAAAGCTGAGTCCAGTCTCGATGTTAGTGAGATGAATCTTGATCAGGCACAGGAACAAGTTCGCAAAGGTAAGCTGGCGGTCGCTGTGCGTTTACCAAATGGTTTCGGTAAGTCGGCGGGCGATGCCCTGTTTGGTGTCGGCAAAAAAGCTGATCTGCCCGTCCTTTACGATCCTTCGCAGGCGACAACTTTGGCGATGGTGAAGGGGATGTTGACGCAGCAGGTGATGCAGGTCGTTAGTGCAGAGATGTTTAGTGGTAATGCAGGCAGTGAACTGGTTGATCGTGGGCTAAAGGAACTTGATGGCGCAAGGAATTCCCAAGCTGTGCAGCCTGAGTTGAAGGAGCTTTTACAAAGTGTGAAACGTTATCAGCAACGCGATGTGCACAAAGGCGATGCAGTTCAGCCTTCCATTGATGGTGCAAAAGCGGGCGGGTTGTCGATGCCATTCGCCACCAGCGATACGCCAGTGGTAGCGAAAGATAGTCTCGAAGCCAAATATAACGGCTATGCCCATTCATTTGCTGGGATGGTCGTGCAATTCGTACTGTTCATGGCGATTGATGTCGGTGTGGGCGTACTGATGGTGCGTAAGCTTGGAATTTGGAATCGTATGTTGGCTGCGCCGATTAGCGTCAATACACTGATTACTGCAC
>CAYWNE010000175.1:0-8395 GCA_964459555.1 uncultured Burkholderiaceae bacterium | reverse complement strand
ACGCACACGGCAAAATCGTAAAAACTGCTGTGGTTTTGATCAATCTTGGTACGCCCGATGCGCCGACGCCATCCGCTGTGCGTCGCTATCTCAAACAATTTCTGTGGGATCGTCGCGTGGTTGAAATACCTCGTCCAATTTGGTGGATGATCCTCAACCTCATCATCTTACCTTTCCGTTCAAAGTCTTCCGCGGCAAAGTACGCTTCGATTTGGACCAACGAAGGTTCGCCTCTTCTCTTGCATACTAAGAAGCAAGCCGTCCTCTTGAAGGGCTATCTCGGTGAACGTGGCCACGAAGTCCATGTCACCCATGCCATGCGTTATGGATCTCCTTCCATTCCCGACGTTTTATCGCAATTGAAGGCCGACGGTTACGAGCGCATCCTCATCTTGCCTGCGTACCCGCAGTATTCTGCAACGACGACAGCGTCAAACTTCGATGCGGTGACCGCGCACTATCAGCAAACGCGTAATATTCCAGAACTACGCTTCATTAAGAACTATCACGATCACCCAGCTTACATTCAAGCACTCAAAACATCGATTTTGAAATCTTGGGAAGCCAATGGTCGTCCGCAAAAATTAGTCATGAGTTTCCACGGTTTGCCAAAAGCGTTTTTGATGCGCGGTGATCCTTATCATTGCGAATGCTATAAAACCGCACGACTACTGGCCGAGCAATTAGGCATCAGCAAAGAGGAATACGTGGTCACCTTCCAATCACGTTTGGGTCGCGCCGAATGGTTGCAGCCCTACACCGAACCAACTGTGCAGGCGCTCGCCAAACAAGGGATCAAACACATTGACGTGGTCTGCCCCGGCTTCTTGGCCGATTGCTTAGAAACATTGGAAGAAATTGCGATGGAAGTACGCCAAGCCTTCTTAACGGCAGGCGGCCAAAACTTCAACTACATCCCTTGCCTCAACGAGTCGCCTGAAGGCCTACGCGCATTGGCTGAAATCACCGAACAACATTTGATCGGCTGGCCAACCATGATGACACCAAGTTTGCGCGAGCAGGAAAAGCAGCAGGCTTTATTGAGCCGTGCTGAAGCGAAACGCATCGGCGCCGAGCACTAAAGCCAATTCGTTCGACGACCAACAGATAAAAAAATTCTTATGCAAGCGACTTATGTGATCGGCGACGTGCAAGGATGTTGCGACCAACTTCGAGAGCTCATCGCAAACATCGATGCTGTCGATCCCAATGCGCAACTCTTATTTGCTGGTGATCTCATCAATCGCGGACCTAAGTCTTTGGAGACCTTGCGTTTGGTACGTCAACTCGAAGGCCGTGCACGCACCGTTCTTGGTAATCATGATTTGAATTTACTAGCCGTCGCATACGGTGTGCGCCGCGAACATCATAGCGATACGATCGCCGATATTCTGCAAGCACCCGATCGTGACGAACTACTCGATTGGTTACGCCGTCAAGCACTGGCCATCGCGATCGATGACAACACCCTCCTGGTACATGCCGGCGTATTGCCACAATGGACGGCGGCACAAACATTAAGTCACGCCAAAGAAATCGAAGAGATTTTGCAAGATGGCGATTACATCGGTCTACTACGTGACATGTATGGTAATGAACCAGCGCTGTGGCGTGACGATCTGGTCGCCATCGATCGGCAGCGCTGCATCATCAATGCGTTCACGAGGCTACGATTCTGTGATCAAGATGGTCGTATGGATTTCAGCATCAAAGAAGGCAGCGGCCAAGCCCCTGCTCATCTGATGCCGTGGTTCGATGTACCGCAACGCCAAACGCAAGATCACACCATACTCTTTGGCCATTGGTCCATGTTGGGATTAGTAATTCGCGACAAACTGATCAGTCTCGATACCGGCTGCGTGTGGGGTGGACAACTGACTGCGATACGTCTGTCGGATCGTTATCTCATTCAAGTGAAAAGCCCGCAGCAATTTGCACCATTTTGAGCGCGCTGAATGTAACCACACTCTCAAAAGTTTAAGCGCACTCTGTCGTGATGAAGAACCGAGATCAGACCGATCCATCAAGTTTGATTTCGAGTGCTCGAGCGACCACCTCGCGCGAAGTTTGAGCAACCTCACGTCGATGCGCACCTTCTGTATCGATAATTGGAAGCTGAATCAATTCCGCGCGCATACCGCCGGATGCGAGAATTAATTTCATACTTTGTGCGAAAGTCATTTCACCGATGAAGTCAGCCGCCGGATGTAGCTTGCCTTGTGCATCGAGGTAACGCACGGCAAAAGGCAAGACTGGCACTTTGGCCTCAATTGCCGCTTCAAATAAATTGGCATGAAATGGCAGAAGATTTCCCTGTGCAGCGGTGGTTCCTTCTGGAAAAAACGCAATCGGTTTTTGATCGCGCAATTCGTGCACCAATCCTTCATAAATGCGGCGCACTTCGCGTTGTTTGCCACGAGCTAAAAAGATGGTACCCGCTTGTGCACTCAACCAGCCTGCGATGGGCCAAGCGCGGATATCAGACTTCGCGACAAAATGGCATGCCTGCCATGAGTTAATCACGAAGATATCCATCCACGAAACGTGGTTGGCGACGATCAAAGCATGCTCAGCGATTTGTCCGCCGGATTGATCAATGTAATGAACCTCTACTCGGCACAGTTTTAGCAAACCAATCGACCATTGCTTGACGTAGTTGGCACGTTTCGATTTTGAGCTGAGCGGAAACAACAAAGCGCAGGTGAGCACTCCCAGCAAGACGTGAAATAGGACACGAATCAAACGTAAATTAGGCATGGTGCACCGAGCAAAAAATAAGGGCTCAGACGATGCTGAACCCTCATTCAAAAATTAGTTGGAATACGCCAAACGGCCATGAACGATGGTGGCTTTAACAACGCCAGGCAACTCATATCCCAAGAACGGTGTGTGCTTACCTTGGCTGACCAAAGCATCGCGCGTCACCGCCCAACGCTGAGAGGCATCAAACACACATAAATCTGCCGATGCGCCAACTTCAATACGTCCTGCTTGCAAGCCAACCAGAGCCGCAGGGTCGCGAGTGATCTTGGCTAAAGCGGTCGTTAAGGAGACCGCACCACGGCTATCTTCAGCCCATTTCAAAGCTAAGGACAACAGTAATTCCAAACCTGTTGCACCCGGCGAGGCCTCCGCAAATGGCAGGGCTTTTTCATCATCGTCGACAGGTGTGTGATCGGAACAAATCGCGTCAATCGTGCCGTCCGCTAGCGCCGTCCAAATCGCATCACGATCACGTTGGCTACGCAATGGCGGGGTCAAACGCGCATTCGAATCGAAATAACCGATATCGTTATCGGTTAAATGAACATGATGGATACCGACGTCACAGGTTAATGCCAAGCCTTCACGCTTGGCTTGGCGTATCAAATCCAAACCCGCCGCCGAGGACACACGGCATAAGTGCACCTTAGCACCGGTCGCGCGCATCAATTCAAACAAGGTATGCAAGGCAATCGTTTCTGCCATCACCGGCACACCGGACAAACCTAAACGCGAAGCCAAAGGTCCACTATGTGCTACACCACCTTTGCCGATAAAAGCATCTTGTGGGCGCAACCATACCGTATAGCCAAAGGTGGCTGCGTACGACAATGCACGCTGCAAAACATTGGTATCCACGATCGCTACTTCCGCTTGCGAAAAACCAACGCAGCCCGCTTCAGTTAGCGCTGCCATTTCTGTCAAATTCTCGCCTTTTAAACCTGTCGTCAAGGCACCGAGTGGATAAACGTGAGCTTTCGCTTGCATCTTGGCACGTTGCTTCAACATTTCAACCAAGCCCGATTCGTCCAATACCGGATCAGTATCAGGAGGGCAAACCAGACTGGTCACACCACCACGCATGGCAGCTTGTAATTCGGATTCTAAGGTTGCCTTGTATTCGAAACCTGGTTCACGTAGACGTGCACTGAGGTCGACCAAACCCGGTGCGACGATCTTGCCGCTAGCATCGATCACTTGCTGCGCTTGAAATCCTGCCGATGCTTGGCCGATTGCCACGATTTTGCCTTCGCTTACAAACAGGTCTTGAACAGCATCCAAGCCACTTGCCGGATCAATCACACGGCCGTTCGAAATATGAAGATTCATTCTGTCGCTTCCTAAATTTTTCTAATTTGCGTTTGATGTCGTTCGCCTAGAATTCAGCGAAATTGCGATCGAAATCGCTTGCTTAGGCTTTGCTGCCCGAGACGATACTCATCACCGCCATGCGTACCGCGATACCAAAGGTCACTTGAGACAAGATCACGGCTTGCGGGCCATCCGCTACCGCCGAGTCAATTTCCACACCACGATTCATTGGCCCCGGGTGCATGACAATCGCATCTGACTTCGCCAAAACGAGGCGCTCAGGTGTTAAACCATACTGCTTAAAATATTCCTGTGTCGAAGGAAGTAAAGCACCACTCATACGCTCATTTTGCAAACGCAACATGATGATGACATCGACATCTTTGAGACCTGCATTCATGTCCGTGAAGACACGTACTCCCATCTGCTCCAAGCCGCTCGGCAACAAAGTGCGTGGGCCAATCACGCGCACTTCGGCTGCGCCCAAAGTCGTTAAAGCGTGGATATCAGAGCGCGCCACACGGCTATGCAAGACATCACCCACAATGGCGACCGTGAGATTCGCGAAATCTTTTTTGTAGTGACGTATCGTGTACATATCGAGCAAGCCTTGCGTAGGATGCTCATGACGACCATCACCCGCATTGACCACATGGACGTGATGCTGTTTGGTGTCATTCAAATGCTGCGCGATCATGAATGGCGCACCGGAAGTCGCATGGCGTACCACGAACATATCGGCGTGCATGGCCGCTAAGTTATCAATCGTGTCGAGTAAGGACTCGCCCTTACTGGCCGATGAGGCAGCGATATTGAGGTTGATCACATCAGCCGACAAACGTTTGGCTGCAATCTCGAAAGTCGTCCGAGTACGGGTTGAGTTTTCGAAGAAAAGGTTAAACACGCTTTTGCCATGCATCAGCGGCACTTTTTTCAACTCACGTTCACCAATATCAACGAATGAAGATGCGGTATCGAGAATGTGCTTGATAATCGACTTCGGCAAACCATCGATACCCAAAAGATGTTGCAGTTCGCCGTTTTTATTTAACTGAGGATTTTTCATCTGGACTCTTCTTCCGTTTTTCTTTTCTTCGTTCGCTGCGCGAACTTGCACTCACACACTCACACCATTTGCACATCATTTTGATCGAAGTACTGCTGCAAAATAATCGCCGCCGCTTGATCATCAATACGCTCACCGCGTTCGGCATGCAAGACCGCCGACGAATAGCGTTCATCAACTAATTCAACCTTGACACCGTAACGCCCATGCAGCTGATTGGCAAAACGTTGGCAACGCGTGGTCATTTCGTGGGCGGTACCATCGGGATGCATGGGTAGCCCCACTACGCACAACACCGGCTGCCACTCTTGCATCAAAGCGGTAATCGCCGCAAATTTGGCATCGTTAGCAACGGCGTTAATGATGCTTAGCGCTTGTGCTTTCTTCAGCACGGTATTGCCAACGGCGACCCCGATGCGCTTTAAACCAAAATCGAAGGCGAGTATCGTACCGTTGGCCATTATGCTGCTCACTGCGTTTCTGATCTAGGCATGACCTGCCACACTCGCCAACATCAAAGGATCGAAACCCAACAACTTCATGGCTGCATCAAAGCGTTCTTCGATCGGCACATCAAACATGATGGAAACATCGGCAGGAACAGTCAGCCATCCATTTGCCAAGATTTCTTTTTCAAGTTGCCCTGCACTCCAACCTGCATAACCAATGCTAAGCAAAAGGCGTTGTGGCGCATCACCCGCTGCCAGTGACTCTAGGATGTCACGTGAAGTCGTAAAGCAGACTTCTTCACTGACACGCAATGATGAGCTGTATTTGCCACCAGGCGCATGCAGAACAAAGCCACGATCACTTTGAACTGGACCACCAAACATGACAGGGCGTTGTCCCAAAGGATGGGATTGCGGGATGATCTCGAGTTGTAAATCGATACGATCGAACAGATCGGCAATCGTCATATCCGTTGGGCGATTAATCACCATGCCCATCGCGCCGCGCGCATTGTGTTCGCAGATGTAGATGACCGTGCCGCCGAAAATGGGATCCAACATGCTCGGCATAGCGATTAAGAAATGATTGCTAAGGTTCAATGATTGTTCCGGTTCATCAGCATCGCTTGAACCGAATGTGAGCTTGATGGTTTGATCGAGCTCGTCTGACAATTCCTCACTGTAGAGTTCGATTTCATCGTCCTCGAACTCATCGTCGAAATCGTCGATCTGGGATGGGGAGTTTTTTTGCTTCTTCATACCGATATTTTATCATTTTTAGGCCTGAGTTTCGGCGTCTAACTCAGCTTGGCCGCAGAGAAAAGCGTACAAAATGAGGGAAATCTGGGCCATTTTCCGTAACTCGCTCTGATTCGCATCTGTTTGATATGAGCTCAAGCGAAGCGTTTTCACTCTGCGCTCAGTCGAATTTCATGCCAAACTAAACAAGCCTGACTGCCATTTCCGAAAAACAATGACAAAAACATCAACAACATCAGCGAGCCCACACCAGCGTGGCTTGGTCTGGTTTCGGCGTGACCTACGCAATGTCGATCACGCTGCGCTTTACCACGCCTTGAAACAAACGCAGCAATGCTACTGCTGTTTTATTTTCGATCACACCATCTTGTCCTCCTTGCCGGCCGATGACAAACGTGTGCAGTTCATTTACCAAAGTATCATCGAGCTGCGCCAGGCATTACGTGAGGTGGGTGGCGAACTCATCGTCCGCTACGGTGATCCTGTCGAAGTCATTCCTGTTCTGGTGCATGAACTCAAGATCGATGCGGTGTTTACTAACCGAGATTACGAACCACAGGCCAAGTTGCGCGATGCTGCGGTCAAAACAAACATCGCCAAGCTCAACTGTGATTTCTTTAGTTACAAAGATCAGGTGATCTTTGAGGAAGACGAAGTCCTTAGTCTCGCCAACAAACCATTCTCGGTTTTCACGCCCTACAAGAATGCCTGGTTAAAGAAACTTGCATCTGAGGTGGAAGGTGGTCCCGACTTTTATTTCAAGGCCTATCCCGTCGAACGCTATGCCGCCAAGCTTGCCAAGCATCGCGACCAAGACCTCCCTAGCCTCGAAAGCATGGGCTTCCAAGCGCCATCAGCCTCGCTCAAGATTAAAGGTGGCATGCAAGCCGCTTCCGATCTGATCGAAGACTTTAGCAACCGCATTGATCACTACGCCGACACCCGCGATTTTCCCGCCATCAAAGGCCCATCCTATCTCTCGGTACACCTTCGGTTTGGCACGATCTCTATTCGCTATCTTGTCAATCTAGCGGTACGGCAAATGCGCATCGCCAATCAACAGCTCGGTGCCTCCGTGTGGCTGTCAGAATTGGTGTGGCGCGACTTCTATTTCATGATTTTGCATCACCATCAGCACGTAGTGAATCAAGCCTTCAAACCTGAGTACGATGCTATTCAATGGGAACAAGGTAGTGAAGCACAAGCTTTGTTTGAGGCATGGTGCGAAGCTCGCACGGGCTATCCTTTGGTCGATGCCGCCATGTTGCAACTGAATCAGAGCGGTTATATGCACAACCGTTTGCGTATGGTCGTCGCGAGTTTTCTGATCAAAGATCTCGGCATCGACTGGCGTTGGGGAGAGCGCTATTTTGCGCTTAAACTTAATGATTTCGACCTCGCTGCCAACAACGGCGGCTGGCAATGGGCTGCTTCGAGCGGCTGCGATGCCCAGCCCTATTTCCGCATTTTCAATCCCATCACACAGTCAGAGAAATTCGATAGCGAAGGTAAATTTATTCGAAAGTATTTGCCACAACTAGCACACCTGAGTTCCAAACATATTCATGCACCGTGGACCGCACCGCCACTCGAACTAGCGGCCGCTGGTGTGACGCTGGGTGAAAATTATCCACGCCCCATCATTCAACATGACATCGCTAGACAGCGAACATTGGAACGCTATAGCGTGGTCAAAAAGGTGACCAAATAGTTTGTTGAATCGATTGGCAAGTTCCCTTCTTATTGCCGACCTCCCACGTAATAAGTACTGCCGATTCCCAACAAAAAAGCCTCGAAACTTTCATTTCGAGGCTTTCCGTTTTGGAGCATTCACTCAGCTCATATTCAACACATGTTTAGTTTGCTACCGTTGCTTCTTTGTTGACGAAACCACTAATCGCAGCCAACAAGTCATCTTCACGATAAGGCTTACCAAAGTATTCGTTGACACCCAATTCCATCGCGTAGTTGCGGTGTTTATCCGCAGTACGTGAGGTAATCATGATGATAGGAATATGAGTGGTACGTGAATCGCTACGAACGTTAC
>CAYWNE010000174.1:0-8455 GCA_964459555.1 uncultured Burkholderiaceae bacterium | reverse complement strand
GCTTGGCCTGTGAAATTGTAGAGATTGCTCAGTTGGCGCAATACGAGGATCGATTCACGATCTTGTTCGTATGCGAATTCTAAAACGCGCAGCGCGTTGCTGGATAAGCCGCTGCGTTGATAGAGTACTGATAAATTAGTGTAACTAGCAGTATGTTTCGGAAATTCTTGAATCGAAGACTTGAAATACGTGTAGGCTAAGTCTTTCTGATTCTTCAGCATCGCTTCGACACCAAGGTTGTTGTAGAAGTGCGCTAGGATCTCCTTCTCTTCCAAAATTTTTCCACGCCGTTGGGTAAATTGGGCTGGATCGAAATCGATCAACATATAGCCCTGACCGGTACCAGCCATTTTTTCATTCAGCCTTAAAAAGGGATTCAAAATGATGGCATTCACATGGCCATTGAGGTATTCCACTTGGCCGCGTCGATCGAAATTGACCGGCATTGTGACTTCCTGCACCGCAATCGGCAAATCCAAACGTTTCCCAATCGCATAGGCCAATATACTCAAGGACAAACAATCGCCACGTTTCTTACTCCAAGTTTCGGCAGCACCTGTCGAATGATAGCCTTCGTAAAGAAATGGGCGATTGTGATCTGAATATACAAGCTCAAGTAAAAAGTTGACGCGATTTTGAATTGGAGCGTTTCTCAGTTTTGCAGCAACGATCGTTTCTTCGAGATCGCTTGGTAGTCGAAATAGGTCGTCAATTTGAGGTAAAGGCGTTGTCGATTTCGAGAAATGTTGAGGCGCCCACAAAGACTCGTTTTCGACGACGGCGAGATTGCTACAAGCACTAAGGCTGATTGCAATCGATAGCGTAATGTAACTTAGGAATGCGCGCGTATTCATGTTCGCCTCGGTTTATAGAGTTTCGTGAGGAGTTGAGTGTACTTTCGGTTGTGATATTTTGGCAAATATCTTTTGATATCGGGTTTGCGCAAAGCTGATGCTGTTATCTTTGTGTTTCACTGTAGCTTACCGGAGCATTCTTGCCTGCTAAGCAAAACTAATCTTGAAAATACTTCTTTCCGTTTAGATCGGTGACTGCGGGCAGTCTGATCGATGTTGGTACTGTGAACGAGTGGGAAATTTTTGAACTATCTCCTTGGGTTTGTGATGTCGATTTCGACTTTTGAGGAGCAGCGGGTGCGGCTGAGTTAGGGGGCACCTACTATTGATGCGACTAGCTTATGAGCGAAACTGTAGGTAGCCATGCCGATGGCTTGGCGAAGTTCGCCCTTTCTAGAACAGTTGCGGTCGTGAACGACATTGACCTGAATGTGCCTTTGTGCATCATATGCTCAGTGCTGAAGATGATTCTTGTGAAACTACATCTGAGCAAACTTTGACCTTATTGCCTTCGCCTTGGGATGGGTTGCCATTAGCGATACAAGTTTCCTTATTTCGAGTTTTGCCTTCTCGACTTCGCCAGTCTTATTGTAGGCTTCAGCTAGAGCTTGATGAAGTTCTGCAAAACCATTTGTCATCTGCGCCGCGCGTTCTAGTTTGTCGATGGCTTCATGGTATCTTTGTTGCGACATAGCATGGAGCCCTAGGCCTATCAAGTAGTGGGGATTCTTTTCATCGCTCGCGCGTATTGCGGGTTCTAAAGTTTGTGCTTCTTGATGGCGATTCTGTTGTCGTAGCAGCGCTTGTAAGCTGCGCATAACAACTGCATCATCCGGATTAATGTGTAGTGCCTGTTTTAAACTATTTTCCGCAAAGTGGGGCGCGCCTTCTTGTAAATAGATCTGAGCCAAGTTGCTTAGTGCGAGCGAGTTGTTCGGGTCACTTTGTAAGGCCGCACGCAGATAAGCGTAGGCATGTATGCGTTGGCCAATCGCTAAGTATTCAGCGCCAAGATTATTGTAGAAACGGGAGAGAACTTCTTGTTCGTCAAGTGGTTTTCCAGGTTTTAGAACGATTGTTTGTGGTTCGAAATCGATGATAAGAAAACCGCGTTGTGTGCTGTCGGTGTCAAACCAAAAGTCTTTGCTACGAATCATTGCGTTGACGTGTGTGTTGAGGAATTCCACATTGCCGCGACGGTCAAACTGCACCGGTACATCGACATCTTGCATGACGATTGGCAGTTTGAGCGCTCTGCCTACAGAATAGGCAAGAATCGTCAGTGAAATGCAATTGCCGCTTTTCTCCTCCCAAGTACGGGTGGCAATCGTGGTGCCGTTGGGATTGTAAGTAAAAGTTGAGATATCTCTCGAGTAGAGCAATTCTAAGAAATATTTGGCACGCGCATGATTCGATAGGGCCTGAATCTCAGACTGATTAAGTTTCTGCTCGAGATCCGGGCTTAAGGCGAACACCTCTTCCTTGCTCAGAATTTTGATGTTCTGATATTGCGGAAACAAGTTGTCATCAAACTTCGTTGTGGCTTTTTCGACCTTCATTGTGCTTGCGCTGCAAGCCATTAAGAGTAAGGACAAAAGAGCCAATAGTACGTGCGTGAGTCGAGTGGTGCGGCGCATGGCAATCCTCATGTCGGTCTGTGTGCCAATTAATGTACTACTAGTATGAGCATTTGTGTATAGAAGTTTTGATGAATTCCGTTTTCTATGGGGTGAATTTATGTATAGTATGGACACATCCAAAAACAGTATCCTTGATAATCCACCAAGAGAGAATTCGACATGGCACACAACGACGTCAAAAGCGATCTAGAAATTGCCCAAGCAGCACAACTGAAACATATTAATGACATCGCCGCTAAGCTCGGTGTTGATATTGATGATCTCGAACACTATGGCAAATACAAAGCGAAGTTGCCTTTGCATTTGATCGATTCCGAGAAGCTGAAGAAAAATAAACTGGTTTTGGTGACGGCGATTACGCCAACACCGCCAGGTGAAGGTAAAACCACGACCTCAATTGGTTTAACTGAAGGACTGAATCGCATAGGCAAGAAGGCGACCGTAGTATTGCGTGAACCTTCGTTGGGACCGGTGTTTGGAATTAAGGGCGGTGCAGCGGGTGGTGGCTATTCGCAAGTGGTGCCGATGGAAGATATTAACTTGCACTTCACCGGCGACTTTTCTGCCATTGAGAAAGCCAATAATTTGTTGGCCGCCTTAATCGACAATAATATCTATTTTCAAAAAGAGAGTCTTGGCATTGATCCGCGCACGGTGAAATGGAAACGTGTTATGGATATGAATGATCGTTCATTGCGTAGCATTGTTACGGGGCTTGGTGGTCGTCCTGGAGGCAATCCTCGCGAAGCCGGTTTCAATATCACGGCCGCTTCCGAGATCATGGCGATTTTGTGTTTGGCCGAATCCTTCCAAGACTTGAAAACCAAGCTCGGTAATATTTATGTCGGCGACACCTACGACAACAAACCGATTTATTGCCGCGATCTGAAAGCACAGGGCGCCATGGCTGCCTTGCTGAAAGATGCGATCAAGCCGAACTTAGTGCAGACCTTGGAAGGCAATCCTGCGATTATCCATGGCGGCCCATTCGCTAATATTGCACAAGGGACGAACTCGGTTCTCGCAACCAAGTTGGGATTGTCCTTGTCGGATTATGTGGTGACCGAAGCAGGTTTTGGTGCCGACCTTGGCGCTGAAAAATTCCTTGATATTAAATGCGGCTACTCTGGTTTGAGCCCATCAGCAGTCGTGATTGTCGCCACCGTGCGCGCCTTGAAATACCATGGTGGACAAGATCTCAAAACACTCACGACCCCGAATCTTGAAACACTTAAAGCCGGATTCGCGAATCTTGAAAAACACTTGGAGAATATCGCGCTCTACGGCCTACCTGCCGTAGTCTCTATCAATCGATTCACTAGTGATAGCGATGAAGAATTAGCCTTCTTGAAGCAAGCCTGCGAAGCACTTGGCGCAAAAGTCGCCTTGTCAGAAGGTTGGGCCAAAGGCGGTGAGGGCACCAAAGATTTAGCACATGCTGTGGTCGAAACCGTTGAGAATTTTCATGGCCGCTATACACCAGTGTACGATTGGAATAGCGATATCAAAACCAAAGTCGAAACCGTGGCGAAGAAGGTGTACGGCGCGGGTTCTGTGGTGTTCCAAGCCAAGGCCTTGGCCGACATTAAACATATCGAAGGATTGGGTTTAGGCCATCTACCGATCTGCATCGCCAAGACGCAAAAATCCTTCTCCGACAATGAAGCTTTGATCGGTCGTCCCACTGGTTTTGAACTCACCGTGCGTGAATTCGAAATCGCTGCAGGTGCAGGTTTCCTTGTTCCTATCACGGGCGCCATCATGCGCTTGCCGGGTTTGCCTGCAGTGCCAGCGGCATTGCATATCGATATCGATGATGATGGGGTGATTAGTGGCTTGTCGTAGCCTATATTCATCGATGTTAGGGTTTCTTGGGGGGGGGCTTGTTCTGTACTGCCCCTATTGCTTGAGCTCCATCCCTTATTCCGTCTTCCCAAAAACTTTTATCATCCGCTAAACCGATCAACGCAGAATACGAAGCGCTTCTGAGGTTTGTGCTAAAAGTTTTGTTCCTCACAAAATATTTTTGAGTATCCTTGGCCCTTTCTTTCTTTGACGACATCGCAACTTATTCTCGGAAGAAATTTTCTCGAATCTTCCCTCTTTCTTTCTCTTTTTCTCGAATAAAAAACGGCGCAACGAACTCTGTAAAAGAGCATCGTCGGACTGTCTCATAATTGTGTATTCGTCATGCAGAATGGATATTATTTTGATTGATGAAATTATAATTGTTGTGCTCACAGATTAGATCAGTCTTCGAAAAAGTCGTCATGGTGGGGGATGAATCCAGTTTGGAGTTGAGGGACAAAAACACTTAGAAAAGTGTGCAAATTTCAAAAAATTTGGGAGGACACAATGAACAAAAAGAGTACAAGAAGCATGCGGAAATTCGCCGTGGCACGTTTGAGTTTGGCCGTGAGTTTTGCTTGCGTCGCAATGGCCGCACAGGCGCAAAGTAATGAGTCGAGTAGCGACGCAGAGAAAGCGCGAAAGGCGCAACAACATGTTGAAGTCTCGGGGCGATTTGGGGATGACAGCGCGAGTATTAAGTCAAACGTATCACTACGTGATGTGCCGATTAGTGTGAGTGTCGTGAAGGGAGACGTGCTGCAAGAACAGGGCGCTTTGAGCTTAGACGCTGCGATCAAGAATGTAAGTGGCTTAACCCAGAGCAGCACTAATAATTACGGGTATTTCAATAATTACTTAGCGCGCGGTTTGCCAGTCAACTTTCTACGTGATGGCATGCCTGATGGCCCGGCTGTAAATGGCTATATGCGTAGCCTGAGTGACGTTTCGCAAATTGAGGTTGTGAAGGGCCCTGGCTCTGCGATGTACGGTAGTGGCGCTCCGGGCGGTTTTGTTAATTTGGTCAGCAAGAAAGCCGAGCGTGAATCGTCGCAAAGTGTGGAGTTGGGGATCGCCAGTTTTCAAGGACGTAATGCAAAGTTTGAAGCAACAGGAAGCTTGGCTACGAGTGCGAATGAATCCTCTGCCAATCTTTATCGCGTGACTGCCGCATATCAAAATGCAGATGGCTATCGCGGCTATGGGAGTCGATCAACCGAAGTGATACCGCATTTGGTGTTTCAAACTGGAGTAGGGCAAAGCATGAGCGTAGAACTACGTCATCTGGATTCGACGGTTCACAATGATTCGGTCGGCATGCCATTCCGTAATCGACAGATTCTTGACGTGCCACAAGAATTTCGTTTCTATACTCCGTTCGCGCGTAGTGCGACACGGATTGATCGTGTGAACTTGAAGCACTCTGCGCAATTGGATAGAGAATGGACTTTGGAGTCGGTTGTATCGCACGGTCGACGTGATCTCGACTTCCTTCGCAACGTGCCAAGCTGGCGCCTTAACGATCCAATCACTGGAACCCAGATCGTCAATCGGACTTGGCGAGATCAACAAGATCGCTTACATGACAGCGCGCTACAGGTCGAAGCGAAGTGGCGCACTGCGATAGGTCTCAGTTTTCATGAGTTCTTGTTTGGTGGTGCATGGAATCGAACTGAGGGTACAGCGAGCCGTCGTCAAGCTTTGCTCGCGCCGATCGGTAACATCTTTACTCCCACTTTTCCAGAGCAAAGTAATGCTGAGTTAGATCGCGTATTGGCGTGGAATCGACAGGTTAACAATCAGCAAGCTGGCCTATATGTACAGGATCAGATCGCCTTGTCGCCTGAATGGAAAATACGAGCCGCTATACGTTACGATCGATATCAGATCGAAGACTCTGGCGATTACAATACCTTGTTCGACGCGGGCGGTGCATTTCTGAGTACTCTTGCCCCCAATAAGCAATCCTATCAATCGAAAGCGCCAGTGATGAGATATGAGAGCGCTCAGGTGAGCAGCGGGAAATGGAATCCGGCTGCGGGTTTGGTGTATCAAGTGAGTCAAAGTACCTCGGTTTATGGTGGTGCTTCAGCTGGAGCGTTTTCCAACTTCACAACAGAGATGGGAAGAACAGCCTTCGCACCCGAACGCTCTCGGCAAATCGAGCTTGGCCTAAAAACCTTGGCGATCGATGGTTTGTGGAGTAGTAATCTTGCGCTTTACGATACGCGCAGGAATGATTTTTTTCAAACCGCGAATGGGCTTACTGGTACCTTAGGTTCGTCGAAAACACGTGGCGTTGATGCGGAGTTTGTAGTTCGGCCATCGCAGGCTTGGAAACTACGTTTTTCCTACGCCTATCAAGATGCTGTTCATACAAAGTATGTCAACGTTGTGACGAAAAAAGATGATGTGAATGTACTTGGTAAACAGGTTCCAGGGACATCCAAGAATCAATTTAGTTTATGGACTACCTATGATTTTCAGGCGGAGCAATTGCAACGATTTGGTATCGGGGCAGGGCTCAACTACCGAGACGATTTTTATGCAGATGCGCTGAATACCAATCGTGCGCCAGGGAAGACAGTAGTCGATATGGTGGCGTATTTCAGGCAAAAGCAATTCGAGGTCCAAACGAATATTTCCAACTTAACGAATCAGCGGTGGTATCGCTATGCGACTGGAGACGGCGCAGTTGCCCCCGGCGATGCCAGATCGATTAGCGTGACAGCGCGGTTCTATTTTTGATGCCTAGCTTTCTGGCAAAGCTGTAACTGCGTAAGTTTGAACTATAAAGCCCCTTCATCAGCACAGGCCTTGAAGGGGCTTTTTGTTTTTTAGGGTCGGAGAATTTCAAACTCGAATGGTCTGGGGCGACACGATTGCTTCATTTGTGGGTTAAGGATGTAAGCAAAATGTGCATTCATACCAGTGAAGAAAGATTTCTAAAAAGAATTCATTATTTGCACAACACGACGATGAAACTAAGATATTTTCTCTCATAAATTTTCTTCGTAATTTGTGGATTATTGTCAAATGATGATTCGCAGATATACCCTTTGCTTAAAAAAAATACTGTGATATGGCCTAAAAAATATACATTATTTTGTTTTTAGAAGTAGATGAAACGAAAATTTTTTGCAAGATTTTTTGCTCATTTTTCTGACTAGAATCGAATACCACCTTTTAAAAAATGGTGGCTTTATGAAGTTCGAAACGATCGAATCACAATCAAGAAAAATGGGAGGCATCATGAAAACAAGGAGTCGTCGACAGAGTGTAATAGCGTTGGTTCTGGCCGGACTTACGGCAGCTACACCAATCATTGGGTACAGCGCGGATGACAAGAAAAACGAAGGATGGCGCATCGAACAGCGGCAGAAATGGGCTGCAAGTGTGCGTGGCTTGAGTACCGAGCCGAATGCGAAACAACAACGTGAACAAGAAGTCAGAACCTTGCGCACCAAGGCACAACAGCGCTCTATCGTCGCGCTTGCCGCGGGTGAGACCTGGACTGAAATGGGGCCGTCTGCGATGAACATGGCAGGTTGGGCGTTTGGTCGCGTTTCTGGTCGCAGCAATGCGATCACGATCGATCCAACCGATGACAATATCGTCTACTTCGGTAGCGCATCGGGTGGTGTGTGGAAAACCACCAATGGCGGTACTAGTTGGACCCCTGTGTTTGATCAAGTCGGAACATTACCAATTGGCGCGATTACGCTAGATCCGAATGATCGCAATCGCGTATGGGTAGGGACTGGTGATAAGAACCAAGGATGCTTGGGCGCCTATCTCGGCCAAGGTGTTTCTTTGAGTACCGACGGCGGTACGAGTTGGACACAGAAAAATGGCAGTGGTGCGAATACGATGCCATTAAGTATCGTAAATACCATCGCAGTTTCTAGCGTCAACTCTAATCAAGTTTTGGCTGGTGGTTTTGGCTCTTGCGATGCCAATGGTAGTTTGTCGAATGGCGGTGTCTTCAGAACGGCTGACGGCGGCGCCAACTGGACCCGCGTATTGAACGGTATGGTTGAGGATATGGTGTTCGTACCGGGCACCAATACTGTATTCGCGTCGGTCCAAGGCACAGGTGTCTACAAGTCGACC
>CAYWNE010000173.1:0-8484 GCA_964459555.1 uncultured Burkholderiaceae bacterium | reverse complement strand
GTGAACCAGTGCGCCTAATGTCGCGCAAAAAGGCGGGGGAGTCCATCCCATCATTCAACCGGACATGCTCCGGCGTTCCTACGCCGGGCTCCATTTCATTTTCGCCCGGCTTCGTCACTCTGTCGCATGCCGGTTAACTCAAACGTTATGCTCTCGAGGAAGAATTGATGCGGAAAAAATATATCAAAGAGTGTGGAAAAATATTACTTTTGATTTGGTCCGCTTTTATTGTCTCGAGCTGCGCAAATCAATCGACAATTAGTGATGTTCCTATTTCGTTAGGAAACTCACCAGAACAACCACAAGAAGTAACTTTGTGCGAGGTTCTCGGAAATCCCGCAACGTTCAATCACAAGCTTATCAAGATAAGTGGAGTAGTTAGTCGAGGCTTTGAGGTTTTCACGCTAACCGATGGATCGTGCCACAACTTTAATACTATCTGGTTGGAGCTCGGTGGTTTGAGAGGTTCCGGGGTGATCTACTGTTGCGGGGATAATAAAATTGAGAAGACGCGAGAAAAGCCGTTAGTTGTTGAAGGAATTAAAACACAGCTCATTGAGGATGAAATGCTCTCTCGCTTTGAAACGTTAACCAATCAACGGCATGAGTATGGGAAAGCTAAGTTAGTTGTCGAAGGAATTAAAACACAGCTTGAGGATGAAATGCTCTCTCGCTTTGAAACGCTAACCAATCAGCGGCATGAATATGGGGATGCAAAAGTTGAATTGGTTGGCCGCTATTTCTCAGGAAAGCAGCGAACTATACGCGGACGTACCCTTTGGATGGGATACGGGCACTTGGGCATGGGTTCACTCCTCGTCATTCAACAAGTGCTTTCGGTCTCAAAGCCGTAAACCCAACAAGACGTTCAACTCGGCCAGTTTGCAGCGGGGCATTTACTTTGCAAGTTTCACGCCTCTTTGCAAACCTCTCCGGCGACAGACCGGCTCCGTTCTGCCGGTCAACTTGGCGTTAAGTATCAATCATGGAGAATCCAATCGTCAGTCTTATAGAAACACTGGCAAAAAATGACGCCGACTCGACGACACTTACGTTTGCCTGTCTATATTTTCTGAACCATAATTTTCATAATGTTGTATCAGCAAAGTCTGGAAGCTAAGCTCGCGATTTAATAAATAATCTATGCCCGCAACATAAACGTGTTGAACAATAGTTCAGGCGCGTATTCACGATATTGATTTCGAAATAATGGCAGGTAAAAACTCGATACTGGATACACAGTGCGCGAGGCAAACAAATATGCTCAAACCTTTTTCAAACAACTACCCCGCAAGAAGCGCTGTACAGACAGCGTTGTTACCGAATCGGCCTATACAAGGCGCTCAAGCTCACGATCACAACAAGTGAATCTTGCCTGCAAATCCTCGATTAAAAAAATGATTTGTAGGCTATGATAAGAAGCGTGTCGAGCAAAGAAGAAAGCTAATGCGTCTAGCATTCAAGCTCACCGTATGGCGCCACAACAATCGTGAAAGCGAGATCCACATGAACTTCCACTCCATTCGAAACACCCTATTTCTTACGTGTTTTATCCTTCTTAGCCTAGTGATGTTACAACCTGCTTGGGCTCAAACTCCCAACCAGAACGCAACGCCTGCCACCTACGCCAAAAGCAATAAACAAAGGATCAATGCTTATATCGTCTTGCTGCGCTTACGTCATGATCTCTTTTTGCGTTGGAAGGATACGGGCAAATGGCCGGATGATAAAGAAGCCAATGCAGCGCTCGCTGCGCATGGTGAATATTGGGCAAAACAGCTGGCCGATGGTAAAGCGATGTTGGCTGGCGGGATGGAAGGAGATTACTGGGATAACGCAGCGGTGATTATTTTCGAAGCTGAGTCACTTGAACAAGCACAACAAATTGCCAAAGCTGATCCCGCTGTGAAAGCTTACGTATTTCAGGCCCAAGTAAGGCCTTTTGGCGTCAGCTTCATTACCAATAAATATGGCAAGAAAGACTAAGTATGTGTGTGCGAACCTGTGGACGAATCCTGATCCTATCTCTTAGCATGCTTGCTCCCGCTTTAGCGGCCGCGGCAGATTCAACTTCTCTTTGTTCCTCCGGAGAGGAGCGCATTTTTTCTTGTAGGTCGAAGCATCAAGTCTATGAAATTTGTGTTTCTGGCGATATCTCTCCAACGTCGGGTTACATGCAATACCGCGCCGGCAAAAAGGGAAAAACCACATTCGAATTTCCCCCGCAACGTCTTATTCCAACTCAATATTTTCAATTTGAACTACTCCCACGCGGCGCACAGATTTCTTTTCGAAACGCAGGCTTTACGTATGAGATTGTCGAGCCGCTGATAGGTACACCACATATTTCGGTATCTTCAAACGATGGAAAAACCACGGCAACAATTAACTGCCTAAACCATAGTGATGGATTAACGCTGACAACAACGCAGGACAAGTTGAAATCATGGAGTCTTTACCAGTAGGGACTGAGTGCATCAATAAGGCCGCTTGATTTGTCTCTCAAAGTCAGGAAAAGCAGAGACTAATACTTGATAGAGTACGGATGATGTTCTTTAAACACCGGAAATTAAGAAGTCCAAAGCACCGACAATTTCGGCTCGCGCATCCGAAAGGTCAAACGCAAGTTTACCTAATTCTTTTCTCTGTATCCCCGCCAACTGCGGCGTTAGCATCAAAAATTCTTGTTGGTCGAGTAAAAAGACTGGTGTCAGTCCTGTCAGCACTTTCGCCTTGTTCCTCTCGAACTTCATCAGGGGCACGACAACCGTGGTCACCAGATCACTCAGCAAATTGCTTTGAATCTCCAACAAAAATGGGTAAGTCTTTTTTGTCTGCACGTTTCTATTTTGATAGACAGAAAATTGCGCCATCAGAAGCTCCGCAATCCATCGCTAAAAACGCCTTCTTTCTCAACGGACTCATTATAAGCAGAAATGGAAGCCTGATTTTCTTCTAGCCACTTTTGCGCTTGAAGTTCTTTCACTTTCACTTTGAGTGCGGCTTCTAGGGTAGCAGAAAGATTAATGTTAAGTGCCTTCGCTTTCTTAAGCAGGTCGCTATTGATACTCAAATTGCTCGCTTTTTTCACGGCATTTTCATCGCAAATTGGTAACATGGTTAGATTCCTTTAACACTAATACGCATAGATTATGCGCATTTGCTCTATAGGTCAATATAGAAAGCCCTAAGTGGACTTGACAACAAAGACTCGCAGCGAAGAATAGCGACTGAGCAGCGCGAAATAGCACTGTTAGGCTTACCCTGTAACACCATTCCATCCGCTTCACATTTTTTAACAAAGTCGTCATCCGCTTGCGTATTTGCTACGTTATCTGCCTCAAGAGGTAACCGCGGCTTGTCTCTCCTTAGTTTTTAATTGTTCCAAGAGTGCAAACTGATTCTGTTGTTGCGGAATCTTCTTGCCAACTTGATTCATGCTCGTCGAGCAAGTGGAGAGTTTTTATGCCCTACATTAATGGATATCAGAGTTATTTTGATGAGGCCTCAAAAGGCTTCGACTCATCAGGCTTGAGCTCCGGCTTTAAGCTGCAGCGCGATTTAGTCTCGTTTGGTAAATTGTCGACCAATGACACTAGCGATTGGTACCAATTGCGTCTTGATGCGCCAGGGCATTACACCATTCTCGTATCGACTGATCCGACGAATAACTACAGCGCAAAGAATCTGTGGCAAGAGCATGGTTCGGGCATCATGATCACGCTGACCGATCGCTATGGCACACCGATCTCGACCACTCAACAAGGCTTCGCGAATTTATCGACCGACGGCCACATCAGTTTCGATTACTTCGGTAATGCGGCGAATGGTGAGTTCTATGTTCGTGTCGATAATCTCCTCCGCGCCTCGACTGACTATGTCCTTGGCTTGGAAGCCGATCACGTCGATGGTTTGGATATCTTCGGCACCTATCGCGACGATACTTTCCGTGGCAGCGTGGGCGACGATCACATCGAAACCTATGGCGGTGACGACACCATCTTCAACAACCTGGGCAATGACTATTTCAACGGTGGTAGCGGGCTTGATTTCTTAGTTATGTCGGGCAAAGTCGACGAATATCGCATCAGCGGCACGGCTAGCAATTTTCAGATCGAAGATAAGCTCGGTGATGAAGGTCGCGACCAAGTGCAAAACATTGAACGCTTGATTTTTAGTGATTATGCCTTGGCTTTCGATTTCAACGGCGCTGCCGGCCAAGCCTATAGACTCTACAGCGCAGCCTTCGATCGCACGCCGGATATTCAAGGCCTCAGCTATTGGATCGACAAGCTCGATCACGGCATGGATCTGGAGCGCGTTGCCAATGCGTTTTATCAATCCAATGAATTCCAATCGCGCTATGGCAGCTATCTGAGCAACGAAAAATTCGTCACGACGCCGTATAACAATGTACTACATCGTGCGCCTGACATTGGGGGATTTAACTATTGGAATTACAAACTTAGCAGTGGCGATTTTTCAAGGGCAGAAGTGCTGTTGAAGTTTAGTGAAAGCCCCGAACACCAAGCAAAAATCATTGGCCAAATTCAAGATGGTATTGAGTATATTGATTTTGGTGCTTAGATAGTGTTTACCGAAAACTTCTGTTCCTACCCGGTTCCATCGAATTTCGACGTTCTCGAATTGTCGACATGTTTTACGATTTCAGTTTGATTCACCACAAAACTCTCCATGTACGATCGGAACCGGTGCTCGGAATTTAATTCCTGCACCGGCTCCGATCCCCTCCACCACGCGCGTGCGATAGCACATCCTCGAAAAGAACTGGTGCGCCGATCTTCGCAAGCAAGTTTCTCTTCTTTGTCACAACCCATCATCAAGCAAAAATTTATCAGAAGGCCTTGGGCAATTTCGGTATGATAGAAGTTGAATACGGATACACGTTCTCGTCTTCAAGCCCTGAAGGACATGCCATGCCGCTCGCCAAATTCCTGTTTGCCCTCGCACTGTTAGTGTCACTCAAGGTGCATGCCCAAAACGAAGTGGCTATCAATGCGCCCAACGTCGTCACCATTTCCGACAGACTCGTCACAGCAGGCCAACCGACGGCAGAGTCGCTCGCCGCACTTTCTAAGCAAGGCTTCCAAGCGGTGATCAATCTCGCGCCACCGACTGTGGCCGACGCCATCGCCAATGAACCGCAGATTATCCGCGATCAAGGTTTAGAATTTATCAGTATTCCGATTCAGTGGTCCAACCCAACCGAGTCTGACTTCCAAATCTTCGCTGACACCATGAAACGCTTGCAGGGCAAAAAAGTATTGGTGCACTGCCAAGCCAATATGCGCGCCTCAGCGATGACCTTCCTATACCGTGTAATCGTCGCCAAAGAAGACCCCGCCCTCGCCTATGAAACCATGCTCAAAGTATGGGTGCCGAAAAATCAATGGAAGGAGTTCGTCAACTTGGAATTGAAGAAGGCGAAAATAGCGTTTGAGGTGAAGTGAGTGCCTCTTACTTCGATTTGAAGCTATCAACTTTGTGGGAAAAAGATGGAAACCATCCAAGTCAGTGGTGAGCATGTTTTCGACGAACTTGCGCGTTATCGCCAAGAATGGCGAACGACACATCGATATCCGTTCATTATCGGCAATGATAGAGATCTAGAAAATCTTCGAGATATGTGCGAGCCACCGAGCGATGATGGTAAGGAAATCATCGAACAAGCGATGAGCTTCGACATTAAGACTTGGCTGCTAGAACACGCCCCCAAAAAGAAAAGCGCTTGGCCGAAAAAGCCCTTATCACCTAACAGCGGCATTCTCAGCGTGAACGATGTATTGACTGGGCAGCGCAAGCCTCAGATTCACATCGGTTTTGTTGAATCGACCTGTGATTGGCATGTTTATGCAAAGCTCGGCTACGGTGGATGGAATGATTGCCCCGCGCCGCATGTGCATGTCGCCCTTCACAAATACTGGGACGAACAATACAAGACCTCACTGATTTACCTGAGTGGCGACACTGTCGAAACTTTGGTTAAGGCTCCTGTCACAGAAAAAACAAAAGCACTCGCTCTCGCAGAAGAACAATACGGCTATTGCTACGACATCGTGGAACAAGGCATGGGCACAGTCGGCAAACTCGCTTCTTCTTTGCTCAACTCTCGCTATTGGTATTTTTGGTGGGATTGATTGAGTTCAACGTGTAGAGAGCTTGGTGATTTCAAGAACGTACAGAATCGTCACATCAATCATTGTCTTCAAGCTCCAGCTCCCATTCCGCCGCCCAATCTCGCAGTGGATCTAGCGTTTGCATTAAGGATTGGCCCAATGGCGTGATTTGATAGCCTGTTGGCGATGAATAGATCAGCTTCGCCTCCACTAACTGCTTGATTCTATCGTTCAATACCGATGGTGACATGCCATCGCATTTATCCTGAATCGCTCTAAAACTCAACGCTTCCCTATTAAGTTCCCACAAAATTCGCATATTCCATTTTCTGCCTAAGAGGTCAAAAACTGCCATTAGAGCGACGCCAGAATTGGAGCCACGTACTTTGGTTTTCGGTAATGGTGTTTTCATGATGCTTGCGCTTCTAAAAAAGTAGCAGTACAATTCGCCATATTAATTGCTACGAAATTAGTAGCAAATCAGATTCTACCTTTAACCACCACAAAAAGCGAGGCCATCATGTATCTAATCGACATGACTTTCACGGACTTAGAAAAAATTACACCAGAACTCACTGCTCAACATAGAGAGTACTTAGCACAACAATATGCGTCCAATCAGCTCATGTTCGGCGGTAGAAAAGTGCCGAGAACAGGCGGCATTCTGATTTCTCAACACAAAAGTAAAGAGGAACTCGAGCGCGTTATGGGTGCTGATCCCTTCATTCAAAGCGGTGCGGTCAGTTACACGATTACTGAGTTTGTGCCAGTCATGGCCGCGCCGGCTTACAGTCATTTACTGGATCAATAATCACAGTACCGAGAGCAGTTACTCTTATGGAGACGCGGATAAGGCCGCATTGCATAAAGCTTTGACACTGCGCCCTAAGTGAAATGGGAACTCGTATTTGCCCCATTGTTCAACACTAACGTGCGCATCTTTTTGACAAATTTTCGGGCTCGCGCCTTCTGTCATTTGCAAACCAAACTGCTCCGGCATCTTGCTCACTTTTAAGTAGGTATTCAGGCTGGCCACAATTAATGGTGCGGCGCTTTTCTCGCCTTTTAGAAAAGCCTGTCGTGCGAGAAAGTAGGCGAACAAATGATTTTCTTGGAGTAGATAGCGCGTCTTGCGACGCTCTTTGATCATGCTTTGTGTATCGTTCAATACCTTGGCGGCATTCAACATCGTTTCCACATCCCAAAGAACATCCTCCGCCATCATCTCGTACAAACGAGCGCGGCGCTGCGCATCGCCGACCCGTTCAATGTAGCGGTTGAAAATCATTTCGTCTTTTCTGAACAGCGCACGGGTTTGTTGGTCGGCTGTACAAAGTTTCGAAACCTCTTCGTCACGGCGACTATTACGGAGTTCATGTGGGATCGGATCCAAATTCTCGGTTTGAAGATAGGCATACAAAGCGAAGGGGAACCCGCGACGCATACGAGCTTGATCTCCGATCCGATCCGGCTCTAATTCCAATTCTTTGGTCTTGGGATCTTCAATATTTGTGATTGACAGTTCTCTGGGCAAACCCATCGCGACAATATAACGATGAGATCCCAAAAAACTTGTGTTCGGCTTACCACCACCAAGGCGATGCGCCTCTTTGTACAACGCGACGGCCAACAAATGCATCTCTTGAGAGCGATACTGCTCGCCGTCATCGGGTTCATGTTCGGTATTGGTGTGCTGAAAGACCAATGCGGCCTCGCACAGAGACTTAGACGACCAAGGCAGTTCGCGCGCCATCAGATCGAATACCACCATGCGCCGCGCCGCCTTCTTATCATTGCCGACGGCTGTCGCTTCCAATGAGGTCGGTGATAATTCAAATTGATGTGAGCGACTCTGAGCTTGCGCAACAGAGCTTGCAAAGCTCACCGCCATAGTCAAAAACAAGGCCAGATGAAATGATGCTTGCATGCAGATTATTTTAATAAAGATATTTCAATCTACCAATCTTACAGTAGAATTAAGAAAAGGAATTCTATTCATTGCATGTTTTTTTGGTTTCAAACGCAAGGACCTCCAACAAACTGAAGCTTCTGAACATCACGTTTTTTCTCAAGACGCACTCAATGACAGGCTTCCTCATCGCATCTCGGATCTTGATTTCGCTCGGCATCTTCGCGTCCATGAAGGCAATCGTGATTGCGCTTTATCCCGATCCAAGGTTCGAGGGGAATAGTTAATCGCCTGAACCTCATAATGTGCGAGCCAAAAATTGTTGGACCTCAATCAACACCTATCCATATAAGATTTCAAACACACTCTTTTTGACCCAAATATGTCCTTCACCATCATGCGTACTCTCCGCTTTTTTCTTCTTCTACTCATTTCCTT
>CAYWNE010000172.1:0-8526 GCA_964459555.1 uncultured Burkholderiaceae bacterium | reverse complement strand
GGGCAAACGTGGTGCGTTGAAGCGCATGCCCGTTTGATGTGGGTAGACCATCTGTAAAGGTAGACGCAACAGCTGCTGGTCGAGGTCGAGTCCCAGTCTTTTGCATAGTGTTAAAGTTTCTTGATAGGCGCCAAGGAGAATGTGTTGGCCGTTATCGAGCATCTTGTCATGGAGCTCAAGGGCGCGGGCGCGACCTCCGAGATGTCGGCTGGCTTCTAGCCAATCAATCTGATGACCAGCTTGTACCAGCTCCGCGACCGCGGCAGCGCCAGCCCAGCCTCCACCAATGACCGCAATGGTTTTTCTTTGTACAGCTTTAGTTTTCTTAAAAATTGCCATGAAGCTTACGCGAACATCAAGCTTTGATGTAAGTCTTCCACGCCAACCACAGTTTGCGTATGGGCGTGAGAGAGATGCGTTGATGGAGAACTTTGAATCCGTCGTGCTTAATTTCTTCCAACAAGGCGCGATAAATAGCTGCCATGATTAACCCTGTGCGTTGAGCTCGGCGATCTTCATTCGGTAGTAAGGCGAAGGCCTCATCGTAGGCAGTTTGTGCCCGTTCATACTGGAATTTCATGAGCGCTTCAAAAGCAGGGCTGTAACGCGCATTCAAGATGTCGCTGGCCGGTACACTAAATTGCTGAAGTTCATTGACGGGGAGATAGATTCGTCCCTTACGTGCATCCTCTCCAACATCGCGAATGATGTTGGTTAGTTGAAAGGCTAGGCCAAGTTTTTCAGCGAACTGCTTCGTTTGTGGATTCTTAATGCCAAAGATGCTGGCTGACAGAATACCGACGACACCTGCAGCATGCCAGCAGTATTTTTGCAAGGCGACATGATCGAGATAGCGGTTCTGATTGAGATCCATCTCCATGCCATCGATGATGGCGATCAAATGCGCTCCGTCGAGTTGATAGGTGTTCATATGCGGTAACAGTGCCGTTGTGACCGGATGGCTGGGGGTGTTTTGTAGCATTGCCTGTACTTCTTTACGCCACCAAATCAATTTAGTGCGGGCGACGTGATCATCGCTGCAGTCATCAACCACATCGTCAACTTCGCGGCAAAAGGCGTAGAGCGCGGTGATGGCCTTGCGTTTTTCTTGCGGCAGGAACAGAAAGCTATAGTAGAAACTAGAACCGCTCGCGGCTGCTTTTTGTTGGCAGTATTCGTCTGGAGACATGCGTTAGCTTTGGGTTGGCTTGTGGAAAGGCGTAATCGTAACGGTTTCGTGAACAATTCACAAATTGTGGAGTGAGAAAAGACTTTTCTTTTATATAACCCAGACTGCTACATATTCTTACAAGAAATGGTCTGTCGTTGCTTGTCGGTTGCTGTACAATGCCTGTTTTTGCAGTGGGGCGATAAGTAGCTTGGAACACTTTCGAGATGCGCCTATGAATTGGGCTCTTGCCCAAATTAAGTTTGAACTAAGCTACTCTTAATAGTGGATGAATCAAAGAATGACATCAAAGACAACAAAATTGATCGCAGGATTAGTAGCAGTTGTATTGGCAGGCTGCGGTGGCTATGTGTATACCACAGTTGGTGGAACAGTCACTGGTTTGACTACCGGAAGCGTACTGATTTTGAAAACAGACACGAACTACACCTCTAGGCTTACGGCTGATGGTAGCTTCTCGTTTCGTGTAGCAAGTAACGCCTCGTATAACATCACGGTAGCCCTACAACCCAACCCGGTAAATTGCACGGTCTCGAATGGTAGTGGCAAGATGACGAGCGAAGCCGCGATTAATAATGTAAGTGTTAAATGCGTTCCGAATGTTCGAATCGGCGGTACTTTGACGAACTTACCTGATGCGTCTTCTGTTACCTTGGCTGTGAATGGTGACACACTGTATCCAACTACCTTGGGTGCTAATGGCCCCTTTACCTACTCGCGGTATGTGGTTGATGGTCAGCCATATACAGTGACAGTGACGTCTCCACCTGCAGGTAAGGTATGCCTAGTTTCAAACGGTTCAGGAACGGTAAGTAGCGCAAATCCGCCTGTTAACGTCAATGTTGATTGCGTCACTGGTGTGCCAATTGGCGGTGTTGTGAGTGGTTTAAAGGCCAACACCTTGTTGACACTGACGAATAACGGTTCTGATAGCTATAATTTGGTTGCTGACGGCGTTTTCACATTCAAGTTTAGTTTGTTGGATGGACAGTCTTATGATGTGCAAGTGGGCACTCAACCTGCAGGACAGAAGTGTACTGTAAGCAATGGTAAGGGTGTCGCATCACTAGCAAACCCAACCCCAGCGTCTACCATTGCAATCGCTTGCGTTGCGGCATAGTACTGTTCGAGAAATGTTAGGCCAGCGATAAGTGTGAATCGCTGGCTTTCTTGTTTTTAAACTGATTCTCAAAGACAGCAAAGTTCTTCGTTTTGATCGAAGAAGTAGATATCTTCGTGCTTGAATCCCCAATGTCCACCTTTGACGCGCACAAATGGTTCGAAGCTGAAAAATGAGATATCGCCCAGCGGCGTGTGGTCATCGGCTTGGATGAAATGACGATCTTCGCGTTGGGTCACGATGCTGTGTCCCACGTTACCGCGGAAATCCAAATTCACGAATCCTTTTTCGCGAATTCTGACATTGGCCCATTCAAATAGTTGGTGCAGAGTATGATGGGGTTTTAGCCATCGCATCAGTTCCTGATGAATGTACTGTTGGAATTGAAAACCATTGATGTACTCACGGTTTTTTGCATGTTCCACCCAAGCGCCAAACTCGAAGGCAAAGGTGCGAGAATAATCGCCCCAGATGTCGCCGGATTTTGGGCTAAGGTCGATGCTAACCAAATTTTTCCCGCCTATAGTTTCTTCACTTGGTGTATAGACTCTCCCAGAGATAGATAGGCAACTGCGGCTACCCAACAAAACTTGTGCGGGACAATCGTAATACCAAGTTTCGTGCAATCCCAGTTCGGCCAGCATGGAGACGGCTTTGGCAGCAATGCTTGCCTCGGTATCGTGCATGTCGAGTTGAGTAGGAAGTTTGCGCAGAACGGCCTTGGCGGCTTCTTGTACTTGGCGAAACTGGGCAATGGTACTGTTGTCAGGTTTCACGATATTGTCAACAACTCACATATGGAGACTGCGCCAGAACATGCGGGCGATGTCGCCTTTACTGAGAGTAGGGCGATGGTTAAAAACGTCGTATTGTACAGCTTCTATCTTTTCAAGAATACGCAAACCGCCTTGAACTACCATTCTTAACTCGAAGCCAAAGCGTCCACCTAAGTCTTTCGCGATCGGCGCACCTTGAAGCATTAACTCGCGGGCACGGACAATCTGGAATGCCATTAGGCCTCGCCATTTTTCGCTCAATAGCTTGGCGTCTTCCTCAAGCTGTTCAATGCCGAATCGGCTTAAATCTTCCTGCGGTAGATAAACCCGCGCCTTTTGCAAGTCAATCGCAACGTCCTGCCAAAAGTTGATCAGCTGTAGGGCAGTGCAGATCGCATCCGATCTGCTCAAGTTCAGATCCGAGGTTTGTCGAAACAGATGAAGCATGATCCGACCGACGGGATTGGCAGATCGTTGGCAATAAGCAAGCAAATCGTCATAGCGCGCATAGCGCTTGACTTCAACGTCTTGTTTGAAGGCAGATAGGAGATCGCGAAATAGCTGTACAGGAATGTGATATTCAGCAATGACCTCTGCCAATGACGCGAACAAGGGGGATGGTGGTGATGAGCCACGTTCTATCTTTAGCAAGGCAAGGTCATAATCGTCGAGTAAGGCAAGACGTTGGGCGTCTGGCATTTCGCCCTCGTCAGCGAAATCATCAGCACTACGCGCAAATGCATAAATCGTCCGCACTGCTGGGCGCATTTTTGCGGGCAGAAGAATGGAAGCAACGGGGAAATTTTCGTAGTGATTAATTGTCATTTTGGAATTGAAAATAAATGACTCAAAAGTCATTGGCAAATAAAACTTTCCTCATTATAATTACTTACTCGCGAGTCAGTTATTAAATTGTAGACCGATAATGTGGAAGAGAAATGATTTCCATGCCTTTTCACCTTGGCTCTGACGAGTTGGGTAAAAATTTCCCCAAGGTATCCGCAGAACTGTAGCAGACCCGTGATATAAACTCGATTGATGTGGTTGCAATGAATTTGTGCAAATGCGAAATCGCTATTCGCCGCACAGCCTTCCGAGTTGATTCTATGGTCGTTGCGCATTAGTAAAGGAAAATTCCTGTGTTTAATTTCAAACTATCCGTTCCACCTCAGCAATCGCCAGCGTCACGTTCTGCGAACTTGGCAAAGACTGCGACTTTTGTCGCTGTTGGCTTAATGATCAGCCTCACTGCATGCAAGAAACCACCAGAAAAGACCGATGATGTTCGACCAGTGCGTACCGTCACTGCAGCGCTTGAGTCGGCTGAGTTTCAAACAGAATTTCCCGGCGAAATTCGTGCGCGGATTGAGTCCCGTCTGGGTTTTCGTGTGCCGGGCAAAATTATTGCGCGCAAGGTGGATGTTGGTACCGTCGTCAAAAAAGGTCAAATTTTGATGCAGCTCGACCCGCAAGACTTACTGTTAGGTCAGGCACAAGCGAAAGCCGCCTTGATGGCAGCGGAGAGCAATCGCGACTTGGCAAAAGCGGAATATAAGCGTTATCAAGAATTACGTGAGAAAAATTTTGTAGCGCAAGCGGTGCTCGACGCCAAAGAAACTGCATACAAGGCAGCCTTGGCCAGCTATGAACAAGCGAAAGCGGGTTTGAGCAATCAATCGAATCAAACATCGTATAGCAGTCTGGTATCGGATGTTGATGGGGTAGTGACAGGAATTGATGCTGAAATCGGCCAGGTGGTCGCGGCTGGCACGCCGGTGGTGCGTGTGGCCAAAACCGGTGATATGGATATGGTTGTTGGAATTCCTGAAGATCGTATCAATTCCGTGCGTCAAATGAAAGATTTGACGGTACGTTTGTGGGCCAATAAAGATGAGGTCATCGTCGCCAAATTGCGCGAGTTGTCGCCGATTGCAGATCCTGTTACTCGCACATTTACGGCTAAATTGGCACTGCCAGCGAATCTAAAGGATGTCAAACTCGGCATGACGGCCACTGCTTCGTTCGGCATGAAGAATACACATGCGATGATTAAGTTGCCATTAACGGCGCTCTTCCAAGAAAAAAATAATAGCTCGGTTTGGGTTGTGGAAAATGATGCAGTACGTTTGACGCCCGTCACCGTCGCATCGACCGTCGGTGAAGATGTCTTGATCGCCACTGGCGTGACACCGGGACAAAAAATCGTCACTGCTGGTGTCAATTTATTGAAGCCAGGTCAGAAAGTAAGTATTTTGGGCGGAGAAGTTAAAGCTTCTGCTGCGGCCTCTGCCAGCGCCACAGGAGTGAGTAAATGAGCGACCTCCATTCTGAAAAAAAATCAGAGGGATTTAATCTCTCACGTTGGGCGCTTGAGCACATCCCGCTTACGCGCTATCTGATGGTGGCCTTGCTGTTAGGCGGCATCTTTAGTTTTGGTCGTCTTGGTCAAGATGAGGATCCTCCTTTCACGTTCCGTGCGATGGTAGTTCGCGCGGTTTGGCCTGGTGCGACAGCCTTGCAAATGGCGGATCAGGTCACCGATAAGCTCGAAAAGAAGCTGCAGGAAGCACCTTACGTCGACAAAATTCGAAGCTACTCTAAGCCAGGTGAAACCCTAATTATTTTGCAGTTGCGTGAATCGACCCCGCCGAAAGAAACGGCGCAAGTCTGGTATCAGGTCCGAAAAAAAATCGGCGACATTAAAGGCACTTTGCCCTCAGGCGTCATCGGCCCATTCTTCAATGATGAGTTCGGTGATACCTACGGCTCGATTTTTGCGATTTCCGGTGATGGATTTACCTACGAAGAAGTCAGGCAGTATGCAGACTTCGTGCGTCAACAATTGCTGCGTATTCCACGGGTCGCAAAAGTTGAAATGTTTGGGGTGCAGGACGAAAAGATCAATATTGTCTTCTCACAGAAGAAATTCTCACAGTTGGGAGTTTCCTTTGATGCGATTGTTTCGCAGATCAATGCACAAAATACTGTAGAAGGTACCGGTGTCTTAACGACCTCAAGCACCAATCTTCAAGTGCGCATTTCAGGTGCCTTGATGACAGTGAAAGATCTTGAAAATTTACAGCTTCGCGCGAACGGAACGACTTTCCGCCTCGGTGATTTCGCGACGATCAAACGTGAATACAAAGATCCTCCGGGTGATAAGATGCGCTTCAACGGTAAAGAAGTGATAGGCCTTGGCGTATCGATGGAGAAGGGCGGAAATATCATTGAGCTCGGCAAACATCTAGAGTCGACAGTGAAGACCATCAAATCCCAATTGCCAGTTGGTGTGGAACTTGATCGTGTCTCTGATCAGCCGAAGATTGTCGCATCATCGGTCGGGGAGTTTGTTAATACTTTGATTGAAGCGGTTGTGATCGTGCTGGCGGTCAGTTTCTTGTCCCTTGGTCTGCATACTAAGCCATGGCGTCTCGATGTATGGCCGGGTTTGGTAGTGGCTTTAACGATTCCCTTGGTGTTGGCCGTGACTTTCTTGTTCATGCGCATCTTTAACATCGATTTGCATAAGATCTCGTTAGGGGCCTTAATTATCGCTCTTGGTCTGTTGGTGGATGACGCCATTATCGCAGTCGAGATGATGGTGCGAAAAATGGAAGAGGGCTATTCGCGCTTTGATGCGGCAACTTTCGCATACTCTTCGACCGCGATGCCTATGTTGACCGGTACTTTGATTACTGCTGCAGGTTTCTTGCCAATTGGTTTGGCTGAATCTGCAGCGGGTGAATATACCTTCTCCATGTTTTCGGTGAATGCTCTCGCACTATTGATTTCATGGTTGGCAGCTGTGTTGTTCACGCCATACCTTGGTTATCTTTTGTTAAAAGTGAAGCCGCATGCGGGTGCTGACGGACACCACGAATTGTTTGATACGCCTTTTTATACACGTTTCCGTGCCTTAGTGAATTGGTGCGTGCAATGGCGTAAGACGACGATCGTGATTACGCTTGGCGTGTTCGGTCTTGGTGTTTTCGGGTTCAAATTTATCGAGCAACAGTTCTTCCCAGATTCGAGTCGCCCAGAGTTGATGGTTGAGTTGTGGTTGCCAGAAGGTTCCTCGTTCAAAGCAACCGAAGCGCAGGCGAAAAAGTTTGAGGCTTTCATTCAAAAGCAAGATGGCGTGCAAAGCGTGACCAGCTATGTCGGCACGGGTAGTCCACGTTTCTACTTACCTTTGGATCAGATTTTCCCGCAAACCAATGTCACGCAAATCGTGGTGCTGCCAAAAGACTTGAAAGCGCGTGAAGCTTTGCGTTTGAAGATTAATCAAGCCTTTAAGGAAGACTTCCCAGAAGTACGTGGACGCGTTAAGTTGTTGCCGAATGGACCGCCAGTGCCGTATCCAGTGCAGTTCCGCGTAACGGGCTTGGAAGTTGATAAGGTGCGTGAAGTCGCTGATCGTGTTAAAGAAGTGATGCGTGCTAACCCTAATGCATTAGGCGTTAATGACAACTGGAATGAGTCGGTGAAAGTAGTGCGCATCGACATGGATCAAGATAAGTTACGTGCTTTGGGCATTACTTCTCAAAGTGTGATGCGGGCGGCAAATACTATCCTGTCGGGCACGCCTGTCGGTCAGTTCCGCGAGTCAAATCGTTTGATCGACATCCAGATTCGCCAACCAGTAGATGAGCGTTCGACAGTCGAAGCATTGGCGAGTGCAAATGTGCCAACCGCAAGTGGCAAAACCGTGCCTTTGTCGCAGATCGCTACCATTCGTCTCGCGTGGGAGCCAGGTGTGGTTTGGCGTGAAGGTCGTGAGTGGGCGGTGACCGTGCAGTGTGACGTGGTCGATGGTATTCAGGGACCAACCGTGTCTTCGCAAATTAATCCGAAACTTGATGCGATTCGCGCTAGCTTGTTGCCGGGTTACAAGATCGAATTGGCGGGTGCTGCAGCGGATAGTGGTAAGGCGCAGGAGTCAATTGCGGCAAACGTACCGCTAGTGATTTTTATTATCTTTACTTTGTTGATGTTGCAGCTCCATAGTTTTTCGCGTTCAGTGCTGGTTTTCCTGACAGGACCATTAGGCGTTGCTGGCGCGGCGATGGCACTCTTGATTTTGCAACGACCATTTGGTTTTGTGGCGCAACTTGGTGTGATTGCATTGTTCGGTATGATTATTCGAAACTCTGTGATTTTGATTGATCAAATCGAGCAAGATCGCGCGGCAGGCGTTCCTGCTTGGGATGCAATCGTTGAAGCAGCGGTTCGTCGTTTCCGTCCTATTATTTTGACTGCGGCGGCTGCAGTGTTGGCGATGATTCCTTTGTCGCGCTCGGTATTCTGGGGGCCAATGGCGGTTGCGATTATGGGTGGTCTGATTATTGCGACAGCCCTAACACTCTTGTTCTTGCCAGCCTTGTACGCAGCTTGGTTCAGGATTAAGAAAGCATAGTTTGGTTCTGCTCGCTGCCAGTTGA
>CAYWNE010000171.1:0-8636 GCA_964459555.1 uncultured Burkholderiaceae bacterium | reverse complement strand
AATTAAATACTAAAAGAGCAATTTTCAAGACTCATAGGACTTACGCAAAATTGCGTTAGCTAGGTGCAGCCGAAGACAGTACAAATGTACGGCGAGGCCGCAGCAACGACGCTAGCGTCTGTTTTGCGTAAGTCCTCACTCAACATCGACCACTTACACCACCATTTCTGGAGACATCATGCACCCACTCGAACTTCAAAAGATCCTCTCTTCTGGTTTGCTTTCCTTCCCGATTACTGACTTTGATGAGCAAGGCAACTTCCGCCCTTCTACGTACATCGAACGTCTCGAATGGTTGGCGCCGTATGGTGCGAGTGCTTTGTTTGCTGCTGGTGGCACCGGTGAATTCTTTTCGCTGACAGGCACTGAATACAGCGACATCATTCGCACTGCGGTGCAAACTTGCGCGGGCAAGGTGCCAATTTTGGCGGGTGTTGGCGGCCCTACGCGTCAGGCCATCGCTTTGGCACAAGAGGCACAGCGTTTGGGTGCACAAGGTCTGTTGTTGTTGCCGCATTATCTGACCGAGGCAAGCCAAGATGGCTTGGTGGCGCACGTTGCTGAAGTCTGCAAATCGGTGAACATTGGGGTGGTGGTGTACAACCGCGCAAATTGCCGCTTGACACCTGCTTCGCTAGCAAAATTGGCAGACATGTGCCCTAACCTGATCGGCTTTAAAGACGGTATCGGCGATATCGAATTGATGGTATCGATCTGGCGTCGCATGGGTGATCGCTTTAGCTATCTCGGCGGTTTGCCGACTGCGGAGGTGTTTGCTGGTGCTTATAAAGCCATCGGCACGCCAGTCTATTCATCTGCCGTCTTCAACTTCGTACCGAAATTGGCGATGGACTTTTATCACGCAACCGCGGCGGATGACCACGCCACCGTCAATCGCTTGCTCGACGAATTCTTCTTACCATACCTCGAGATCCGCAATCGAAAAGCAGGTTACGCGGTCAGTATCGTCAAAGCCGGTGCGCGTTTGGTGGGGCACAGCGGCGGTCCAGTGCGTGCGCCCTTGACTGATTTGACGGCAGAAGAAGATGAAATGTTGCGTCAGCTGATCATCAAGCAAGGTCCACAATAATTGGTAGTCTAAAGAAGCAACAGCGTCATCAGTGTGCCGGAAATGATTGAGGCAAAACGCAACAAACTCAGGCACACTGTATTTGACCGAACACTGTACGAACCGAGAAACACGACGCACAAGAACAGCACGATCGCCAGACGTATCATTCACTGGCGATCCATTTGAACAAAGGAATCAGCATGTCCATCCAAGGTAAGATGATCATCGGCCACGAGCAACGATTAGGCCAAGCCGGAACGATCAAAGCCATCAACCCTGCCACCAACTCTGAGATCGAACCGGGCTTTGGTTTAGCGACCAGCGATGACGTCGATGACGCCTGCGAATTGGCGCGATTAGCCTTTGATAGCTATCGCGAAACCACGCCAGAACAACGCGCGGTGTTCCTCGAAAGTATTGCTGATGCGATTCTTGCGCTCGGCCCCGATTTACTTGACCGCGCCCATCAAGAGACCGGTTTGCCGATGGCACGTTTAGAAGGTGAACGTGGTCGCACCATGAATCAACTGCGCTTATTCGCCAAGGTAGTGCGCGATGGTATTTATCTCAATGCCACACTTGATTCGGCTCTGCCTGAACGTGTACCACCTCGCCCTGATCTGCGCTTACGTAAAATTGGTCTTGGTCCCGTCGCCGTGTTTGGTGCGAGTAATTTTCCGCTTGCTTTCTCGGTCGCTGGTGGCGATACCGCATCTGCATTAGCTGCAGGTTGCCCGGTTGTTGTCAAAGCGCATAGCGCACATTTGGGCACCTCAGAGTTAGTAGCACAAGCGGTGCAAAGCGCCGCGGTGAAATGCGGTATGCCAGTCGGTGTGTTTTCTTGTTTGATCGGCGATGGTCGTCAGATTGGCCAAGAGCTCGTCAGCCATCCCGCGATTCAAGCGGTGGGCTTTACCGGTTCACGCCAAGGCGGCTTGGCCTTGATGCGCACCGCCGCCCAACGTCATCAACCAATTCCGGTGTACGCAGAGATGAGCAGCATCAACCCTGTGTTCTTGATGCCGCAAGCCTTGCACCAAAATTCCGCCAAAATCGCGAACGGCTTTGTTGATTCCTTAACGCTAGGTGCAGGGCAGTTCTGCACCAATCCTGGTCTGGTGGTCGGCATTGATAGTCCTGAACTCGATCAATTCATCGACGCAGCAGCGCAAGCATTGCAAGCCAAAGCAGCGGCAACCATGCTGACCCCCGGCATCCATCACGCCTATCAATCCGGCGTAGCTCAGCTAGGTAAACTGCAAGGCGTGCAAGCAATCGCTAGTGGTCAAGCCGCAGCACCCAATCAGGGCTGCGCGGCACAAGCGCAATTGAACAGCTGCACCGCACCGCAGTTTTTGACGACGCCCGAACTCAGCGCCGAAGTCTTTGGTCCCTCGTCTTTGATTATTCGTTGCGCCAACTTCGATGAAATGCAAAGAATCGCCGAATCGCTCGAAGGCCAACTCACTGCCACGGTGCATGCGCAAGCTGACGATTACGCTTATGTCCGCCCCTTATTACCCGTGTTAGAACGCAAAGCAGGTCGCATTTTGTTTAATGGTTTCCCAACCGGTGTCGAGGTTTGCCATGCAATGGTACATGGTGGCCCGTTCCCTTCAACCTCAGACAGCCGCACGACGTCTGTCGGTGCCACCGCGATTGATCGTTTCTTGCGCCCAGTGTGCTATCAAGAAGTGCCTGCCGAACTATTACCAAGCAGTCTGCGCGACGAGAACCCACTTGCTGTGCCACGTATAATCAATGGTGAGCTGCGTTTGGGAAAATAAGCGAACCGAAATCAAACGACATAAGAATAAAAGGCGTTCTCAATCGACTTCATCACAACAAAGTAGCGATATGAGAACGCATCAAAGCATGAACGGAGACACAGTATGACCCAACCCAACATCGGCCGCTATCGCTGGACCATCTGCGCCCTGCTCTTTTGCGCGACGACGATTAACTATCTCGATCGCCAAGTCTTAAGCCTACTGGCACCCGATCTCAGCAAAGAGTTCAACTGGAGTAATAGCGACTACGCCAACATCACAGCCGCTTTCCAATTCGTGTATGCGATTGCCATGCTGTTCGCTGGTCGTTTCATCGATCGCATCGGCACGAAGCCCGCGTTCTTGATCGCGATTGCGATTTGGTCTTTCGGTGCCATCATGCATGCCTTTGCCCTGTTCTTTGGCGATGCTGTCAATAGTTTGGCGACGCTCTTAGGACTCAGCGTGGTGCCTGCCTCAATCGTCGGCTTTATGTTATCGCGCGCCGTATTGGCCTTGGGTGAAGCAGGCAACTTTCCAGCAGCGATCAAGGCCACGGCAGAGTATTTTCCTAAGAAAGAACGTTCCTTTGCCACGGGCATTTTCAACTCTGGCGCTAACATCGGTGCCGTACTGGCACCGATCACCGTGCCTTTGATAGCCGCTGCTTGGGGCTGGCAAGCGACCTTCATCATCATCGGCGCGATCGGTTTTATTTGGATGGGATTTTGGATTGTTTTGTACGACAAACCCGAACAGCAAAAACGCCTTAGCGCAGAAGAACTCGCCTACATCAATCAAGATCAAGCTGAAGCAAGCAATGCCAACACAGTTGAAGAAAGCGGCAGCTTCTCATGGTTTCGCTTACTCGCCTTCCGTCAAACGTGGGCCTTCGCTTTTGGTAAATTTATGACTGATGGCGTATGGTGGTTCTTCTTGTTCTGGCTACCAAAATACCTGGCCGCACAATATGGCATGAAAACCACCGACTTCGTTTTTCCACTGGCCGTACTCTACAGTATGACCATGGTCGGTAGCATCGGTGGTGGCTGGTTCCCCAGCTATTTCATCTCACGCGGTTTCAGCCCTTACGATGGCCGCATGAAAGCCATGCTCATCATCGCCTTCATTCCGCTCGTGGTTTTGTTGGCACAACCTTTAGGCTATCTCAGCTTCTGGGTGCCAGTCCTCTTAATCGGCATTGGCACGTCGGCGCACCAAGCATGGTCAGCCAATATTTTCACGACGGTGTCGGATATGTTCCCGAAACGTGCAGTCGCATCGGTGGTGGGGATCGGCGGCATGGCCGGTGGTTTAGGTGGCGTCCTGATCACCAAATGCGGTGGCTGGCTGTTCGACTATTTTGGCCAGCAAGGACAACTTCAAACCGGCTACACCATCATGTTTGCGATTTGCGCAACCGCCTATATCGTGGCATGGTGTGTGATGAAATTACTGGTACCGAAATATCAGGTCATCACGACTATTTAACTGAGAACTCAATTCAAGATTTAAACCAAGGAGTAGCGCGAAACGCTTGCTAGCAAGCCCAGCACGAGGGCCTGAGTAAGCGTTCCGCGCCAGTCGCAAAATGACACTAACAACTTTTCCCTTTGAGCGCGTGGCCGATGTCCGTTGTGGCGTTGGTGAAAGCCCTTTCTGGCATGCCGCCGAACAAGCTTGGTATTGGGTCGGCATCCCCGACAAAAAAATTTGGCGCTACAAAGATTCCAGCCAACCCGAACTCGCCCATTGGAACACCGAAGAAATGATAGGCTGCCTCGCCCTCGCCAATGACGGCAGCTTCATCGCCGGCATGGAAAGCGGCATCTTTCAATTGCAACTCGCCGATCAACATCGCGTACAAGCCAAACGCCTCGCCGCACCACCCGAACTCGGACAAGGCATACGCTTCAACGATGGCCGTTGCGATCGCCAAGGTCGCTTCTGGAGCGGCACCATGTTCATGGATATGGCGCAAGCCAAAGCGGTCGGCAACTTGTATCGTTACACCACGCAACAAGGCGTTTCTAGCCCTTTCGTTTCTGGCTTATTAGTGCAAAACGGCTTAGCGTGGTCGGCCGATGGACGTACCATGTATCTCTCCGATTCGCACCCCAATAGCCAATTGATTTGGGCCTTTGATTACGATTGCGAAGTCGGCGTACCCCACAATCAACGCGTCTTCGTCGACATGAAGCAATACCAAGGCCGTCCCGACGGCGCCGCCATCGACGTCGATGGTTGCTACTGGATCTGCGGCAACGACGGCTCCCGCCTCTTACGCTTCACCCCCGAAGGCAAGCTCGACCGCGAAATCATGATCCCCATGAAAAAACCCGCCATGTGCAGCTTCGGCGGCCCGAACATGGATGTCATGATGGTCACCTCGATTGCAGCAGGCCAAGCCGCAGAAGACGAATGGGCTGGCGCAACGTTTTTGTTGCGACCAGGGACGCAGGGGATTGCTGAGACGGGGTTTGTGGTGGAGTGAGTTCGTCGCTTGCCAGTACGTCGTGCCCAAGCGATGCTCCAAGGATACTACGATTGCCTTTCGGTTTAAGCCTACCTACGTGAGCTAGCTGTCTTAGTTACTTTTTCGGCGATAATAAATGTTGCCAGCTTCAATATAGGCTTGGACTTTTGACCAAGCCTTGGTATCTGTCCGCTTAGGGGCTTTGAAGTCTTGCCCCATGAAAAGACATGGGCCACCACAATCAGGGCACCTGTATTCTCGGCCAGTCTCGAACTCAGCCGCCTCTCGATATTGTGCTTGCTGCTGCTCGGCCGTCATGAATCTGTTTGTGCTCCCTGTGAACTGCGGTCGTTTGAAGCACTTTCGGCACACGAAACAAGCGTACTGAAGCGGAATTCCTACACTTTTCATAAAGATCTCTAACCCGGTATTGACGATGAAATGACAGACAATTGCCTGTCGTATGACATTTTTCATCAGCTCACTTAGGTACTGTTATCCAACTCAAGCAGAACGTATTGTGTGGTATGGGGGTGCTTTCATGCTGGACGATTCTGGCAAATAGTATTGCACCAGACGGCCTCAAACACTTCCGCTGTAATTGAAATAAAAACGCCATATTCGGGTTTCGACGCCTCAATATAATCTACTGGTCCTTCAGGGAGTTGACCAAACTTATCAGCAGGAAATTCATCAGAGTAACGGAGAATAGTACCATCAGCTCTAATTCCTAAATATCTCGACACATGGTCGTCAGTGCCGATCTCAAAGAAACCGAGGTAACTCTCAACACCAACGGAATTTCCAGCAGATGAGTAGATACGATATTTCATAAAGGGGTAGAACCATACTTAAACAGAAATGAGTCCTTCGACAAAACAGTCTGATATATAAAATTTCTCAATAAAGTTTGCATAGATACTGTAATCCAACTCACTAGCATAGCTCGCGTAGGTACGATTTAAGCGCAGCGTAATCGTACGCATGTCAATCACCACCACCGACGTGAACATCCAAATCGCCGCACCAATCCACAGGGTAAATTCCCTTTGCAACATGATCATGAAAGGTGGAGTATGGCCAATCACAAACACGCTGTACCAATCCATGTTTCAAAGGATTGACGTGAACATAATCGACATGTCTTTGAAAATCAAGCTCATCGCGGATCAGATGCTCCCAATAATGTCGCTGCCAAATACCTCGTTCGCCGTATTTTTGGCGGGCCGCAGAAATTCTTTCCACCTTCGGCAAGGCACGAGAGAATGCGCTTTTGATCAAACGCCATCGCAGGCTAAAATCGCTGTCGCCGTCTGGCAATGTTAAGACACAATGGAGATGCTCTGGCAACACAACCCATGCGTCGATGTGAAAGGGATGCTTTTGACGCACCTGTTGCACGACATGCCGCAGCAAATCGATTTCTCGCACAAGCAAATGATTGCCTTGCCGTTGCAAAAGGTTCACCGTGAAAAACCACGTCCCACCAGCAACAAATGCGCGTCGATAATTTGGCATGGTTCGATGAATATCGATTAGTTATGATGAATCGCGGATGCATGCGTACGATTACGCTTCGCTTTAATCGTACCTACGTGAACTGTTGCACGACATGCCTCAGCAAATCGATTTCTCGCACAAGCAAATTATTCCCATGCCGTTGCAACAGGTTCACCGTAAAAAACCACGTCCCACCAGCAACAAATGCGCGTCGATAATTTGGCATGGGTCGATGGGTTTCGATTAGTTATGATGAATTGCGGATGCATGCGTACGATTACGCTTCGCTTTAATCGTACCTACGTGGATCTAAATAACATTTCATATGCCAAAAGGTCAAATAGAAGGCCAGAGGAAGAGAGGAAACATAAAAATAAAACATGTCAATAAACGATATCGCTGCCACAACACCGGAAAGCGTGCCGAAACTCGGCCAGATCCAATGACAATGCCGATCTTGAACCCAGTAAATCGACATGACACCCAGGGAAATCCAAGCAAACATAGGTAAAATGGCCAGTATATTTTGTATGCTGAAGGATGCACTGAAAAGACCCGCTCCTACAAACATTACGGACGAAATAACACCGATTCCTGATAGGAGCCACGAGGTAAGCACGATTGCAACACGCTTTCCCGAATAATATGTGGTCGACAATTTATCTCCAATTTCAAGGTTCATTCTGGAGCACGGGTTGTCTTCGACACCTCGCTCGCAAAGCTGCTGTTAGGCCGTAGGTACGATTAAAGCACCGCGTAATCGTACGCATGGCATTCGCCACCACCAATATGAATTACCAAACCACGGCACCAATTGAAAAGCAAAATTCCGATTGTCATGCCAAACGACCGAGATTAATTCGACGGGCTCTAAAATTCACCCTGCAATCATACCAAATACACAACCATAAATAATAAAAAATGCCCGAACAAGTCGGGCATCTCAAAATTATTCGGTCACACAGCACGCTGCGAACCATGAAAAACATCTAGGCACTAAACTCCTGCGTAATCACCTTCCCACCTATCTTCACATCCTTCAGTTTCAAGCCCTGCACGTTATACAAATACATGGTTTGCGCTTGATTGACGGGGTCGCCGAAATCGCAGTTTTCTATCACCACATTACGTACTGGTAAAACCGTTGGCATCGGTTGTGGGCCGTTGTAGTCGGAGGCGACGGGGCCGAGGATGACGATGGCTTGGTAGCAGGAGTGTTGGCCGGTTTTTGATTTCACGTTGCCGACGGTGACGTTGGAGATATGGACGTCGCGTACTTCGGGCGGACGGATGCGGACGTTGTCGGCCACTGGCGCGTAATCACAATCGAAGGTGACGACTGCGCCTGCGGCGGAGGCGACGGTGCGTGAAGCGATCGGCGAACCGGGTAGTGAGGCGTAGAACGATGGGCTGGTTTGTACGCCGTTAGGGATGCGTACATTGCGCACGTAGAAGTTGCGCAGGAAGCCGCCACGGTTCAGATTGGTTTTGAGGCGAATGGCGGTATTGAGCGGGTTGGTGGCCCAATGCATGTTTTCGAACAAAAGATTTTGAGCGTACACATGTTCTATGCCGCCCGCCATTTCACTGCCTAGCGTGACCGCGCCATGACCGCTTTGCATGGTGCAGTTTTGAATCACGATATGCCGTGAAGGACCGTACTGCGTGTCGCGATTTTTGCCCGCTTTGATAGCGATACAATCGTCGCCACTATCAAAGGTACAGGCGTCGACCAACACGTTTTCGCAAGCCTCGGGATCAAAGCCATCACTATTGGGACCGTGACTCTTGGCCAGCACTTTACGGATAAGGATGTCGC
>CAYWNE010000170.1:0-8814 GCA_964459555.1 uncultured Burkholderiaceae bacterium | reverse complement strand
GAGGGCAAATAATGAGTATGAATCTGGTCACGATGCTGTATCTGATTGCATCGGTATGTTTTATTCAGGCTTTAAAAGGTTTGTCCCATCCATCGACAGCGCGCCGCGGTAATGCTTTCGGTATGGTGGGGATGGCGGTCGCTGCGTTTACGACCGTGGCTTTGATCGTCAAACTGAAAAATGAGGCGGTCGGTGGTGCCAACCTCGGTTACGGTCTCGTGGCCTTGGGCGTTCTAGTTGGTGGCGGTATCGGTGCAACTTTGGCGAAACGCGTTGAGATGACCAAGATGCCAGAATTGGTTGCAGCGATGCACTCTCTGATCGGTTTGGCGGCAGTCTGTATCGCCGTTGCCGTGGTGTCAGAACCGTGGATCTTCAATATCACGACGCGTGATGCTGCGATTCCATTTGGTAACCGCATTGAACTTTTCATTGGTACGTTTGTGGGTGCGATTACTTTCTCGGGTTCTGTGATCGCGTTTGGTAAATTGTCGGGCAAGTATAAATTCCGTCTATTCCAAGGCGCACCAGTGACTTTTGCTGGCCAGCATATGTTGAACTTGATCTTGGCGATCGCCATGGTTGGTCTTGGTTTGGTGTTCTGCTTTGATGCGAATGTGGCACCAGCATGGACGCCGTTCTTGTTGATGACCGCGATCGCCTTCGTACTCGGTGTACTGATCATCATCCCGATTGGTGGCGCTGATATGCCGGTCGTCGTTTCCATGCTCAATAGTTATTCCGGTTGGGCGGCGGCAGGGATTGGCTTTTCACTCAATAACTCGATGTTGATTATCGCCGGTTCTTTGGTCGGATCTTCTGGCGCGATTCTTTCCTACATCATGTGTAAAGCGATGAATCGTTCCTTCTTCAACGTGATCTTGGGGGGCTTCGGCGGCGCTCCAGCCGAAGCGGGCGGTGCGGCAGCGGTACAACGCACTGTGAAGTCTGGTTCACCTGATGACGTCGCCTTCTTGTTGGGTAATGCCGAGACCGTCATCATTGTGCCAGGCTACGGTTTAGCGGTGGCGCGTGCCCAGCATGCTTTGAAAGAGTTGACCGAGAAGTTGACGCATAAAGGCATTACCGTGAAGTATGCGATTCATCCAGTTGCGGGTCGTATGCCTGGTCACATGAATGTGTTGTTGGCGGAAGCGGAAGTGCCGTATGACCAAGTGTTCGAGATGGAAGACATCAACAGCGAATTTGGCCAAGCAGACGTGGTCTTGGTTTTGGGTGCGAACGACGTGGTGAATCCTGCGGCGAAAGATCCAAAATCTCCGATCGCTGGTATGCCAATTCTGGAAGCCTACAAAGCGAAAACCGTTATCGTCAATAAACGTTCTATGGCTTCCGGTTACGCTGGACTCGACAATGAATTGTTCTATATGGATAAAACCATGATGGTCTTTGGCGATGCCAAGAAAGTCATTGAAGATATGGTGAAGGCCGTTGAAGAATAATTGAAGAGTAATTGGTGCGAAAGCGTTTCTTACCCTGATTTTATGGTGCTAGCTCATCCATAAAATGCAAGAAAAAGAACCCGCGTGATCGAAAGATGACGCGGGTTTTGTTTTTCTGCACGCTAGCTTTGATGAGTGATATCAAGCGCCAACGCATTGAGAATCATGTATGGCGCTTATATGGTGTCAGTCACATTTCAGTCACAATAGTGACTAGATTTAATCAGAACTACTGCTACTGCTGCTATCCGAACTGGAAGAGCTCGAATCGGAACTACAGCTGCTCGAATCACTAGAGCTCCAGCTAGGTGAGTTATCGCTACTGGTATCGCATGAGCGATTGTCGCTTGAATCGCTATCACGACCGTCGATCGGAATGAGCTTGGTGTCGTTGCTGCTGGAATAGCTTGTCGTTCCCGCAGACCAATCTGTACCAGAGGAATTCGTTGAGCTTCTTTTGTTTCGCGTGATCGGCTTGTCCTCGCTCTTGAGTACGAAGTAGGCGATCGTCACGACAACAATGATTCCAAAGAAAAGAAATAGTCCCATTTTTCATCTCCCCACATGCAATGTATCGACAGTGTAGTGTGAAATTAAGAAAATAAATATTTTTGTTTCAGCTTCAAAAAAACTAAGCCCGTTGGTTTCTTTAGCTCAGAAACTTCGCCACTTTGGCTTTTAGAATTTGAATGAGCACGGGATCCATGTATTCATATTCATCTGGAATGTCGGGGCAAATGACGCGCTTATTCTTAAGGTGAGCAGAAAACTTCTTCGATAGTTTGTTGCGATGAGCTTTCTCCATGACGAAGATCACAGTTGCCCATGCAATCTGTTCTGGACTCAGAGGGACATTGGCGTCATTACCGAGCCCAGCGGAATCGGTATCGACGTTCGGCCAGTCAGCGAAGATATGCTCTGCCGTGGGGCTTCGAAGCCGATTCTGAGCGCAGATGAATAGGGCGCGATGATGCATTGTTTCAGTCTTAAATGAATTTCCAATGATTGAGAACAAGCTTACTAGCTTCAACCATGATGTCATTTTGGGCCTTACTTTTGGCATCGAATTGCGTGAAGTAAATCGCTAAGATGATCGCTTCCCCAGAGGTAGTCCAGATCACTGCAATATCGTTGGTCGTGCCGTAGGCGCCGGTGCCGGTCTTGTCGCCTGCCTTCCAACTCGGAGGAAGTGCAGCGCGAATGCGTTGATCACCGGTCTTGTTGTGAATCATCCAGTCGTTTAGTCGCAGGCGCGAGGCGTGGTTCAGTGCATCGCCTAGACACAGTTGCTGTAGGTCTTTTGCCATGGCCAGCGGTGTCGTGGTGTCGCGCTCATCATCTGGTAGTGCTGAGTTCAATTCAGTTTCCCAACGATCTAAACGGAAATGATCGTCGCCCAAACTGCGCGCCCATTGATTGATAGCTTCAAGTCCGCCGAGTCGCCTGATTAATAGATTCGCTGCCGTGTTGTCGCTATGTTGCATTGCTGCCTGACACAAGCTGGCAATGTCGAGACTCTTCCCGACAAATTCTTCGCAAATCGGGGCCCAAGAGACGATATCTTTTTCTCGAATGCGAATCCGCTCTTTGAGTAATTTGGGATGAGTTTCGCTGTGTTTCAAGATAGCGGATGCGACCAGAACCTTAAATGTACTGCAGAACGGGAAGCGCTCTTGTCCGCGGTAGTCCATCGTTCTTGCGGAGGCTAGAGCCACACCATTCGACGAGTAGAGAGCCGCAAGACCTAATCGGCCTTGATACTTTTGTTCGAGATGGCGGAAATCAGCGTTGAGGGTGCCTGCATTTGTTTGTGCCCAAGTTGCCGTCGTGAATGCAGACAATGCCCCCGCGCTCAGTAACTGTGTGAATTGCCGACGGCCAAAATGTCGCTTAGTCATGATCTTGGAAAGGAAAAAAGGCGCTTATTCGCGCCCTAAAGAATTTTTGAGCTTGTGTTTTTGTAGCTAAGGTGAGCGCTGGAGCGATTCGCCCTTGCGTATGCGTTGCACGATATTGTCAACGTTGCCGACGATACGTCGGTAGCTGCATACATAATCCCATGCGAGGACGCTTTGATGGCGATTGCTGTCAGTGCTACTAATGCTGGTCCAGTCTTGATTGCGAGATTCCGACCAGCTACCATCTTTGCGACCAAATGCGAATAAACGTTTTTCTAGCGTTTCACAGCGCATGCCTTCGTAGCTAGTGCTGATTGCGCCAGCCTTACTCTTCGCGACCAAAGTGTAGCGGAAACTGCCATCTTCGGCGATGCTCAGCGATTTGGTGTCGATGAAAAATTGCTGGGTTTCGCTACGATGAAAAAGTAAGAGATTTTTGTCTTCGGCGGCAGCGGGCAAACGTAACTCACTTTCGACAAAGACTTTTTTGACTTCTTCATCTTGCGCATAGGAGGAAGTTTGTAGCGTAAACGAGAGGCAAACACCGATCAATGCGAAGGCCGTATTTCTCCAGCCATTGCGCTTTGCTTGGCAACTGCAAAGACTTGGTGTTTGCGCGCATTTCATGAATTTGGTTCCTCAGTGCTAGGGACTGCAAGTGTGGCATTGACCTCGGGAGTAAGCGCGTGGTCTGGCGTCGACACGATCGTATTGGCCGCTGCCGTCGTTGCTGGTTCGGTCGCTTTGACGCTAGGTTCGTTGCGGCGAGCTTGATTTCGCGCTTGGCCTCGATGATGCGGTTTGCGATAGTTCTCGTTACGATGCAAGAAGCGAGACAGCTCTTGTAGCGCCATTTGATACACGCCACGCTTGAATTCGATCACGGTGTCCAAAGGAACCCAGTAATCATGCCAACGCCAAGCATCAAATTCAGGATGGCTACTGGCGCGCAAGTTGACGTCACAATCGCGACCGACCATACGCAATAGAAACCAAATTTGTTTCTGGCCACGATAGTGACCGCGAATTTCACGCTTGATGAAATGATCAGGCACTTCATAGCGTAACCAATCGCGTGTGCGACCGATGATCTTGACGTGTTGTGGTAACAAGCCAGTTTCTTCTTCCAATTCGCGGAACATGGCTTGTTCCGGCGATTCGCCGTATTTAATGCCGCCTTGTGGGAACTGCCACGAATGCTCGCGCACACGTTTTCCCCACCAAACCTCATTATTGGCATTCAGCATGATAATGCCGACGTTAGGCCGAAAGCCTTCACGATCCAACATGATTGACCCCAATTTTCTTTGTGGCCAGCGCTGAACAAAGACGCAAGTGTAGAGATGGACGAATCTCGTTCAAGTTGTGGGACTAGGCCTTTGAGCAAATTTCGTTGCGCAAAATTGGCGAATCGGAGTCCAAAAACTTAAAAAAGTGCAATTATGCAGTCGAATCCATCATCAAAAGTGCAAACAGTGAGCGCATGAGCCAGCATATCCTTTAAAATTGAGTTGATTATAACCTAGTACTTCTAAAAAAAAGGTCTGCACGTGTCGTAACTTTTTTGGCAATGCACAATTGCCCACAAAAGTGCTGCGGTCGAACCGTTTTTGTTGGAAGTTTTTATTTTTTTGAAAAGAAACCTAGCTATGCGCGCAACACGGTATTTTATTTCGACCTTGAAAGAAGCTCCTGCGGATGCGGAGATTGTCAGCCACAAATTGATGATGCGTGCCGGCATGATCAAACGCCTCGGTGCTGGTATTTACAATTACATGCCGATGGGTTTGCGGGTCATTCGCAAGGTCGAGAAAATTGTGCGCGAAGAAATGGACCGTGCCGGTGCAATCGAAATGTTGATGCCTGTGGTGCAACCAGCGGAATTGTGGCAGGAGACCGGTCGCTGGAACAAAATGGGTCCCGAGCTAATGCGCGTAAAAGATCGCCATGGTCGTGACTACGCGATTCAACCGACTTCCGAAGAAGTGATCACAGATGTGGTTCGTTCTGAATTGAAGTCTTACCGTCAATTGCCCGTCAATTTTTATCACATTCAAACCAAGTTCCGTGATGAGCGTCGTCCACGTTTCGGTTTGATGCGTGGCCGTGAATTTACGATGAAGGATGCGTATTCCTTCGACCGTGATCTCGATGGTTTGAAGAAGTCTTACCAAAATATGTACGATGCCTACACGCGCATCTTCAATCGTTTCGGTTTGCAATTCCGCGCGGTGGCAGCGGATAACGGCGCGATTGGTGGCACTGGCTCACACGAATTTCATGTGATTGCCGATACGGGTGAAGATGCCTTGGTGTATTGCCCAAGTTCCGATTACGCGGCCAATATGGAAGCGGCAGAGGCCGTTTCCTTGTTGAGCGAGCGTCAAGCAGCATGCCAAGCTTTGACCAAGACGGCAACGCCGAAAAAATCCAAATGCGAAGATGTCGCAGAGTTGCTGGGCATTCCGTTGCAAAACACGGTCAAGTCCATCGTCTTGACAGTTGAGATCGAAGAAAAAGACGCAATCAAGAAGCAAGTGTGGTTATTGCTCTTGCGTGGCGACCATGAACTCAATGAAATCAAGGCGAGCAAAGTGCCTGGCTTGGCGAACTATCGTTTTGCCACTGAAGATGAGATTGTTGAGCACTTCGGCACCAAACCTGGTTATCTTGGCCCTATCAACACCAAATTGCCTGTGAAGGTGGTCGCGGATCGTACTGTGGCGATGATGGGTGATTTCGTCTGTGGCGCGAATGAAGAAGACTTTCACTTTACTGGTGCGAACTGGGGCCGTGATGTCGCCGAACCTTTGATTGCTGACCTGCGCAATGTGGTCGCCGGTGATCCATCACCAGACGGCAAAGGCGTGTTGGCGATACAACGCGGGATTGAAGTTGGACACGTATTCCAACTCGGTACTAGCTATTCGGAAGCAATGAAAGCAACTTACCTAGACGAAAATGGCAAACCACAGATCTTGCAGATGGGCTGCTACGGCATCGGTATCACGCGTATTCTCGGTGCCGCCATTGAGCAAAACTACGACGACAAAGGCATCATTTGGCCAACCGCTATCGCGCCATTCGAAGTCGTAATCTGCCCTATGGGCATGGAGAAGAGCGCTGCCGTGAAGGAGCAGGCTGAAGCGCTGTACGCACAATTAGTCGATGCGGGCGTGGATGTGATGCTCGACGATCGCGATCTGCGTCCAGGCGCGATGTTCGCGGATTGGGAATTGATTGGTGTGCCACACCGCGTTGTTATCGGTGATCGTGGCTTGAAAGAAGGCATGCTGGAGTACAAGGGACGTCGCGACGCTGAAGCGACTAACCTGTCAATCGCCGAAATGTTCAGTTTCTTACAAGCGAAACTGGCAGCGTAGTGAATTAAGATGTTACAGAGCTTGTGTCACGCTCAGAAAACGCGAAGCCTAGGCCTTCGCGTTTGTCTGTTTACGTCGTTTTGTTTGTTGATATCTTCGCTGTGTGGCATTGCCCATGCGGGAAATCAAAAGGAAGAAGCGATCGCTGATTCAGTTCGTGTCGCCTTGTCGAAAGCCATCGCCGACTCTCGACCACCAAAGCCGAGTTTCGACAAGATCGAAGATCGTATCAAGTATCTCAATTGGTTGGGCGAAATGTCTGACCGCTTGAAACGACGCATCCCTGACCGTCAGACACGGCTGGAATTGCTGGAAACCATTTGGTATGAATCAAAACGCGCAGGTTTGGAGCCAGCGATGGTGATGGGCTTAATGCAAGTCGAATCAGGTTTCAAAAAATATGCAACCTCGATAGTCGGTGCCCGCGGCTATATGCAGGTGATGCCTTTCTGGTCGCGCGTGATCGGAGATGGTGATCCGAAGAAGCTGTTCCACATGCAGACTAATCTGCGCTATGGTTGTTCGATTCTACGTATGTATATCGATATGGAAAACGGCAATCTGTATCTGGCTCTAGGCCGTTATAACGGCAGCCGAGGCCGACCTGAATATCCCAATGCTGTATTGGCAAATTGGAAGAATTGGGAATTCAAGGGTTAGTCAGTCTGCGATTTCTTTTTCTCTTTTCTGAATGCACATCATTCTTTGAAGATTTTCCCTCAGCTTTTATTGGCCCGCATTCTGGCTGTCGGTTATGCTTTTACACCCACTAGTAAGGCGCAGGACTCGATAAGCCAATTGGCAATCGCCGAAAAGAAGATTACTTTGCCTCAAGTGAAAGGGCTTGTTCAAGTTGATTTGCCGCCTTTGATGGAGATGGTAAAGAACATGACCTATTGTGTAAATCGTTTGCTGGGGATATGTGCCAAAGACGATGATTGCTAGGCGCTGGTTTCGGGAAAAAGTACCGATTTGCGACGTTACGCTTTAGTGCAAACCTTGCGCTCTATGGACCAGAGTGAGCTCGGTGCGGGGGCAGATCAGCACCAAGACGAAAGAGCAGTACGCAAAGAGTATCAAGATCAATCAAACGATTCTGGATCAAGAGACCAAACGTGTCTCGTGAAAAATCGCTGAACAAATCGATGGTAGGAATTTTGATATGAAAGTCGGCGAGATCGAAGTTGATCAGATTCTAGAGTTCAAGAATGTGATTCTCATTTTGGCGAAAACAATCATAGAAGTGCAATCTGAAGGGGCGATGCATCATGTGCCTATGCAGGTTGGAATGGGCACCGCGCGCGTCAATGGTAAATTGGTTTATTTTTATTCGTACTCTCGATTTGAATCTGAGAAAGATGTTGCATCGGTTCTCGATATAAACGAGCAATGGTTCGCGGCAATAGACGCTGCCAACAAGCAATGAGACGTGTTCAATGAAGATGGTTTTGATGGCACCTCTGAAATAGTTTCCGAACACCTTAAAAACAAAAACGCCCGCGCGAAGCGGGCGTTTTTGTTTGGGATTGAGGATGAATAAATTCAGCCTCAAGAATTGCCCAAAGCAATATGGAGATCTAGCCTAGATTAGGACAGATGACCAGAAATGAGTTTTGTCATTTCAAACATAGAGACTTGTTTCTTGCCACCGAAAACGGCTTTCAACTTGTCGTCTGCGTTGATATTGCGTTTGTTAGCTTCATCTTGCAGCTTGTGCTTCTTGATGTAGTCCCAAACTTTTTTCGTAACTTCAGTACGTGGAATCGCTGCTGCACCGATCACTGCTGCCAAGACTGGAGAAATCGTCATTGGTTTCATGAATGCTGCATTTGGCTTACGTGCTGCTGCTGGCTTTTTCGCGGCAGGTTTTTTAGCTGCTGGCTTCGCTGCTGCTTTAGCTGGTTTTGCTGCTGGCTTCGCTGCTGCTTTCGCTGGCTTAGCTGCTGGTTTCGCTGCTGCTTTTGCTACAGGTTTTTTAGCTGCCGGTTTAGCTGCTGCTTTTGCGGCAGGTTTTTTTGCTGCTGGTTTTGCTGCTGGTTTTGCTGCTGTTGCCATATTGAGGCTCCTTCA
>CAYWNE010000169.1:0-8883 GCA_964459555.1 uncultured Burkholderiaceae bacterium | reverse complement strand
AGTATATCCGTATTGCGCATCCACTTTGTTGAGCTGCTCGGCAACAACAATATATGGCACCGACGTGCCCCACCCGGGTCTCTCTGGATCAAAGGTCGGGAAACTACTACCTGGGTGTGCACCGTCCTTTCGGTAGAAACGAATATATGGGTGTTGGTACGCGGAAGGGTTTCCCTTCCCGTCGACTCTTTTTAACCCATGTTGTTTGTCTCTTAGCGTCGCCGTCGAGGTAATTAAGAAGTCATATTCACCTATATTGGGTTGTACAAATACGTCCCACGGCGCACTTGTATCATCTCGCGTAATACTATAAGGATCCTCCAACACATAACGATCACTTAGCTCCCGATCTGTCGGATAAAAAGTCGGGCGCATTTGGAACACGCCCTCGACATTCTCTACCGTGCGATAAATGACTTCCCCAGCCTCTTTCTCGCATAGCATTTTGAAATACTCGTAATTGCTCATTCCCCATATTGGCTGCGGCAATTCGGTACTCTTCGGCCATTTAATTTCTGGCATATCGATATGAGGTTTACTAATTTTTTCATCCCAACGGCGTAGACCATACACATCACATGACGAGCTTGAGTAATATCGATGATCGCCTCTATCCTGCATACAGGCATAGCAGGTTTTCGGATCATACCGTTCTCCAAAATGATCTCGCTTATTCGGATCAAGCGCAGGCATTTGCTCGTAAAGTATGGCGATACAAGCTTCATACTCTAAATGCGACTTTGGAGACTCACATCGGTCTTCAACCAGAGAAATAGGGACTTGCGCGATATCAGCCTGTGTCGGTTTCGGTCGATTTGGATTTGGAGGGTATTGCGGCGTTGAAGTACTTTGGCAGCCCGCTAACAGCAATGCCAACAAAGCGATGGGAATTCCATATTTGTAAATTTTCACTGGCATCTCAAAAAACTTTCATCATATCGAACGCTCTTCATCTTTCACTGGTAAGTGTGATTGAGAAACTGTAACCGCACTCATGTACTCATCAATTAAGACCGAGGTTTAAGCAGGTCCAAGAAACCAGTCGAACAAAACCACAGGCCAAGGACGTTCGTACACCACAAACTCTAGGCCTGCGATTATGCTGTGCTCAGCACCTATTGCACGACACAACATCAAATAGTGCTTCTACCACCATTTGGAAAACTGCACACTACAATTCATGTGTAAGCTAACTTGGCATTGCAATTATTCAGTCCTAGGTTTTAAAACTTGATCGACAAAAAATCGAACAGATGAGTAAACGAATCTTTCATCATCAGCACATACAATGCCGAAACGCCAAGGTTGGCGTGCATGAGCAAGGCTACCTTGACCAGGCTCATAGACATATCTGACTTTTTCGCCGAGCACTTCATTTTTAGATTCATCCCTAACGACAATTTTGACGCCAGCAATCCACAGTTTCCGGTCTTCAGGGTCGACTAAATTGATCAACTCGACGGAGTAACGTGCTGAGCTCTCCTTCGCCGATTGCTTAACCAAATCTCGGAGATTCGAATGGAATTTGTCACGAGATATCTGAAAATCGTCTTCAACCACATCAACAAATTGATAACCCGGATGAACAAAGTCTTTTGTGTGCCGGTTATAAGGATTCGGATCCCTAGTAAGTTCTCCACGCGACCCACGCGGATTCTCTTGATGCTCCCATTCCAAGAAAGATGCTACAAACTCATCACCCCACGACTCATAGGCCAACGCAGCACCAGGCCAGTTAGGATCCTCAACGTCATGCCCACTTTCCATTGGTCGAACGTTCTTCAACAAAATCCCTTCTACATCGTCTACCTTACGATAAATTTTTTCCCCTGAACTTTGGCAACGCATCTGAAAACGCGCCTGCACTTTATCCATATGCGCTTTCCAAGTTTGCGCCTCTTGATATTTAAGATAGAAGAAATAGGCTACGGGCAATACCAAGCTAGCCAAAGCCAAAGCCACGCATACAAGCTTCATCCACCATCCTTCAATTGCATAAAGAATGATTCCGATAACACTGAAAACAAAAATCCAATAAAAGACACCGATTCCTCTAAAGATCGAGCCAAATGGTGTTAGGTCTAGTGGGGTTCCGCTTAACATCTAAAGTTCTCCAACACCAAGTTCAAATCTCTCATAAATTCACTCTCTTCCATTCCAAGCTGACGGCGAATAAAAAACCGTTTGGTGGCAAGATCATCCTATATTGACATCACAGTCAAACTGCTTGCCAGCCTTCCTTTGGAAACAATTCACAACACAAAATCTTCCTTTATGTGGGACAAACGCACATCAGAAAACTCCAGCTTTTGAAAGATTTAGGACTTCCTATGCCTGCAATCTCACATCTTAGATCGGCACATCTCCAAACAATATGGGCCAAGGATGAATAAAAAGGAAGATTAAGCAATGTCATCGACAAACCCTGAATTGATTTATCTCGAGTCACATTACCAAGCGCAATGCGTTCGTATCGACCATACATCGCAAGGCATTCACCGAGCTATGTGAAGTAATGAGTCAAGATTGTTCGATAGCAGATCATTGCAAAGATAGTGTTACCCACTCAGGATTTATTATGCTCGACACATTAGGTTATGAAAACACGTTTTACTGACGTTCGCAGACAATCATAACGCTTTTATCACAAAGGGTTTCAATCACTATCGCTTCTACATGAACATACTGTAGATATACATCAATAGCGTGAATCGATTTCGATTAAATCATAAAACACTATCGGCGATTTGCCGCTTGAAGATAGAGATCCTTGTCAAAGCCAACGATCATCATTTTGGAATCAAGTAAGACCGGAACTGCCGTTTGATTCAGAGCTTTGAATTCAGTATTAAAACGCTCAGATTTATCTATAAGCAAATCGTTAAATGCAATTCCAGAGTCATTTAGAAACTTCCGTGCAGACTTACATGCTGGACAGGTCGAAGTACCGTAGAGGCTCAAAGGCCTTTGATATGGGCTAAGTTGTCTCTGATAATCTCCGTACACCACTCGCGGTCCAGAGGGTGAGAACCATTTTGGTATTTGACTACCGAGTGCGATAGCAAGGATTACCGCAAACGCATAGACTGCGAGAACTTTAAGATTTATTTTCAATCGCCAGTTTTGCAATTCTTTATCCATTTTTATACCCACAAAAATTATCGCTACTAGGTCTACTTTGACTCACCGAGCATGAGCTCCGAATCACCACTAGCAACCTACCTTTTTAGGATCTCCGAAGGCATCATATTCATAGCTTTAATGATATTTACAAAAATGGCGACTAATGCGATTGCACTTATGATGATTAACACACATGGCATTACCAAGTTAAGGAGAGGCGCAAAATGAATGTAGTCGGCAAGATACCCCATCGCAAAAACCCATGCGAGTGGCATACTGAGCAATGCACAAACAAATACGAAGGCAACAAAATCCCTCAGCAACAACTTTAGTATTGAACGTTTATCGGCGCCAAACAGTTTCCTAATAACGATCTCCTTGGCACGCCGTTGAACATTCGCGGCAGACAGGACATAGATACCAAAAATAGACAACAGCAGAGCAGCAACCCCAGAGCAAGCAAAAATCTCAACTAACTTTATGTCGCTCTTATACTTATTCTGAAATATGCTACGCGCACTATTTAAGATGATTGGCTTATTGGGGAACACATCATTCCAAACTTTCTCAATACTCTGCCTCCCCAATAAATGATTCGCGCCCACACGAACTGCGAGTCCCATTTTAGGCTTTCCTACCAAATAGGCCATCGGAACAGGCTGCGTTTTTAATGTGCTGTGTAGAATATTAGGGACGACTCCCAGAATTTGTCTCGACTTGTCGCCGAATTCGACAAACTGGTTTGGCACCTTATCAGCACTCTCAAAACCAAGTGCTTGGGCGGCGGCTTCATTTATAACCAACACCGGAAGACCATTGATTTGATCAATTTTCGCATCGAACAACCGCCCATATTTTGCAGATATTCCATGCACCTGAAAAAAGTTAGGTGTGACAATGGAGTACTCAATATTGACAGCCGGTCTCCCTGCAGCTTGAAAAGCGCCTGTTGATCGAAGTGGTCTCGTCTCAGAATCGATCGCACTTGAAACACCAATGATGCCTTCAGTATTCTTAAGACGGTCCTCAAGGCTTCTCATGCTCTCATCGGAAATCTTGGACTTTAGATCTAAGACGAAGAGGTCATCGATGTCATATCCAGGATTAACAGTTGTTGCGTAAAAAGTCTGATATCCGATCAGAGCGCAAACACATGACAATCCTAGTGCGAAGGAAAACTGTATGATCGTTAGCAATTTTCTGAACATAAGTCCCGAGCTACTTTCACTGTCATTTGCGACCACCAAGGCTGATTTTGGTGGTACTCGGATCGCGAGATAACTTGGATACAGTGCTGTGATCAAACCAAGAAAAACCGAAAACAGCATCGCTTTTACGATATTTGAGACTGTAAAATGATCATTCAACTCCAAGCCGATTAGTAGAGAAAATACTGGCAAGAATAGATAAACGAGACCTACACCAAGGATACCGGCAGATAGTGAGACAACTGTCGATTCGATGAAAAACTGAGAAACAATATCGCGAATTTTCAGGCCCAAGACCTTCTTGATCGCGATCTCTTTTTGACGTTCTAGCGTACGAACGCCCGCAAGGGTGACATAATTACTCGAGGCCAAGAAAAGTATAAGTAACGCTATGCTAAAGAGACCAATCACGATCTCTCGCCTCGCCAAATTGGATTCTTTAGGAAGATCCTTATCAAAATAGATTTCCTCAAGATTGACAAGCGCCAATTGAACAGCATGATTTGCGCCATACTGAATTTGCTCCTCTGGGCTCAATTCCGCCTCTGGGGAAGCATCGGCACGTGCCTGCAAGAATATTCTTACGTTTTCGATATTTGTACCAACGGGAATCTTTATATAATTTGTTCCAACCGCTGAGCTCCATTGTTTAAGAACTTCCGCCTTTTCGCTAGAACTCCACATCGAACTATCAAAACCCGCAAGTATTTGATACCGTTCAGTAGAGTTGCTAGGTACGTCGGGGAGGATCGCTGTAACTCGAAAGGTTTGACCGTTAATCTCTATCTTCTGCCACAATGGATCTAGGTTGCCGAAAACTCTCTTCGCCGTCGAAGCAGTAAGTGCGACACTATTGGGATCAGCCAACGTTAGTTTTAGATCGCCGATTTGTGGGCGAATATTGAAAATGTTAGAGAAATTAGTGTCAACAAGCAAAACTCGCTCCTCGAATTCCTCGGTACGGATTCGAATCGTTACGTCCTTCGTAAAAGTCCCAGTCACTTCAACTGGGATACCACTGCCTTTTAAAACTTCTCGAATCACGAGGGGGCTGAATGTGCGCCAGCGAGCGAAGGGACCATATTGGTAGTTTAGATATTTGACAGCAAAAACGTTCGCGCGGTCTGGAATATGCGAATTAAAATTGAATGCATATAAGGTGATCAAGGAGAGGAAAAAAAACACTGTCACGCCAAGTGACAGTCCTATGATCGCTACCGACGTGTATGCCGGTGTTTTCAGAAGAACCCGCAGACCTATTGAAAAATCACACAATCTCATTGCGACAAAATTCCCAGCAAAATTATTTACAATTGAATCTGCGAGCTACTATCATGAAGGTCAGCACCCTCAATCACTTTGCTCAACGCAAATTCTCCCATCGAGCATACGTAAAGCACGCTTCGCCATCGATGCATGGCGACTCGAGTGAGTCACCATTACAATCGCTGTACCATCCTGATTAATATTTTCTAGGATTGACATGACTTCATCACCATGATGGGTGTCCAGATTCCCAGTCGGTTCATCTGCGAGCAGTAGTTTTGGCTCAACGACCAAGGCTCTGGCTATGGCGGCACGTTGTTGTTGGCCACCTGAAAGCTGAGAAGGCCTATGATTCGAACGATGTGCGATACCAAGTTTCTCCAAATATTGAAAAACGACTTCTTTTCGCCGCGCCTCAGTCATTCTGTTGTAATTCAAAGCTAGAGCAATATTTTCGAAAACGCTTAGATCTTCGATCAAGTTATAGTTTTGAAAAATGAATCCTATCCGACCTCTTCTTCGTTCGCTTAATTCACTCTCCTTGAATTCTTTAATGTTTTCATTTTCGAATGTAATCGCTCCGGACGTGGGTGCGTCTAACAGTCCCAGAATGCTCAGTAGCGTCGACTTACCGCAACCTGATGGGCCAGTAATGGCGAGATAGTCACCTCGAACAATTTCTAAGTCTATTTCAACCAGCGCGTTGGTCTGAACGTCGCCAGCCAAAAAGTTCTTACTAACTTTGCTTAGTTTTAGCATTAACAATCCATACTGTTTGACTAAATTCTTAATAAACCAAAGCTTTTGTGATGATGCGCAGATGCATGACGAAAGCAAGGCTGCCCTCATCTCCCGGTTCACTGAGAGGCGAGGAGCAGCTAACCCGATCACCCTTGATACCTGATGGGTGCATTTACGACCTATTCGGGCTTACAAGGAACCTCTACACACTTACCGTCTTTTGCACTCTGCGGACATTCGTAGCACTTCTTATTGGACTCAATTGCAAAAGCGAAAGTACTGACCACAGCGAATAAGACGAGAAGAATATTTCTATTGATCTTTTTCATAAATTAGAGCTTTCTTCGGTTAATTGGATTTCTGGTTCAAAATTTCGTATTTCGAAGTCAATCGTTATCGAATAGTGAATCCGGTTCCAACTTATTTTTTATATCAATGAGGTATAAGACTTACCTACCTCACCGCGGCCTTAGAGAGGGCAAACGTATTTACCGCATTCACAAAGCACCTGCTTACATGGCTTCATGTCCTCACATTCCCAGCATGTTTTTCCTGCTATTGCAGAATACGCTGCGCCGCTTGCTAAACCGATAGCAACAAAGACGAGTAATTTCCTAAACTTTTTCATAACTATCCTCTTTACGTACCATAAACAAAAGTATAACAAAAGATTTAAAATAATTAATAAAATACTTCATGCAATTACAATAATTGCTTTTTTAGAATAACATAAAAGCTAATTTTTATATATTTTTATTATTAAATTTAATGCTTATCAATACATTAATTTGGGCTCCTCAAAAAGCGAAAGTCAAAAAAGAGTTCAGTGGTATTTCAAGATGGAGCTCACGTTTGAAGATGGAGCACAAAGATCAGCCATCGTTGGCGAAGGGCGGTCTTTATCACCAGCCCCCCCCCAATGCCATCGTATAAATTAAAAACAAAAAAACAAAAAACCGAACACAAAGGTTCGGTTTTTCAGTGGATTCAATTCGAGCAAACTAACTACATCTTCCAACCACCACCAACGGCTTTATACACATTGACGATCGCTGACAAGTGCGCGCGTTTCGCGTCGATGATTGCTGTTTCTGCCGTCAACAAATCACGCTGCGCATTGAGCACTTCGAGATAGCTGCTGTAGCCGTTTTGGTAGCGCAGCTCAGATAAGCGTAATGCTTCTTTCAAAGCACTGACGCGGCGTTGTGATGCTGCTTCGATTTGTTGGTTGGCTTCGCTACTCGCTAAAGCATCATGCACATCTTTGAAAGCGCCCTGCACGCTTTGTACGTATTGGCCTAAGGCGATACGTTTGCGGGCTTCTGCGCCTTCAACTAAGGAACCAACTGCACCAGCACGGAAGATGGGTTGCACTAAGCTGCTGCCAACATTCCATAACAATGAACTGGGGCTGAACAAATCAGACAAATCACGCGACTCACGTCCTAAGCCTGTGGTTAATTTCAGGCTCGGGAAGTAAGACGATTTTGCTTGGCCGATATCCGCATTGGCGGCGATCAAGTTTTGTTCGGCGGCGATCAAATCGGGACGACGATTGAGCAAATCAGATGGCAACTCGGCAGGCATGCTCACTTGTTTGTACAGCGCATCAATACTTGCACCACGGGCGATGTCGGTGTTGGTGATCGCTTTTGCAGAACGCCCCAACAATACTGCCAATGCAGATTCAACATTACTCAAAGCGAGCTTGGCTTGCGCGAAGGTGATTTCACTCGCTGCCAGCTCCGCTTCTGCTAAGCGTAGATCTGCTTCACCAATCGAACCCGCTGCAAATCGTTTCTGCTGCAAACGAAGATTCTCTTGACGCGTTTTCAAACTAGCCTCTGCTAGCGAGAGCTGGGCATCGAAAGCACGAAGAGAAAAATAGCTTTGCGCTACGTTGGCGATCAAACTCGTTTGCACCACACCACGGCTGCCCTCTTGCGCTAACAAACGCGCTTTGGCTGCTTCGTCGGCACGACTGAGTTTGCCAAACAAATCCAGTTCATAAGCAGCACTCAAACCAAACTGAAAATCTTTGGCGAATGGCGCTGCGCCGGCTGGCAACTTGCCCGAGTTTTCACTGGTGCGAGAACGTGTCGCAAGGAGATTGGCATCGACTGTTGGAAAACGATTAGATAAAGCAATGCCAGCACTGGCCTTCGCATCGTCGATCCGCGCCATCGCAATTTGTAAATCTTGGTTGCTTGCCAGTGCTTCGTCTAACAATTGATTGAGTACAGGATCATTAAATGACTTCCACCAGCTCAACCACTGCACGGCTTCGGCACCGGCATTTGATGATTTGGTCGAATTGGTCGTGAGCGATTTCGGCACCTCTAAATTGGGACGCTTGTAATCGGGCCCAACCGCGCACGCACTCAAGAGTGTAGCGCCCATCAGTGCCGTAACGATTGCTCGTGGCGCGTTAGGAAAGCTAAAGCGCATCATGATTTCACCTCATTATTGCTAGCGGCCGTCGCTTCATTTTTTGCTTCGTCTGGTTTGGACGGACTTTTGAACGGACTGTCGTAAGGATCATTCG
>CAYWNE010000168.1:0-8998 GCA_964459555.1 uncultured Burkholderiaceae bacterium | reverse complement strand
CAATGAAGAGAATGCGGCCGGCGGTCGTGTGGTGACCGCGCCGACCAATGGTGCGGCCGGTATCATTCCCGCCATCATCAAATACTATTCACAAGACTGCCATCCTAGCGACCCGGTCAAAGGTATCCGCGATTTTCTGTTGGTGGCGGCGGCAGTTGGTATGCTGTGCAAGAAAAATGCCTCGATCTCAGGCGCTGAGATTGGTTGCCAAGGTGAAGTTGGTGTGGCTTGCGCGATGGCAGCGGCTGGTTTGACAGCGGCACTCGGTGGCACCAACGAACAAATCGAATCGGCTGGCGAGATCGGCATCGAACATCATCTCGGTATGACATGTGATCCGATTGGTGGTTTGGTGCAGATTCCATGCATCGAACGCAATGGCATGGGTGCAGTGAAAGCGATTACCGCCGCGTCTCTGGCCTTGAAGAGCGATGGCACACATCATGTCAGCCTCGATCAAGTGATCGAAACCATGCGTGTCACTGGCTACGATATGCAAGCGAAGTACAAAGAAACTTCACTCGGTGGCTTGGCGATTCACGTCGTCACCGTCAACCACGCCGCTTGCTAAACTTGTGGGCTCTCTTCGCCGGGAGCCGTTAAGGGAATTTCGATCATGAACTCAGTGCCATGATCGATTTCGCTGTGCACTTCAAGACGTCCACCGAGCATGCCAGTGACGATGTTATAGGCGATACTGAGTCCCAAGCCCGAGCCACCTTGCCCTAACTTGGTGGTAAAGAAAGGATCGAAGATACGCGGCAAGTGTTCTCGCGCAATGCCCTTGCCGTTATCACCAAAATAGATGCGCACTTCCTTATTGCCAAACAATTCGGCACGCATGCGCATGACGCCGAAATCCTCTTCGCCAAAAGCATGGCGCAGAGAGTTGTTCACCATATTCATCAAGACCTGCTCTAAAGGCCCCGGAAAACTATTGACGATGATGCCCTCGGGGATTTCATTGCGCAACACATGCTTGGTCTTACGCAAAGTGGGGCTCAAAGTCACGAACACTTCATGGGCGATTTCATGCAAATCGAAATGCCGCCTTTGTTCGCTGGTTTGATCGACGGCGATTTGTTTAAAGCTATTGATGAGATCGGCTGTGCGACGCAAATTTCGATCGAGGATATCGCCCGAATCACGAATATTGAACAAAAATTGATTCAAGGTTTTACGTGAGAGGCCCGTTTGCAGCGCCGCTTCAAATTGACGTTCTTGATCAAGTATGGTCGTCGCTACCATCAGTGCATTACCCACCGGCGTATTGAGTTCATGAGCGATTCCGGCAACCAATGAACCCAGTGATGCTAACTTTTCTGCCTGCACCAAATCATTCTGCGTTTGCTTCAAGTTTTGTAGTGCTTCGCTCAATTCGGCTGTGCGTTTTGCGACGCGTTGTTCGAGTTCGACCGTCAACACATGTTGCGCTTTCTCTGCGGCTAAACGATCGGTTTGATCGAGGAATAAGGCAACAAAGCGCCAGCCTTCAGCTAATTCAAATGCCGCCGTACTAATCAGGAAGTGACGTTTTTCTCCTTTCGACAAGACCAAGGTCACCGGGTAGCCCACCACGCCTTGGCGCATCGTGAATTTAGCGACCAAACGACGCTCTTCCTCATACACAAACAAGCCGAGATCAGTGACGGTGCGACCAATCAAGTCATCGCGTTGATAGCCTAAAGCGCTTAAGAAAGCAGGATTGACATCGGTGATACGGCCGTCTTTGTCACCCGACATCGCAGGTAGTGGATTCGATACAAACAGACTAGAGAAGGACGCTTGTGAACGCTGTAGGTCGTCAGTTTGCTGCCGTAAACTCGCTGCCAATTCTCGCACCTGTTCAAATTCTGAGCGCAAGGCACGGACACCGACCAAGCCCAGTAGCAGAGCGATTATCACGCAACCGACGAGCATGATCAAACGCACATACATCACCGGTTCGGTGGTTACGATTTGACCGCTTGAGATGAGCACAGAATAAACTGAACAAGCGAAAAGCACGGTGACGGCCATGGCGATCGCATGCCGTACCGACAGCGCCCAACTTGCCGCCATAATCGCGAGCGGTACAAACAACAAACCGGGAGCACTAAAACCGAAAGTGCGGAGACCAAAGAAGATAGGGATTAGACTAAAGCCCCACAAAATGATGGCGATGGCCGCGCGATACAAACGCTTCTGGAGGCAATAGAACAAGACCAGTGAGGCGAGCATTCCGGCGACGGCGCCGTAACTGCCTGGGCCACGATTGATGAAATGGTTCAGCACTAAAGCCAAGCCACAGGCGAAGAATGCAGTGAATGCAATGCTGTACAGCAGGTTTACGCCGAGCGCAGTGATGCGTATCCGATCAGGACTCTCTTGTATGCTCAGGTCATCAGAATCGCCAGCTCGGTCAGACATATCTCACCTAGAGTTGAATTACTGCTCGCCTAAGACCGTTCAGATTGCGAACGGTTCCTTGTTGCCACTGCTCTCGCTACAATCTACGTAAATTTACCTATCGTACTAAAGTCTTGACGGTCGCCCATTGTCGGCGCGAAATCGGTAAGCGCTCATTGGAGTCTCGAACGATGACCTGCCATGATTCGGTCGCACGCTCCGATTCGCCTTCGCTATCGACACTATGGGTAGCACGCTCAACGCCGACGATCGCATCACGAGCGACCAGCGCGTTACGGTGCACACGCACAAACACGCTACTCATCTCGGCCTCAATCGAAACCAAACTCTCTTCGGTCAAATAAGCACGGGTTCGGGTTTGAATCGTGACGTATTTTTGCTCTGCCTTTAAGAATAGAACATCGCGCACCGGAATCAATAACACGCGATTCTTTTCAAGTACCGAAAAGTTTTGCCGAATTTTCGGCATCGCCTGCACTGTTTCTAACAAACGCTCACTCGGACTCTTGGCGGCTGGAGTGGTAATCGGTTGCGCCTTAAACTGCTGTATGCGTTGAATCGCCTCAACCAAGCGCTGGGCTCGAACCGGCTTCAGCAAATAATCCATCGCATGCACTTCGAATGCTTGCAAAGCGTATTCGTCGTAGGCCGTGACGAAGATAATCGCTGGCGTTTCGATCACACTGGAATTCGCAATATGTTGCGCCAATTCGATACCGGTCATGCCCGGCATTTGCACATCCAACAGCAGAATTTCAGGCTTGTGCTCAGTCAGCAGATCGAGCGCGGTCTGCCCGTCACTAGCCTCGCCAAGTAAGTCACAGGGGCAGGTGTCTTGAATATCGGCGATCAAATCTTTTAAGCGAGCCCGCGCTGGCGCTTCGTCATCAACAATCAGAATGCGTGGTTTATTCATTATTTTTCAGGGAAAACGAGATCGACTTCAAACTGCTCTCCTTTAATTTCAGCAGTCAGTTGGGCCTCAATGTCGTACAAGAGACGCAGACGTTGACGAATATTGTCTAAAGCCATTTGATTGCCAGAAGGCAAGCTTGCATGACGATGATAATGATTGACGACTCGAATTTCAATCTTATCAAGCGTTTTTGCGATTTTTATCTGAATCGGCGTTGGATTTGGCGACGGTTCTACACCGTAATGGACAGCATTTTCGATCAGGGGCTGCAATAACAATGATGGCATTTTTGCATTGGAAAGCAAAGTCGGGCTCAAATCGTCTAAATCCCATTGCACTTGCAATCGATCCCCCAAGCGCAATTGTTCAATGGCGAGATACTGCTTACACAGGGCTATCTCGTCCCCGAGCGTGCTCAAATCACGGGTATCACGCATTAAGACGCGGAATAAATCAGCGAGATCTTCCAATGCGGTCTCGGCACGCCGTGGTTCGCTGCGGATCAAGGACAGAACAGCGTTCAAACTGTTGAATAGAAAATGCGGACGAATACGCGCTTGCAAAGCTTGTAGTCGAGCTTCACCCAAAGCTGGTGAGAAGGCGCGCATACGCAACTCAAAATAGTGTTGCATACCAATCCCGAGTAGAAAACACAAAACAGTAGCAAAACCATAGTGCAAACGCGGGAAACTAAAGACGAACCATTCGATTTGCCCCAACAATTGCAGCATCAGAAAGCACACAATTCCGGGTACGGTGCCGCATACTATTCGCTGCATCCAAGCGACAGTCGGCTGTTTCTCTACTAAGCGCCGAAAACCGCATAGGGCCATCAAGGACGACAAAGTGATCAATTCAGTCAACATTGACGTCTCGATGAACTCTTGAAAATTAAGCGCCCATCCTTGACCGCGCGCTAAGAGGCTTAGCAATACCACCAAATTCACGAGGATCAAAACGCGAATCACAATCCCAATATTGCAGCAATCAGGGATCAATACTTCGTGCCTTGTCTTCTCACTCGCATCCAATAATTCCATGATTCTTCAATCTCATCTTTTCTGATCAGGGTGGCTAAGCTTCTTGCGCCTTACTGTCTGGGCAAAGCCTCTAAGCATACCGAAAGTAGCGCGCTTATTCAGCAAGAAGCGGGTTAAACGGCCGTGTTCGCGGTATAATCGGCTGCTTTTCATCTTGCGAACCGCTTGCAGATGAGGGACATCCGGACCTAGATCAGCGCCGCCCGCCCCTCCCCTAAGCCTCCACAAGAGTCCCTGCGATTCAGGATTTGCGATGACGAAGCGGCACCATCGTTCGACATCCACTACAGCTACTATGACATCACAATTCTCTAAAAAAAGCGAGGCTTGGTCAGCACGCTTCTCCGAACCTGTCTCCGATTTGGTCAAACGCTATACAGCTTCCGTGTTTTTTGATAAGCGTATGGCAGCGGTTGATATTCGCGGCTCGCTGGCTCACGCCGAAATGCTCCAAGCGCAAAACATCATCTCTGCTCAAGACTATGCCGACATTCAACGTGGCATGGCGCAAATTAGCGGCGAAATTGAGCGTGGTGAATTTCAGTGGTTGCTCGATTTAGAAGACGTGCACTTGAATATTGAAAAACGTTTGACCGAGCTGGTTGGTGATGCAGGCAAACGTTTGCACACTGGCCGCTCACGTAACGATCAAGTGGCGACTGATATTCGCCTCTACATGCGTGATGCGATTGATCAGATCATCGATTTACTCGGCCAATTCCGTCTCGCTTTACTTGACCTCGCTGAGCAACATAGCGAAACGATTCTGCCGGGCTTCACACATTTGCAGGTCGCGCAACCGATCACCTTTGGCCATCACTTGCTCGCTTACGTGGAAATGTTCGGTCGCGATACCGAACGTATGCAAGACTGCCTCAAGCGCGTCAATCGTTTGCCACTCGGTGCGGCAGCCTTAGCGGGCACGACCTTCCCTATCGATCGTCAACGCGTCGCTGCCACTTTAGGTTTTGACGACGTCTGCCATAACTCGCTTGATGCAGTGTCTGACCGTGACTTCGCGATTGAGTTCTGCGCCGCCGCCTCTTTGGTGATGACACATATTTCTCGCATGTCGGAAGAATTGATTATCTGGATGAGTCCACGCGTTGGCTTTATCGATATCGCTGACCGCTTTTGCACTGGCTCTTCCATCATGCCGCAGAAGAAGAACCCTGACGTACCAGAACTAGCGCGTGGCAAGACCGGACGCGTCAATGGCAATTTGATCGCACTGCTGACTTTGATGAAAGGCCAACCGCTAGCCTACAACAAAGACAATCAAGAAGACAAAGAACCATTGTTCGACACGGTTGATACTCTGGTCGACACATTGCGTATTTTCGCGGATATGGCAGGCGGCATCCGTGTTAAACCAGAAGCCATGCGCGCTGCCGCTTTGCAAGGCTATGCAACCGCGACAGATTTGGCCGACTACTTGGTTAAAAAAGGTTTGCCTTTCCGCGATGCGCATGAAGCAGTTGCGCACGCCGTTCGCACCTGTGTAGAGAAGAATTGCGACCTCAGTGAAATGAGTTTGGCTGACTTGCAAGCTTTCTCCAACTTAATCGGCGATGATGTGTTCGAGGTTTTGAGCTTGGAAGGCTCGGTCGCCGCACGCGACCACGTTGGCGGCACAGCACCGAAACAAGTCAAAGCAGCCATTTCGCGCTTGCGCCAACAATTGCTAAAATAAACACTCATTTCCGCCTAACGCCCAATCTTGCAGGCGCTGGGCGGAAAGCCGACCAAGCCGATGCTGCCTTCAACATCGAACAACAAGCTTGGCGAGACGATGGAATTTGTAGGGGACACCATGGAATTACTACTCAAGCTGGCACGTCAAATCGACCGCCTCAATGCCTTCATTGCCGACAGAGCGAGTTGGACTTTACTGGCAGCTGTGCTTATTTGTGCGGGCAGTGCCTTGGCCAGCTACTTCTTCAAAGCCGGCTCCAACGCTTGGTACGAACTTCAGTGGTATTTGTATGGTGCACTCTTCTTGTTTAGTGCCCCTTACACCTTGCGCCGCAATGAACATGTGCGCATCGATGTCATCGTTCAGCGCTTTTCCAAACGCACACAAGTCTGGATCGATGTCTTCGGTTTCGTTTTCTTCTTGCTGCCAATGACACTGCTGATTTTGTATTTGAGTGTGCCATTTGCCCTCGAGTCGATCCGCAATCAGGAAATGTCGAATAATGCTGGCGGCCTCATCGTGTGGCCAGCCAAATTGATGATCCCATTAGCCTTCTTGCTGCTAAGTTTGCAGGGGCTGTCCGAATTGATCAAACGAATCGCATTCCTGCGCGGCCTGATTGATGGCAGCGAATTTGAAAAAGCCTCAGCCACACCGGAGGAAGAAATCGCTGCGATTCGCGATGCCAATCTCGACAAAATTAAATCGATCCAATCCAACTAAAACAAGAACAAAGGAAAAACGATGATTGATTTCTTAATCGCGAATATCGCACCGATTATGTTTTTTGCCTTGGTGCTATTTTTGCTTTCGGGCTTCCCTGTCGCGTTTGCCCTCGCCGCAAATGGGCTCGTGTTTGGTTTGATCGGCATAGAGTTAGGCATCATGCCTGCTTCGTTCTTACAAGCATTGCCTGGACGCGTTTTGAGCATCATGTCAAATGACACTTTGCTTGCGATTCCCTTCTTTACCTTCATGGGCTTACTACTCGAACGATCGGGCATGGCCGAAGATTTGCTCGACACCATCGGTCAATTATTTGGACCGCTGCGCGGCGGTGTCGCCTATGCAGTGATTTTCGTTGGAGCGTTGCTGGCTGCGACAACGGGCGTGGTCGCAGCTTCAGTTATCTCTATGGGCCTAATTTCTTTGCCGATTATGCTCAAATATGGCTATGACAAGAAAACTGCGGCGGGCGTGATCGCAGCCTCAGGTACTCTCGCGCAAATCATTCCGCCGTCACTGGTCTTGATTATCATGGCTGACCAACTTGGCCGTTCCGTCGGTGATATGTATCAAGCCGCATTTTTGCCTGGCTTGGTTTTGACCTTGATGTATGCCGGTTATATTTTCTTGGTGTCCATTATCAAACCGAAATGGGTGCCTGCCTTGCCAATTGAAGCACGCAATCTGCGCGAAGCGAATGGTGATAGCGGCGTACTTTCGCTCTTATTACTCACCATCGCCAGCGGTGCAGCTGCCTATGCTTTTGCGCTCTATTACAAGCAAGGTCACGCGAATGCAGGTCTCGACGAATTAATCGTCTATTCCGTGACAGTCGGCATTGGCTTTGCCTTTATCTTCGCACTCATTAATCGTTGGTTCAAAGTCGGTCTTTTGTCGCGTATGGCTGAGAAAGTTGTGTTTGTTTTGGTGCCGCCACTCGCCCTCATCTTCCTCGTCTTGGGTACCATCTTCATCGGTATGGCGACGCCAACGCAAGGCGGCGGCATGGGTGCTTGTGGTGCAATGCTGTTGGCCATCATGAACAAACGATTGAACTTCAAACTCACCAAGCAAGCCCTGGAATCAACCGCTCGCTTGTCGAGCTTTGTCATGTTCATCTTGATCGGCTCCACTGTATTCTCGCTGGTCTTCCGCGGCGTCAATGGCGATATCTGGGTCGAACATTTACTAACTGCACTACCGGGAGGCCAAATCGGTTTCCTGATCGCGGTGAATATTCTGTTTTTTGTTCTTGCATTCTTCCTCGACTTCTTCGAACTCGCCTTTATTTTGGTGCCGCTCGTTGGCCCCGTCGCAGAAAAACTCGGCATCAATTTGATTTGGTTCGGCGTGCTCTTGGGCGTCAATATGCAAACCTCGTTTATGCATCCACCATTCGGTTTCGCTTTGTTCTATCTCCGTTCGGTCGCACCAAAAGAAGTCAAAACTAGTGATATTTATTGGGGCGCAATTCCCTTCGTGTTGGCGCAGATCATTATGGTCGGACTCATCATCGCCTTCCCTTCTTTGGTGTCCGTCGATAGTAAAGAGCACAAGAAAGAAGACTTGCAGTTAAATATCAGCGTCCCCACTGATGATGGTGCGGTCCCGTCGTTTGATATTCCGAAAGAATCGGACGAGCAGAATGATATTCAGGTAGCGCCTTCGCATCCTTTGTGACAATCATAATGAATCGGTCAAGCACTTTACAAAATACAATGCTGGGCGCATTGATCCTGTCGCTTAGCTGCGCGCTACCATTTCAAGCATATGCGTCAGACCTCACAGAAGAACAAGCATTAGATCTCTTAGTCAACAAGATACGTAGTTCTCGCCTTTACGAATCACGTATAAAACTTGAATGCATTGGGTTCAAAACTGAGAAACAAACGCTGACTGTAATCGATTTCAAAGTCTACGAAAATCACCGAGGTGCTGGATGTGAAGGCGATAAGAATACTGCGCCCACCCTTGATCGTTTTCGCGTCATCAAGAAGACGAAAGAAATTAAATGGCATCAAATCAGTCGAGACCAGTTTGTCGCTTTTGACAGAGCTTTGAAGAAAACGTAAGCACCGACTCCCAATAACACTTCTTGCAAGTGCACATCTTTTTGAGTGAGAACAAACAAAAACGCTCAGGGTTCATGAATTGATCCCTGAGCGTTTCTTGTGTAGAGCGATAAATTATTTCAGTTTGCGTCCGAAATTA
>CAYWNE010000167.1:0-9196 GCA_964459555.1 uncultured Burkholderiaceae bacterium | reverse complement strand
ACCATGCCATCACCGTCGAACCAGTGTTGATAGCGCTGCCCTCCACGCTCAAACAAGCCGGGGCCATTGCGATAGAAACTACCGCGTAAGTCACGCGGTAGTTTGCCTTCAATGAAGGCAGAATCGCAAGCCACATTCTGGCCACGATAGCCACGTATCGGGGTCAGGCGGGGATTTGCTTGAAATCCGCTCGATGCGTTCGGCGACGACGACGCGGACTGTGCCAGGGCTGGTACAGTGATCAATTTGGTGGCGCTCAACGCACCAGCGATTTGGAAAAAATGACGACGATTCATGGCGGGCCTCGATCGGTTCTAGCAACGATTAATTGACACGAATCGAGATCGATTTAGTGCCGCCTTCAATCTTGAATTTCGCATCGGCAAACGAAGCTGGGCCAAAGCTACCGCTGGCGTCATTACTAAAGCCATAAGCCTCAGTCGGAATACCGATTGCATTGCTATCCATCACGCCATTGCTATTTGCATCATGCAGTACGGAGATTGCATATTCGCCTTCAGGCAAGTTCGAAAAAACGAGTTCAACCGCGCCTAGCTTCGCATCAACCGACTTTCTCACAATCGCATCGCGCAACCATTTTTCTTTTTTATCAAAAACCGCCACGAGAATTTCGCCCTTGGCTTGTTTGATGCCATGGACCTCGACTTTCAAATCGGCGGGTGCCGCGAATACGGGCGCTGCGAACGCGCCAAAGATTAGAGCGGACGTCAAAATTAGAGTGTTTTTCATATCAACTCCTTATAAATGGTGAATAGGAGTTTGCATCTTAGAAATCAGTGGAAGTCTGTAGTAAGAAATGCGACGAAGCGTTAAATCTGGTCGCCAATGGTAAGCCGGCCAAGCATTCGCGTTCATGCACTTAAAATTGTAGCAATTAAGTTATCGTTCCCTCGTCGTTCGACCTAGTTCCGCTGCGTCGGAAGCGAAATCGCTTTTCCTTTATAATGGCGAGATCGAATTTCACTATAGAAGGAAGCATCATGAGCGACGTTCAAGCTTGGATCAAAGAAACAGTTACCCAAAACCCTGTGGTTCTGTTCATGAAGGGCACAGCCCAATTCCCACAATGCGGCTTTTCTGGCCGCGCCGTGCAATTATTGAAGGCCAGTGGCGTGCAAAACATGGTCACTGTGAATGTTCTGGAAGACGCGGCGGTTCGCCAAGGCATCAAGGAATTCTCTAACTGGCCAACCATTCCACAGCTGTACATCAACGGCGAATTCATCGGCGGTTCTGACATCATGAGTGAGATGTTTGAAAACGGTGAACTGCAAGCTTTGATCAAAGGCTAATTTCAGCCAAGCTCTCCGCCCGCCGAAATCTAGAAAATGACACGCCCTACTCGCCTCATCGTCGCCATTACTGGTGCTACTGGTGCGATCTATGGCGTGCGTCTTTTACAGCATTTACGCGCCTTAGAGCAAGTTGAAACGCATGTGATGATCTCGGACGCTGGTGTACTCAATCTGCATCAAGAGCTTGATCTCAAGCGTAAAGACGTCGAAGCATTAGCCGATGTGGTTCACTCTGTGCGCGACGTCGGCGCTAGTATTGCCAGTGGCTCGTTTCAATCAGATGGCATGATCATCGCACCGTGCTCAATGAAAACATTGGCTGCGGTGGCGCACGGCTTTGCCGACAATCTGATCACGCGCGCCGCCGATGTGGTTCTCAAAGAACGCCGTCGCTTGGTCTTAATGGTGCGCGAAACGCCCTTCAATTTAGCGCATTTGCGCAATATGACCGCCGTCACTGAGATGGGTGGCATCATCTTTCCGCCACTGCCGAATTTCTACCACCGTCCAGATTCGATCGAAGCCATGGTCGACCACAGCTTGGCACGCGTGCTCGATTTATTTCAACTCGAACATCAGTTAGCACCGCGTTGGAGTGGCATGAAATCGGAACCAACATCGGCTGCTGACTAAGCTCACACCAGGCCTACGCAAGTCGAAATCGCTCCAAAACAAAATCGACAAAACTCTGTAATTTTTGTGAATGCTGGCGATCACGTAAATACACCAAATGCATGGGTCGTGCCGCAGGCCAGAATTCGCGGAGCACGGGTACAAGACGTCCGTCGCTTATTTCCTCTCGCAGTAAGACCTCAGCTTGCATGAGGATGCCAACGCCCGCCAGTGCTGCTCGCTTCAGAACCGCGCCACTATTCGAACGCAAACAACTTACTGGTAAGCCTGTCACAGCTGGTTCGAAACGCCAACGCGTTTGCGAAGTCCAATGCGCATAGTCGAGCAAGCGATGTTGGCGTAAGTCTTGTGGTGTGTTCGGAGTACCAAATTGCTGTAGATAATCGGGTGAGGCGCAAATAGCCGTGCCATAGGTTTGCAGTGGACGTGCGATCATCGAGGAATCCGGCAAGTTGCCGATCCTGATGACGGCGTCATAACCATCCTCAATCAGATGCACATTGCGGGTCGATAGATCAAGTTCGACTTGAACATCAGGGAATGCCTTTATATATTCCGGCAACATAGGTGCCAGACACTCACTACCAAATGCCATTGGCGCACTCACGCGCAATATGCCGCGCACTTGTGATTGCATGTGTTCACTCGCCTGATTGGCCGCTTGATAGAGCTCAACAATCTGCCGCGCCTGACGATAATAGTTGGCTCCGATTTCCGTCAAGCTCACACTACGCGTGGTGCGATTCAAAAGCTTCGCACCAACCTGCTTCTCTAGAGCGATGATATGTTTGCTGACCATCACAGTCGACATATCGAGCAACTGAGAAGCCGCGACGAAGCTTCCTCTCTCGACAATAGCAACCAATACTTCGAGACTTCTTAAACGATCCATTTCAACTTTCCTGTGTAATGCATGCTGATCCCAATTAGCATCCAAGCAATCATCAATCGATGCCCTTTACCACCCAGATGAATAATAATCCATAACGCAACAGCGCGATTATGCATTATTGAGAAATAGTGTGCTTCTTAGTTTGGACTAGATTCATTCGCTATCCTGTTTTAATCTACGTGCATCACCATTGCATTTGCGGTCTTTTGCACTTAATTGATGACGACAATGCTAAGCTTTCACATTCACACTTAATCCATCCTATGACGACTCCTTCGATTTATCGCATTGCTTCTTTCTCTCACCAAGCACAAGGAGGGAACCCTGCTGGCGTTTGGCTCGGGCCAGCCTTTCCATCCGACCAAGAGATGCAGACTCTCGCTGCGGAAATAGGCTATTCCGAAACCGCATTTGCTTTTCCGATCGACGATGGTTGGCGCGTGCGCTATTTTTCGCCGGAGTCTGAAGTGCCGTTTTGTGGGCATGCCACCATTGCTCTCGGAGCCGTGCTCGCGCAAGTACATGGCAATGCGGTGTATAAGCTGCAGCTTAATCAGGGAAACATCCAAGTAGAGGGGCAATGCGCAGAAGGTAAAATGTTCGCGAGCTTGCAGTCGCCGCCAACCCAAAGTAGAGCCGTTGACGCCGAGCTCCTCAGCGAAGTCTTAACCCTCTTTGGCATCGCCCACACGCAACTCGATCAACGCCTGATGCCAGCTTGGATACATGGTGGTGCCGACCATCTCGTATTAGCCCTCAAACATCGTGCAGACCTCAGCGCGATGAACTATGAACTCAATGCAGGACGCGAGTTAATGCGCAAACACCAGCTCGTCACCATCATGTTGGTTCATGCAGAAGCACCTCAACGCTTCCACAGCCGCAATGCCTTTGCTTCAGGCGGAGTCTACGAAGATCCAGCCACCGGCGCCGCATCTGCCGCCTTCGCCGGCTATCTGCGTGACATCAATTGGCCACATCAAGGAAAGATCCAGATTATTCAAGGTGAAGACATGGGAATGCGCTCGGTGATCGGTGCCGAAATTAGTGACATCAAAGGATCATCGATTCGGATTTCTGGTGAAGCGCGGATGATTGGCTAAAGAAGTTTGCGAGGTTTGGAGAGCATTAGGCGCTAAGGGGGATCGAGCTAAGTGCCTAGTTACATGCTTTATTTGCCAATCTCTACCAGAGTGGCGCCTACGATGAAAAATCGATTCCACTGTCGGTGGCCAACAGGCCGATAAAGAATGCTTAGCAAAAGAAAAAAGGTCTGAACACTTTCGTATTCAGACCTTTTTATTGGTGCCGGCTGCCGGAATCGAACTGGCTACCTGATGATTACAAGTTGGCAAATAAAACCATAAGTCTTTGAAATTTAAGGCGAATTAGCAGAAATTAATGCCAATCAAAAGAACTTAATAATCAACAAGTTATAGCAATTTATAAAAATTAAGAAAACCTAACCTGTGTACTGCAATCGTACCCAATCCGAACGCGCAAGCTCAATTCAACTTCACAATTCATTTATCAAAACTTTAATTGAAAGCAAGTGCTGAAATTCCATTGGACACTACTTATCACTATTGAATTGTCGGGAGATCCTGTTCAATCAAATTCAATAACTTCGGTGAGAGCTGCCCACTTAACTTAACCATACCATTTGAATTAAAAGATGCCTGCCCTCTCAAGCCTTGATAGACAAGCTCGAATATTGCTGAATCGACGGTGTACTTCATTCCATCAAGAACCTTCATCTCTGAAATAAGCATCCCGTTCTTAGACGCGAACTCCATCCTACCTACGAGGTCTTCTCCGATCACAGCACCCACGACTTTCAGTCCTATAAGCCTTGAAGAGTCGACCGACGAAAATAAGGATGTAGGCTTTACTTTCTCGAATGTGACGACCTTGCTGGTGAAGCCCAAACCAACTTCAGATTCTAGAATGTTTAAGAATTCGCGAATACTTCTTGGTGGATTTTCAATACGCAAAAAGTGCATTTTGTTCATCTCAAGAAGTGCGAAGTCAAAGTAGTTTATGCTCTCAACAGCCTCAAAATAAGGTAATCCGTCATCATCAAATTTTGTAACAAAAACTTCGGTGCGCCACAAAAATCTATACTTAGAGATCGATTCAATTCGTTCAAGATTCAAAAAACCTATTTTCCCATCCTTCGAAAACTGATGTTTTTCTATGATTGAAAACAATGATTGAGAACTTCTCGGCAATTGAAGTCGATACCATCGATATCGGTTAATCATTCCCCCTCCCCCACATCGCGAAGGAACTCTGCTCTCAACTTTATGACTAGTTCCCTAGACTTCGTTTCAATTACTCTCGACACGACGTCGACTTCACTCTTCGTTGGAGCCCGTCGTTTAGTTGAAACACGACCATTTTCAAATGGGTAGACGCCACTTAGTATGTATGAAAACCCGGTACAGTCTTTCGGATCTGCAAACAATGCTTCGATATCGTATTGATCGCCGACGCCCATTTTCTCAACGGCTTTCCAACCGATCTTTGTAATGTAATAGTCCTCTTCATCCAAAAGCTCATTCAATAACTCTGATCGTGTGACCCCATTACCCCGTAGGAGGACTCTTTCAACATGTGTATCTGATTGATCGTCATCCTCGTCTTCAAGTTCAGGTTTAGCTTTGTAAACATAAACCTCTGTGACGTCGCTACGCAAATAACCGGGCAGATCATTAACTAACTCATGAAAAAATTTTGACCGGTACTTTGGAGAGGAAATGTCGAACAAAGAAACTAGTGTCTTTTTAATTGGTTCAGCTATCGTCTTTTCGATTTTTCCAAGCAACGTATCGCGCACGCTATTTAGATAATCATTTTGGGTATTTCGAACAATATATCCTTCATCAGACTTAACGAAAACCAACGTGCCATCTCGTACTTGAACTTGAGAGAACTCGCTTCGCTTGTAATCAACAACGGAATATTGCACATTTATTGTTAGTGTGTTGCCTTCTCTTGAAACCTGCACAACATCACCAGTCGCTTCGAGCTCTTTCTTGATTTGATCAACTGCATTTTGCAAATCCGAAAATTCGACCGCGCCCGAAACATCCATAGAAGTCGTTCGCTCTCTTCGAGGGGCTACTCCAATTTTGGCAGCGATATCCTTATGATCAAGAAGATCATGGGTCAATCTTGAAAAATATAATGCCAGGTCCTCACGTGGAGTCTTTTTCCCAACGATGATGTTTCGTCGACGAAACAATTTCATAACTGTCGCAGTATCAACTTTGTGCAAATTTAGCGCATCAAAAATATTTTTGTCCGAGGCATAGTAAAGTGAAGCGCCGTGTATTTTTTTTGTCATTCTTTCCACCCCATATCGCCTGGATCGTAGGTATTTGTCATACAGGTGATTCGTTCGATATTTATTTGATTCAGTATCACTTCCCGTGCCTGATCAAATCCCCACGCCTTAACATATCTATTTTTTGCTGTTTGAAAAACACTCTTTAAATCATGGCCAGAATCTGTATTGGTGACGCGTATGCGAATACATTCTCCCGACTCAAGCATTTGGTAGCGAGATAAACTATCCAAGAAATACTCTAGTTCCTCTGGCGAATTGGCGGTTCTGTTATAGTAGATTAGATACCCAGCGTCGCATGACGCAGCAGAACCGTGCTTGATTATCAGATATGGCCCCGTGAGCGATTCGACCGTCGCGGGCTGTTCCCACACATCACCTTGTCGGCGATTGATAACCATATCCGGGTAGTAAAACGAATAAATTTTCGGAAGTTCTTCGAGCGCGATCAGTCGTAAAAGATCGTTAGCAATACTGTAAAGTCGCTGTATATCGTTGGGCCCTAGAAAGTGAATAATCGAACCTGGAGCAACAGGTAACATTGGCAGATCAATTCGATCAATAGCATCATCGAATGAGTCTTCGAATTTACCGTCATGGTTATGCACAAACAATAGCCCTCGGACCTCATGTCGCTGGGACTCATCAACAGAATATTTCTGTCGCCACTCTGAAGATTCTCTTGCACATTCGACGGTCATGCACAATGACTTAAAGGCTGTTCGCAGTTTTGTAGTTGTAATCGACTCAGCGCCGTAACTTTTAAAGTCTGTGTGAAGAAACACTGTCTTTCCAAGATAGGGATCTTCATAAAAAAAAACCGCGTCCCCAGGATGCGTTGCCTTCTTCTTTCCACCTTCGCCTTTATGTTCTTCGTTCGTGCACGTGAAGTTGTCGTCACGTTTGGGGTGCGTGTTCCACAAGAATCTAGAAAAAATATCTTTTGAGACAAGGGGTGCAATTTCGCTAGTATTTATCGTTTCGGCCACAAGTACTCCATAAATTAATTTTCAATGTAAATATATTTTTCTTAATTTCAACATATTACAATGCGCAGAAAAATCCTGAAATTAATTAATTGAATTAAACTTAATTAAACACAATACCTTAACGAGCAAACAGTTTGAATCGCTACCTGAGCCTCGCCGCGGCGCCTGCAATATGACCAGCTAGACCCGAAATGAAGGAATGGAGGCTCGTCATATCCGACAAGCACTTATATTCGCCGGATACCGCTGAAGTCCGAGGGGATGTTATGACACTTGCATAGGTATAAAGTTGCTCTTGCATCAATCTTTCACAGAGAATTTTGTATCGCATTTGATATGAAGCGTCTTTGAAAGCAAGGAAAACAGGATAGTGAGGAGACTTATCTTTAACTATCGATCTAGATTTAGGCGCATCCTCCACCATCATCAACCATCCAATAAAAGGAGCAGGGTGCTTCCCAAATGCATTCTCCCTGCATGCAGTCCAAAAATCGTGCGCGGTTCCGATAGCCTCTTCAGTACGATTATTAAAATTATTCCCAAAGGAGGGCCCAACATGACTTTTCAACTCAATCGCCGCTATTAATTGGCCCCTATGTATAACTAAAATATCCCAGAGTTTCGTTGGTCGAAAATATCCTGGCAGGGTCAAAACAGCTCGCTCTTGATGTATTTCTGCTTCGTCCAAACCGTTCGCGCGGACGACGTCAATGATCAAATCTAAAAAACCATCCATATTTCTACCACCAGTGACACCAGCACGCTCGCCTTGATCACTTTTCCCAGCGTCGACTTGCTTTTGCTTTGCCTCATCACGCATTTGCCAAAATACTTTTATTGCCTCGCGTGCTTTCTCTTCATAATTTACTAGATCGATAGCCATTTACTCTCCAATGCCGCCAATTGCTGCAATTTCATTTTCTGTTAATGCATAGAGCTTTGATGCTGCCAAATTACATAACTTTTGATTTCGACTACGCGCTGCCATTTTCAGTTCAGACCGCAATTCAGCCGAAACATCGTTCCAACGGGGAAGTCTTAATCGTCGGAGATATTGGGCCTGATAACGAAAATAACCGCCACGCATTTTTGTTGAATACGACGATACAAACAATTTAGTCACAGAAGATAAGAACACAGCCTGAAGTGCTCTCAAATCCCAATCGTCGGAGATTACAAAATAGAGATTATGGTGAGGGTAATATTGACCATCTTCAAACACGACATGGGCTTCCCCTCGAATGTCTGGAATCAACAATTTGGGACGACTTGCGAGTCCTGGAATAATCCTATCGATGGTCCGAAACCATTTATCAGTGGTCTTACGTACACAATGTCTCGCAGCAATCACCTCTTTGTGGAGTTCAAGGTACATTTTCAGTCGAGGGTACTCACTAAGTTCAACGAGTCCACCATCATCCGCATATGGATTGATTACGACTTTTCCTCGCCAATCCACTTCTCCAGACGAAATATCACGGGTGGTCACAATAGGGACTTTCCTACTTTCCTCGATGTCGAGCGCACTATCACAGATAAAAACTTTATCCGCGCCCGTTGCCACGCCGATTCCGATTTTACAGCCGACCTCCTCAATGGATGGAAAAGTACTTTCAAGGCGCCGGATAAGATCAGATTCTTGAGAAGAGCCCATTAACCATGGTTCAGTGCCATCGGTGATATCGTGCATTTCAATCACAGATGAACTTGAAATCAACTTAGTCTTTGTATGAAACGTTGCGGCCAGTGCTCTTAAAGTTGAATCATCGATTTCTGGATTATGCGCAATTCGTGTAACTCTCCCTTTTGACCGACTAATTATCGTTATCGCAGGATACGCGGATACTTCAATGTCGAATGCATCGACCTCAGACATATCGACATAGATTTCAAGGTGATACTTGCTAGAAATAAGAGAACGTAAGGGTCCTCCATACCTATTCTTCATCCAACGATCTGCACAAATAATCCCTAACTTTCCGTTTTCACGTAAAAGAGAAAGCGAGCGTTCGATAAA
>CAYWNE010000166.1:0-9385 GCA_964459555.1 uncultured Burkholderiaceae bacterium | reverse complement strand
GTTATCGTTCTTGGCCATAACAACGAGGTAATGAGGATGCTACCTTGTTGCGCTTCTTTATTGTAACCAGATTTATCGGCGCCGCGCAAGCAGAGACTCATGAAACGACTATTTGGTGACGGTCGGCGGGACAAAGTTCTTAACGCAGGTCTGCCAATTCGCTTGTGCCACACAGGGTTTGATTGCTTGGTCCCAAGCCTCTTCTAATTGTTTTGCACATGGCGAGCCATAACCACCTTTACAGGTTTCACTCTCCGCTTTGACGCGCATCTTATTGTAGCGCTCGTTTGCAAAGAACTCCCGCCACTCTTCGACTTCCGCTTTGGTATAGACCCGAGGAGTGTCTGACACTTCAGAGCGCTGCCAATGACGCCCCAAATCGTGGGATTCGAAGTACAGAAACAGTTGGTAATTAAGTGGGTCGGTCAGTTCTAGGCTAAGCACACCCTCTGCGTAACGAATTCGACCACGGTGATAGCCGAAGTCCGTAACTGCTTGCCGATGCGCTTCAATTTCGCTTGCATCACGCTGGGAATGTCGTGCAGTAGGAAACAGATTCTGACTGAATGTCTTACCGCTATCTTCACTGATCACCAGGACATCACCGCCACGCTTGCCTTCCTCGTCCGTGAAGCGATAGACAGTACGCGCGGCAAGATAGAATATTTTGTCGTCCACCATCAACGTCAAATTGCAGCGTGGTTCGTCATCATGAAAAAACATCTCGTTCTGGGGCCCAATGACTTTGCCTCGCTCATCAACAACGCTAAATCCAAATGCGTAAGCGAAGGAGTCAGCAACGCGACCGCTATGTCGCCTCTCGTACGCTCCTAAGCTTATCTTCTCAGCTAGGCTTCGATGGCCGAGAAAGCGTATTTGAAGAGCGGGCGAGAGCTCGCACTTGATCACATCACCAGCGTGAGCGGGCGTGGCGAATAATTGGAGAATGCCGACGAAGCAACTACCTAAGAGCACCATAAGAAATTTCACGATCACCTCAAGGAAATGAAAACCACTTTCACTCATATCTGACTTAACTCGTTACCACAGATTACCAAAGCTACATTCGAAGGGAAATGGCGTTTGACCTTTACGTGCTCACTTTTCGCTGGCTCATTTGGCGAACAATTCTCAGGTACTAGCATTTCAATTTTGGGAAATAATCTGCGATCGTTTCTTGAAAATCACTAGGCTCTATCCCTCGCCACATTGACGACAACCGTATTCGCCAATTCATCGTGTAGACACTTCTTTGACGATCGGAAGATAAACATGACTTCCAAAATCTGCAGTACAAACCCAACTACAGGAACTGATGCAAGCAACCAGACGGGTAAGTACCTTCTAAGAAAAAGATGCCACAAACTAGGCTCGCTTCCATCGACACACACGATGCGGGTTGAGCAGATCAATTTGCCTATGGTCTGCCCCCGCTCTGCTAAGAGGTAGCCATTAATGAGGAGAAAAACTATTGTACGTACAACGAAGCCAACTATTATTAGAGGCGCCGACGTAGCCCTTATTTCTTGGAAAATATTCGAAAAAAACCTCGTTAGTACGTATACCAAAAGCACCATCGCCGTTATGTCCAATACAGCGTCAATCAAAGCAGCAATTAGTCGACGCCACCTACTTGCTGGCTCATATGTGGATTGCCATTGATCGCCATCCAGATTTGAATTGGGTGCCGTATATGGATTCATAGTCGTCATTTGTATGCTAAAAACAAACAAGCAAAAACCGTTCTTTCCCTTCTCCTCGCGCGACGGACAAGTATTCGCACTTATTATCGATAAGGGAAGCTAACAGGATGTTGCAAAAAAATTCCCGCCGAAGCGGGAATTTCATTCGGGCTCATCAGCGAGATGAGCCAACAAAGTAAATCAATTTGGATTTTTCCTAGGCATTCGTTTGCTTAGTCACATCAATAACGATCGTGTCGGCAATTTGATCGTGCAAACATTGGTTGGATGAGCGGAAGATCAACAAAGCATCGACGAATGGGATAAACATACCTACTATTGGAATCAACTGCGCACCCACCATTGGTAGATAACGGTGTGTTACAAAACGTTGGAAGTCTAATTTTGAACCATCAGTACGCACGATCTTAATCCCCACCAATTTCTTACCGATGGTTTGTCCATTGTCTGACAAAAATTTGAAATTCAAACCCAAATAAATCACAAGCCCAACAAAAGCAGACATCAAACTCAGCATAAACGTTGGCGTTTGCGCTTGCGTCATATAGCTTGCCCATCCACCGACATAGCCAATAATAATTGCAAACGAAATGGCACCAACTAAAATACCATCGATCAATGCCGCGCCAAAACGTTCGCCTCGGCCCGCGATAGGCAATTGATTGCTTGGGGCGGCAGAGGTCAAATCTGAAGCCGGAGCCGCATAGATATTATTTTGGGGTGTTGCTTGTTCTTGATCACTCATGATTATTCCCATCTCTTATGATTCGTTGTTCATCGTTTTGTGCTGCATGCGCATGGTATTAAACACAACACCATCGCAGCATAAGCGTTTGTCGTGGTATTCGTCAAATTTCTTTTGGTGAAACAAAACCGAGCACTGCACTCAAGGCTCGCTCTATACCTTTCCCTACAAGCGCTTCACCAGTTTTTCGGAAAACGCCTTTAGCTCGTCCTGTGCTTGTTTGACTTTGAGGTTCGCGGTCGTTTGGCCTTTTGTGTCCGCTTGTAGAGGCAGCGTGCTGATTTTGCCGAGGGCTTGAACATACCAATCGGTCCACGTCGCTAGGATATGTTTTTCTTTCTGCGCATCACCGCCCGCTTTGATCGCTACACCACTCAGTTCGAACTCCGTATTCAAGCGGCCTATGGCATTGAGCTTGATTTCATCAATCACGCTAAGCACGCTGCTTTCGCTACCGCTCGCCAGAACATAAGCGGCAGCAAGTGCGCTGATGCCAACATTGCGCATCTCGTCCTTTGAAACTTTATCGAGACGATCGAGGTCGGTATGATAAAAAGCATCGGTGAAATGCCACATCAAGAGCCCAGGAATCTTGGCTTGTAAGAATGGTGTGTGATCGCTGCCACCTTCGTACGGATTGGCGTTCACGACCCAACCGTTTTCTAAGCCTTGTTGACGGCAACGGTTGATCAGAAAATCGGTGAAGTAGTTAGGCATCATGTCGGATTCTTTCAGAACCGAACCGCCCCACTCCGTATGTTTATCATTGCCGCGGGTCCAAATCGCTGAAGGATCTGGCATTTTTTCGATCAAGAAGCTGCCACCGGTTTTGCTGATATCTTCGCCAACCATGTCCAAACTCAAGCCCCACATAATGCCTTTGGCACGCTCAGGGTTTTCGCTGATGTAGCGTTGCGTGGAGTTGATTTCATCGCCCCAGATGAAAGTCATGGTTCGTTCTGGTGACCACTTCTTATCTTGCACCAAACGCGCTGTCACTCTCGCCATCTCAGCCAAGGTGCCGACGCCGGTCGCGTTATCATTGGCACCGGGTTCTTGAACATGTGCGCTAAAAACAAAGCGTTGATCAGGGGCAGTCTTGCCGCGCACGTTGGCGACCAAGGTCAATTCTTCAGCCTCGTAGTGCTTGGTGCTGACCTGAACTTTCAATTTCGCATTGCCCTTTTCGAGAGCTGATTTGAGGCGCTCTTTCGCTTGAAAAGATAATGCGAGCGCCCAGATCTGCCGTTTCGCGTCGAGATAAGGAAGGTTTTGGAATTGAATCGAATTCGTATATTTTTGTGGCTGAGTGTAGGCAGGCATGGAATAGGAGATCACGCCGAGTGCGCCGCGTGCCACCGCTTGCTTGTAAAACATTGCCGCAGGTGCTTCCGCGAAAACAATCTTATCTTTGATGTCTTTCGCTTCCAATTCAGCGGCGCTAGCTTTGCCAACATACACCACTTCCGCCTCTGTGCCTGCGCTAGGCGTTGAAGCCGAGTTCACGATCAGCATATTGCGATTGCCGCTTGACTCGAGCAAGACCTGAGCATCACCAACGATGTCGACTCTCGCTGCGACGGGTTCCCAAGTCGGCCGCTTCATCTTGCGAGATTCGATACGATAAGTCAGCGTAGCATCGCTTTCGCCCTTCTCTTCCTTCTTAAAACCCGCTTGCTGCAGAATCTTTTCAACGTGGTAGATACTCTCATTGAAACCGATGTTGCCAGCGATGCGCCAATATTTTTCGACAAACGAAACCGTGGCGAAGGAATTATCCGCATTGAACTCTTGTCGTAATTGTTGATAGATGGGTTCAAAAGCACGCGTCGCTGCAGTGTGCTGTTTTGCTAGTACTTTCTGATCTTTTTGCCCTGAGTCCGCTTGTGCTGAGGTTGGCTGCGCTTGTATAGGCAATGCTATAAGCGAACACACCATCAGCAGACTAGTGAATCGCATCGTCGATGAAGAATGGCTCGAATGTTCTAATGCGAATGGGCGTGTGAACTGTTGCATAGTCAGTACTTTCATGATCGGCACCACCAGGCTTGGCGGCTATTAGACTAATTGGAGTCTAGTCATACATTTTAGTTCCAAACAGGTCTGTCGCCAAAAAGTAGCGACTCCCAAAGAAAAAGCGCTGGAACCACCATCAGGCATGATTCCAACGCTTTTCATCAGGAGCAACGACGTCTTACCGGCCGACGCGGTCTCCTGCAAAACCAATCACCGTTGCATTTGCCCAGTTGGCGCAGACTGGCGCTTTATTCTTGCTCTTGACGCCCGTGGTACGCAAATTCAAGATGCTGATGCCGCGAATATCGAGCTCAGGTTTGACCACGGCTGGCGCTTCGATCAAGCCGCTATCAAACAAAAGCTTGCCATCACCAAAGACTTGGAATTGCAAGCCACCGTTCTGGCGGCAGGCATCGTCGATACCCACGTCGGCACGGAAAGTCTGCCAATTGCCTTGCAAGCGATACGAGATTGAACTTGCATTGGCGACGCCCAAACCTTTGCGGAATTTCAATCCATTCATTTGCATCATGCCTTCTGGGTTGCTGCGCGTGCTGGCTTTTGCTTTGTCTTTGACGAACTCTTTGCCGGTAATCGCCTCAGCAGGCTGATCCGACAAAGCGACTTGCAGTTGCGGCTTATTCGGATTTTGCTGCTCTAACAAAGCGAACTCCGAGATCGTGATTGGCGGCACGGCTACTGGCGTGAACGCATTGTAAGCGCGTGGTGCTGTAGCACTATCATTGCTGGTCAAGACCATAGGATCTTGCGCATTGCCATCTTCTGCCTGATCATGCGAACTGAGAATGCGGAAGCGGAATAAACGCCCGGCTTTTGCAGGGAACTCTACGCGCTGTTTGGCTTCTTGTTTCTTGAGCTGCCCAACGAAAATCGGCTTGCCCCATTCACCATTGCTATCAGCCATATACACTTCAAAGTCTTTGACTTGACCCGCTTCCCAATGCTTATCGTTACGCGGCGCGATTTCAAATCCTTTGATCAAACGGCGCTCACCCAATGCCAATGTAAATTCATGCGGACCTGTTTTCTGCGATTGATCACGCAGCGTGCGGAACCAAGTTCCTGGCTTACCATCAAAAGCGTTCTCGAGCGGATGACCAGGTTCTTCTGCTGGGCGATTCAAGACAATCAAAGAATCCGCTGCGACCACATCACCAGTCGCTGGTGCCGCCGGATAATCTGCTGTACTGGCTAACATGGTGTCCGCCGCAATATCGACATCCACTGCAATGGGTGTACGCACATCGATCTTCGCGGTCTTGACATACACCACGCCGTATTGATGTTGCGCATCGTAAAACCATGCCGACGCAGCTTGATCAAATTCAGCGCGTGTTTGCACTTGTTGCAGAACTTGATTTTGCAAGCGCACTTGACGTGGCAAAGCGCGCGTATGCACTTGGAATACTTGTACTCGCTGTGGCTCCATGCCTTGATACTGACCACGCACGCCATCGAGTTTAATCTGAATCGCACCAGCTTTGTTTTCCGGGGCGAAGACACGAATCTGTTGCGTGGCTTTTTCACCTTGTTGATACTGACGTGTTTCACCATCATCTTCATAGAGCGCATAGGTGGATTCGCCATGCGGATAAATATCCCAAGTCAACACGTCTTTGGGCACTTGGCCATCGTACAAGGCGCTCGGATACATCGGCAAAATCGCACCAGCGCGTACCATTACGGGTAACTTCTCTAGCGTAACTTGGTAGTCGATTACTTTGCCTTCAGCACCAGCAGTAAGGACACGACCATCCCAGTAGTCTATCCACTGCCCTTGTGGCAGATAGATGCCTTTACGCCAACCCTTACTCGCTGCTTGGCTGCGGAATACCGGCGCAACTAAGAAATCTTTACCGAGGAAGAATTGGTATTTGTAGTTCTCATCATTCGCGAGCGGATCGTTCGGATAATCCCACATCAAACCACGCACCAAAGGCGCTCCAGTTTGTTCCGCTTCTTGCGCCAAGGTGTACATATAAGGCATCAAGCGCATTTTGAGTTTGAGGTAATCGCGATTAATACTGCGATAAGGCTCATCAAACCACCATGGATGTTTGCGTACGTTTTGCGACCAGCCCGACATGCCCATCAAGACTGGTGTGAAGGCTTTCCATTGCAAATCACGGGTGAAGGTTTCAGGGCTACCACCGAAGATGCCATCGACATCACCGGTTGCGTAGGCTTGGCCAGACAAACCAGAACCAATCAAAGTCGGGATATGCCAACGAATATAATCCCAGCTACCGCTTTGATCGCCAGTCCAAGTCACGGCATAACGTTGCATTCCCGCCCAGCCCATGACCGTCCACAAGAAAGGACGAGAATTGGAGTTTTCTAAAATACCTTGTGCCGCAGCTTGATTGGCGTCGAGCGCAAATTGATAGCCTTGACCGGTCCAAGCGACGTCGAGTTTTTGAGCGCGTGTGCCAGCCGTTCCGACTTCCCATTTGATTTTGTCGACGCCATTTTCGGTCCACAAGCCAGTACGGAAACCGTATTTTTTGAGGCCCTTCACCACGCCTTCCAGATCAGTGTAGCCGCAGCCATAACCGTCGTTCGGTAAGATCCATCCACCGGGCATATCATGCTCGCGGTATTTCGCGGCGACCGAAGTAATCACATCGGGTGTTTTACCTGTCGGACCATCACTCCAGCCCTTAGGAAAAGTACCGGGCTTCTTGACGTTATCGCCATCGTTATAGCAATCGGCATCCCCATATTCATAGGCCCAGCGTGGCAGCATACGGGCGCGTCCAGTGAGTGCGGTGTAGCCGTTCAACACGTCCTTGATGCTGTCACCAACAAAGTAAAAGGCATCGAAGCGCTTTTCGTTATGTGTGCTGGTGATAAATTCATTCGAGCGGAAATCGTAATTGCCATTGCTCCAGGTGTTACGCAGCACGCCATAGCCTTTGCTGCTCATGTAGAACGGCGCTGGGCTTGGTCTATCATTTTCCTCCCAGCCGCCCGAGTAAGAAACCTCTAAAGTCTTGCCCTTAAATGTGTAGTTACCATTTTGTTGACCACCACCGAAAAAGGCCTCATCGGCACTACTCGACAACGTTTGAAAACTATTCTTTTCACCGATATCGAGTGGCTGTAGTTCTTGCCACAATTGCGTACGATTATCAGCTTTGTACAAAGCCAAGCGGAACGGTTTGCGATACACGCGCAGAGCCAACGCTTTGGTTTGTATCAATTGATAGTCGCGCTGCTCGCTGACCGAAACTTCAGGTTTGGCGAAATCTGTGGTCAAGACAATGGGAGCGGCTTTATCGCCGGCACCAATCAGTTTGCCGTCTGCACCGGCCCACACGCGGAACATATCATCGCGCAGTATGCTAATTTGGATCAGATGACCGCGATCAGTTTGAATTTGCAACTGCGCCTGCGTGCCAACGCTTTCAATCTTGCGCACATTACCAACACTGGCGGCGTGACCGATATTTGACAAAGCACATAGGCTGGTGAAGATGGAAGCGAGTAAAACAGCGCCAGTCTTGCGACGCAATATCTCTAGCCTTGGTTTTTTCTTCGACATGAGCGAATCTCGAGTGGAGTGTGACATAGTATTTTGATGTGATGGGGTTAAACTAAATGGCACTGTACTGAGAATCAAACAGCACGAACAGCGAGATCTTTTTGAAGCTGATTAAGTTTTTTTAGAGGTTGATCTCTTTGAGGCTTTTTGTTTGATGTCCCTGCAGACGCGCCAGACATTGTTGGGCAACACGTTGACTATGTTCACGTTGTCGCGCGCCATGTACCACGATTTTCTGCGCGAGCTGGGCACAGCGCAAAGCTTGACTCACGCATTTATTCGAATCACCTACAAAGATCAGCTCATCAAATTTCATAGGCGCGATTTCACGTTGCTTGAGTTTCGCCCTTGGCTCGTTTTCACTTTGTGATCCTGAATTCTCTGCTGGTCCATGTAAAGCAAAAGCCAATACATCGAGCTCGAAGCGATACCGTTGTCCACGCAGATAAATGCGATCATCGCGCACTTGCATATCAACGATGCGATCACACAAGGCGGCGCTGCTGGCCCATGTTGGTGCCTGTTCTACGTAGCCCTGTTTGCGATTCTCTTGCTGTCCCGCCTGCTCACTCTCGGCCCCGGTGGAAAACGTTTTACGTGGTACAGAAATCTGCAGCACCAACATCGACCTATCCATCTTGCTGCTGACCTGCATCGCACCAGTCAAACCACAACGTGCGGTAATCAACATCAACTCGCGCCGTATCAAAGGCAAGTCGGGCGAATTATGAAATATGCGATTAAGTGACAGCATTTTTTTAATACGAGACTAAAATTGGAATAACGGATACCTGCCGGCAGCGAGAAGAAATCAACGCGAACGTGCTTCGCTCACCAGCCACTGATGGAAAGCTTGGAAGGCCGCGTTCTCTTTCATATCAGCGGCGTAAATCAAGTAGTAATCCAGACGTAACGGGGTCTGCACATCGAAGGGGCGCACTAAGCGACCAGCAGCGATATCGTATTCAACTAACAAGGCTTGACCGAGAGCCACACCCTGCCCATCAATCGCCGCTTGCAAAGCCATCAAAGCCAAAGTGAACAAGGGCCCTTTGCGGACTTCTTTATCGGTTACACCCAAAGTCGAAAACCATGATTGCCAGCTCGGGTAATCGGGGTCATTCATGGCGCTGACTTCGTGCAATAACTGCGCATGCAATAAATCGGCAGGCTGCTGAATTTGCGCTGCCAGAGCTGGGCTACAGACAGGAAAAACCTCGGTGGCAATAAATGATTCCAAGCGAAAATCAGCAAACTGGGTGCGGCGAAAATCGATGCTGAGATTGCAGTCGCGCACGCTGCGATCGAGTTCCGACACGATTTCCACACGAATATCGGGATAGCGATTAAAAAACC
>CAYWNE010000165.1:0-9449 GCA_964459555.1 uncultured Burkholderiaceae bacterium | reverse complement strand
ACGTAGTCTCGATTGAGATTGAAATTTTGCGCTGTGGTACGCCAGCCCATGGCTTTCGGGCCGCGTTGGTTGGGGCGATTGTAGGCGTCAAAGCGCTCATGCCCATCGATGTTAAACACGGGAACAAACAACAACACTTGATTGCGTAGCGTGTCTTTTTGTTCAAGTAACTCGCGAATCGCCAAGAAACCAGCATCTTTGCCATCGATTTCGCCTGCGTGAATTCCCGCTTGAATCAGAACGACCGGAAGGGTTCGGCGTTTCAGTTGTTCTGGGTTCAGAACGCCGCTACGTGAAATCACGAGATATTTCATAGGGCGGCCTTCAGGCGTCACGCCGAATTGCCGGCAACGCACCGCATCAGGGTAAGTTTTCTCGAAAGCCTGACATAAACGTATGACTTCTTCATATCGGCCGGTCTCTTGAAACTGCGTTCTTTCCGCCTTGGTTCGCAGTTGTTCTACGCGATCTTTTTGGTTTGGTGTATGCGCATACGTTGGCATAGCTTGAGTCATCAAAAGAGTAATGGCCGTGGCGAGGGCGGGATGTAAAAGGCGTGAATTCATGGCGTGGCTATTGGAAATAGAAGGAAAGACGAAAACTCATCAACTCAGCAATAGGAATCGAGCTCCAAAGTGGGAGTACAGGCCCCGAATTCTAGCATGGCGCGTGCAATCGCTTTGAGCAGCGAAATGCAGGTCTTTTGCGAGAGTGGGCGAAGTCTTGCTATCATGCCTGTTTTCTCATTTGCAGCGCAATTATGTTTGATTTCCTCACTAAGCTCTTCTCGTCAGCCGATAAAAATGCTCAAGTTGCATCCAGTAATGAGCAAATTTCGGCATCGCCTCACAAGCAACAGGCACAGACTGTCGACAAAAAGTTACTTGAGCAGACACGACAAGCGTGGCGCCAAAAAGTTGACGCGGCTGCACAAAATGAAGCTGTGTTGCTCGATTTGATGTTTGCTTGCGATGACGCTGAGGGTCGATTCTACGCATCACAATACCTGCAGAGTGTTTCAGCCCTTGAGCAGGCAAAAGCACATTTTAAAAAGAGCGATCAGAGAATCGTTAAATCGGTGCAGACCAAGCTAGATGAGATCAAGCGCAAGGAACAAATTGCGCAGGCAGGGGCGGATTGCATCGCGCAAGCGCAAACTTTGTTAGACGCTGGGGTGGTCTTGCCTAATCAATTGGCACAGCTCGATCAAGCCAACAAGAAGCTTGAGCACCTTGGCGAACTACCACAAGAGATCGCGCATACATTTGCGCAAAAACGTCAGCAACTAGAGCACATGATGCAGGAACAGGTGCAATTGCAAAGACAGGTACTCGACGCAATTGTGCAGCTCAAGGTGCAGGCGCAAGGTGAAGCTGAGATCGTGTTGGAGCAGTGGAATGCCTTGAAAGCTAAGCTGGCAGCGATGAATCAAACTTCGGCGGCAGCGTCTTTGCCACGTAACGTAGTGCGAGAGGCCGAGCAATTGATCCAGCAAGGCGAGGTCAAGTTGGCAGAGCAGCTTAAACGTCGCAGAGAAGGGAAGCAAGCGGCGGGACTTGAAACGATCGTTGAGTCGACCAACGAGGCCATGCAGCAAGAAAGCAAAGCTGAGGCGAAAGCTGTGAGCCAAGAGGGCGTCAATCCAACGCAAAGTAGTGGGGATATCAATGCGGAGCCGCACGCTGAAGTGACACCAAAGACGATGCTCGATCAAAAGTCCATGCTTGCAGCGCTCGAGGGGTTGGAAGCATCGCTGCGTGAAGGGCGCTCGCAACAAGCCCGACAATTTGAAAAGATTTTGCAGGAGCTTGATCTCAATGCCAAAGACGTTCCGGCTTATCTGAATAAGCAATTGCGTCAGCGCTTAATGGTTGCGCGCAAAGAATTTGCACACTTGATGTCTTGGGCAAGATGGAGTGGCGTCGCGTCACGTGAAGAGCTGGTGGCGACGGCGGAAGGGCTTGCACAGTTGCGTTTGAGTCCCAAAGAAATCGTTGATACGGTGACAGCGCTGCGCGGACAATGGAAGCAGATTGAAGAGGTCGGTGGTGCTGGCTCTAAAGAATTGTGGACACGATTTGATGCCGCTTGTAGTGCGGCCTATGCACCGGCAGCTGCGCATTTCCAAGAGCAGGCGCAAGTGCGTAAGGCAAATAGCGATAAGGCTCGCGAAATGTTGAGTCTAGTGACGGGTAAGCTCGAAGCGCTCATGAGTGCTACTCCTGATTGGCGTGCAGTCAGTAATAGTTTGGCGCAGATACGCCAAGAATGGCGACAGCTCGGTGTGCTCGAACGCAAGGAGAAGCAAACGCTTGAGCGCGAGCTTGACGTCATCTTGGCTCCTGTAGAAAGTGCTTTGCAAGCGGAACGCGAGCTTGTACAACAGGAGCGAATTCAGTTGATTGCTGAGGTACAAAAACTCGATGCCAGTCAGCGTGATGCAGCAGATCGGATTCGTCAATTGCAGCAAACATGGCAGCAAAGTGCGAGTCGAATTCCTCTTGAGCGCAAACGGGAACAGGATCTGTGGAATGCATTTCGTAGCGCTTGCGATCAGGTCTTTGCTGCGAGAAAAGAGCAGCATCAGGCTGCAGAACAAGAACGCCTCCAGCATTTACAAGAGAAACAAGCTTTGTGCGATAACATCGAACAAGTGCTGAGGGCTGAGCATGATCGCGGAAGTCTAAAAGATCAGCTCAAGCGTTTTGAGCAGCAGTGGCAGTGCATTGGCCCTGTGCCTCGTCAAGACGAAAAAGCAATCGGTCAGCGCTACCACCAGGCGCTCGCTGCAATTGAGCAGCGCCTCGTACAGCTAGAAGAGCAGCAACGTCAGACTCAGCTTAAGCAATTGCAAGACCAATTGCGAATCTGTTTTGCTGTCGAATTGGGAGAAAAGGCGCAAGTGCTTGATGAAGCTACTGCGCTGACTGGTAAGGACGTTTCCAGTAAACATCTGCAGCAACGAGTCAGCACTCTGATTGCCGCCGTCGAGCGTGGTGCTGCAACTGAAGAATTCACTGAGCAGCAGACGACGATCCGCCAAGCCGTTCTGCAGCTTGAAATTTTATGGGAATTGCCTAGCCCAACGGAAGAACAAGCACAGCGACGTCAGATGCAACTTCAGATGCTGCAGCAAAGTTTGAAGCAGGGGCGAGATACTCATGTGGAGCAAAAATTGTTCGCGCAGGTTATCGTAACACCGTGTGCACCGGACCAAGCTTTGCAAACACGGTTGTTGAAAGTGCTTGATGCTGGCTTGGTGCGATGGCCTTTGAAGTAGGCTTCAGCAAAATTTTTTTGGCATGAACACGGTACTAAGCATGGAGTGTGATTGCGTTCCTAGGATCATGTCAGGAATTTCTTAATTGTGTCAGTCTTTGCGGGAGTATCCTTAATGAAATTGTTTTCGTATTTTCGTAGTTCGGCCTCGTATCGAGTACGAATTGCACTGAATCTCAAAGGCTTGGATTATGAGCAAAGTGCAGTGCACTTAATCAAAAATGGTGGGGAGCAGTTTTCGGACGCTTATCGCCAGCTCAATCCAGAAGCCTTGGTACCTGCTTTGCTCGATGGTGATGAGACGCAGGCGCTCAGTCAGTCTTTGGCCATCATGGAGTATCTGGATGAGCAATATCCTGCACATCCTTTGTTGCCGCAGCAAGCACATGATAGAGCATGGGTGCGTTCTTTGGCCTTGGCGATCGCCTGTGATATCCATCCGATTAATAATTTACGGGTTTTGAAATATCTCAGCGGCCCTTTGGCTGTTAGTGAGGATCAGAAGAACGAATGGTATCGTCACTGGTGCGCGCTGGGTCTCGCTACTTTAGAAGCGCGTTTGGCAAGTGATTCACGGCGTGGCTTGTTTTGCTTCGGCGATCAGCCAGGCTATGCTGATTGCGTTTTGATTCCGCAAATCTTTAATGCCCAGCGTTTCAATTGCGATATGACGCCATATCCTACTTTGATGGCAATCAATGAGCGTTGCTTGGCTTTGCCAGCGTTTGCAGCTGCGCACCCATCGCAGCAGCCTGACGCGGAATAGACACGATGTAGTCAATAAAAAAAGCCAAGAGAGATCTTGGCTTTCTGTATCCGTATTTTCTCTGCTTGCTTTAATTTGGCAATACGTCTTTGTCTTTGGTATCGTCGAGGACTTCGTTCAACATCGAAATCAGAATCGAACGCGTTAGTTTAGACTTGGTGGCATAGCCATCAATCGCATAATTGCCCATGATATTTTCTTTGGCATAGCCCGGTTGCCCAGTACGGAGGACGATACGTAAATCTTTTCGAGAAAGTTCGTCGCGCAAGACATTGACCAGTTTTAAACCAGCGTCGACTGTCTCCATCACCACGTCAAGCAAGATTAGCGAGGTGTCTGGATTGCTGATGGCCAAATCTTTGGCTTCTTTGGCAGAAAAGGCATGTAGAAACTCTAATGGTTTGCCATGGATGTGCACGCCGCTTAAGGCGAGAACCGTGGTGTCATGCACATTGTTGTCGTCATCCGCAATCAGAATTTTCCAAGCTTGTGGCGCTTTAATTTGTTCTTGCTCGTCTTCATTCTCAGATAGAAAGATAAGACTGTCGTCCTCATCGCTATCGGAAGAGAAGGAATTTTCATTGCAAAGTTCTTGCAGGGATGTGAGATTCATATAGCTAGGCAGTGGGCTAGCTGAACGGATACTACCGGGTGCATTAGGGCACGGGTAATATAGATGCCAATCGGGCAATTTACTGCTATGGCGCTTCTCCATCAGTAGCTCCCTTAACTTGGACATAGTAAAGTGAACGCGGTGATCTGCTTCGAATTAATCATATGTGATCCACGGCGGGGAAACAAGAGTCAGTTTGTGAAAAAAGTTAAAACAATTTCGGCGAACTTCAAAGGTGCTAAGAGAGTCATAATCAGAGGTCAAGACATTTTTGCATTGAAAAACTAAAGCATGCGCTGGAAAGCCTGTCTGGGCTTGAGGTTTGTTTGATTACTAAGATCCGAGTACCTTTACCCTTGCTTGGGTCATAGATAGTATCGGTTTGGATTCGTAAGAATTAATAGGAAAAAGTATGAAATTTTGTGTCGCGTTTTTCTTGAGTTTGTTGTTTGTTGGCAGCGCCTGTGCTGACGATGGATATCCCCGTAATAAAGATATTGATGTTATTCGTTACCGTTTTCTGATCGAGCTCAATGATCAGACTGATGTGATTCAGGGACAAACCCAGGTCAACATTCGTTTCCTGGCCAGAACGACCCAGTTTAGTCTCGATCTTGCTAATAAAACTGCTGATGGCAAAGGCATGGAAGTACTGGCGGTAAAACAAGGTGAGACGAGCTTGAAGTTCGAGCATGCCAATGACCGTTTAAGCATTTATCCCAAAGAAGCCGTGAATGGCGGTGATAGTCAGGTCTTTCAGATTGAGTACCGCGGTCAGCCAGCAGCCGGCTTATTCATCAGTAAGAATAAATTTGGGGATCGCGTGTTTTTTGCCGATAACTGGCCGAATCTTGGACATCAATGGCTACCGACCATTGATCACCCCAGTGATAAGGCAGCAGTCGAATTTTTGGTGATCGCACCTGCGCAATATAGTGTGATCGCCAATGGTTTGAAAATCGAAGAGAGCTACATCGACCCCAATCGCAAACTCACACACTGGAAAGAAGATGTGCCTTTGGCGGTCAAAGTGATGGTAATCGGCGTTGCCAAGTTTGCGATGCAAGAAAGCGCGCGTCTGAATGATGTTGCGATTACGAGCTGGGTTTTTCCGCAGAATCGTGCGGAGGGTTTTCGCGACTATGCGGTCGCCATTAATCCTCTGACTTTTTTCCAGCAAAAAGTAGGCCCTTATCCGTATAAGAAACTCGCAAACGTACAATCGAAGACACGCTTTGGTGGTTTGGAAAATGCTAATACGATTTTCTATTTTGAGAACTCTGTCACCGGCAAAGCGGAACAAGAAGGTTTGGTTGCCCATGAAATTGCCCATCAATGGTTTGGCAATTCAACGACCGAAGCGGACTGGCATCATGTCTGGCTGAGTGAGGGTTTTGCAACTTATTTTACTAATTTATATTTGGAACACACTTACGGACGAGATCGTTTCTTGCGTCAGCAGTTGTCCGATCGCGAGAAAGTCCTGCGCTACCATCAAAAAGTTTCGCGGCCGATTATTGACACGGAGATCACCGATCCAAAAAATGTACTAAGCCCGAACACCTACGAAAAGGGCGGCTGGGTGTTGCATATGTTGAGACAAGAAATAGGTGACGAGCTGTTCTGGCAGGGTATACGTGCCTACTATGCCAAGTTCGCTGGCAAGAATGCCTTGAGTGAAGATTTTCAAGCGGTCATGGAACAAACGAGTGGTAAGGATCTCAAATCATTTTTTAGACAATGGTTGTATCAGCCAGGCTATCCTAAACTCCAAGGTACGTGGACCTATGACGCGGCGAATAAAGAGGTGGTAGTGCGACTCGAACAAACCAATCAAGAGCTGTTTGAGTTCCCCTTGGAACTCGCCTTGCAGCAATCCGATGAAAAGTTTGTGACACAAAGCGTGAGGGTGACGCAAGCGAAAGAAATCTACCGCTTGAAGTCAGATGTGGCACCGAAATTTATTTCGCTTGATCCTAACGTTAAGTTACTTTTCGACGGAAAACTGAGCGCGAACTGAAAGACCGGATTTTAAATCATCCAAACTCGGAGTTTGAGTTTGTTGGGGCGATGGAGTATAGATTGCCCCATTGATGACTTTGCGCGGCTTAAGACTCACTTAAGGTTCACTAAGGACATACTGATAACTCGATCAGGACTCACGTAAGCAATCAACGATCTTCTTACGTGATGCGCGCCAGGCTGGGATGAAGCCACCGATGAAGCCCATACTCAATGAGAAGATGATGCTCTTGATGATGATTTCAGCGCTCATTTTGAATTGAAACGCAAGCTCACTGAAGGTTTGGAAGTTGGTGGTTGAGATGTCGACGGTTTGCATCCACGAGGCGGCAAATAGTCCAATCAGACCACCAACCAAAGACAGCAGTAAAGACTCCATCAAGAAGGCAAGAAGGATTGCATTGCGGCGGAAACCAAGGGCGCGCAAAGTGCCAATCTCGCCCACGCGTTGGGCGACCGCCGCGAACATGGTGATCATGGCGCCGACGATGGCTCCGATTGAAAAGATGATCGAGAGACTCAAACCAAGGATACGGATGAAGGTTGCTAAGGCTTCGCTTTGCTCGGCGTAAAACTGAATCTCTGGTTTGGCATCAATTTGCAATCGTGGATCATCATCAATCGCTTTTTTGAGGCCGGTCGCAGCACTTTGGTCGCTAAGGCGGAACACGATCGTCGAGTAGGCGTTGCGGCGGAAGGCGGCCATCATTTGCTCGCTATCACCCCAAAGCTCGCTATCAAAACCTGTTTTGCCCGAATCGAAGATACCAACCACGACCCAATCACGTTGGGCGAAATGCAGAGTCTCGCCTAGCCCAGTACCACGGAATCCTTGAGCCACAGCACGACCTGCAATAATTTCTGAAGTGCCGGGGCGGAACATACGACCTTCGACGATCTGCACTTGTGGACGTAATTCAAGGCCAAGCGCCGAGGTGCCACGTACCGTGACATTACTCGGTTTGCCATTGCTACGCTTCGGTAGATTGTTCAAAACCACTGGTTCTTTACTCACCATGATCTGACCATCGCGATTGGTGGCGATCCCCGGCAGGCTCTCGATAATTGCTGCTTGATCGCGACTAATGCCGCTATTGATTTCAGCGCCCGAGCCCTTGCGTAAGACCAGAAAATTGTCAGCTTGACCGGTGGCGACCAAGGTCGCACGTATGCCTTCACTCATCATCAAAACGACGGTAAAGACAAACACAACTAAAGCCATGCCGCCCGCTGTCAGCAATGTGGTAACTCGGCGTACCCACAAGTTACGAGCGACATAGGATAAGGGAATCGCTCTCATGCCACGTGCCTCAAGCCATTGACGATATCGATGCGACTCATCTTCCATGCCGGCCAAGCGGCGGCAACCACGCCGACGATCAGGCAAGCGAGAACCTGCAATAACATCGTTGTGTCTGATACCATGAAAACGGGGAACAGGGTGCCGACTGCTTTGGCAAATCCAGCGGCAATCGGCAGCGTCAGCAACATGCCAGCGCCGCCGCCCATGAGGGCGATCACCAAGCTCTCGCCGAATAAGAGTTTGACCACGAAGCTCGGTGAGAAACCGAGTGCCTTTAAAGTCGCGTATTCAGCGAGCCGTTCTCGTGCCGTCATACTCATGGTATTGGCCATCACCGCCATAATGATAATGATGATGACGTAACTGACGGCATTGACGGCAACTAGAATCGCTTCACTCATGGAGACAAAGCCAAGCTGGAAGGCTTTCTCGGTTTCGGTGAGGGTTTCTGCTAAAGAGTTCTTAAATTGTTGATCGATGCGCTCTGAAATGATCGGGGCATTGTCGGGTTCATTGATTCTGACGATGTAGACACCGACGAAATCGGTGCTGCGCTTCAAACGTTTCTTGGTCGTTTCAGTCAAGTACTGCCAGTGAAACAGCATTTGTGACTCATCGGTTTTTGCGTCGGCTCCGTCCCAGATGCCGCGCAAGGTGAAGGTCCATGTGCCGGGATAAATCGTTCCACGTAAAGGAATCTGATCGCCAATTTTCCATCCATATTGTTCGGCCAATTTGCGGCCGACGATGCATCCTTGGCGATCGAGGATGAAAGCCTTTTTTTGTTCGTCACTCAGGATGTACTCAGGATACAAGGCGAGGTAGCTCGCTGGTTCAACCGCAAATTGGGGGAAGAAATTGCGTTCAGTAATGTAGACGCCGCCGAACCAATTCGACCAGCTAACACCTGTCACTCCTTCAACATTGCGCAAACGATCTGCGTAGTTCAAAGGCAGCGGAAAGGTCAGCGAAATGGAATTACGTGTTACGAGTCGAACACTGGAGGTACCTTCCACGCCAGCATACCAAGCGTCAATAATCGTGCGCAGCAAACCGAAGGCACAAATCGCAACGACCAAGCCGACCATGGTCAGTAATGTGCGTAGTCGATGTCGAAAAGCATTCTTGAGAAGTAAGCGGAGCAGAAACATAGTGTATTCGTCGTCCTCTTGGCGTTAGAGATGCTCTGCCAAATTATTGACGTTGACCGAGTCTTTGACCTCTTCATCGACCAGAACGCCCTTCTCTAAATGGACCATACGACCTGCCCGTGCAGCCGCTTTGGGATCGTGGGTTACCATGATGATGGTTTTGCCGAGGTCGCGCTGCAATTGATCCAGTAAGTCCAATACTTCTTCTGCAGTATGACGATCTAGATCACCAGTCGGCTCGTCAGCGACGATGAGAGTTGGATCTGTCACCAGAGCGCGCGCGATCGCCACCCGTTGCTGTTGCCCACCCGACAA
>CAYWNE010000164.1:0-9458 GCA_964459555.1 uncultured Burkholderiaceae bacterium | reverse complement strand
ATTTGCGATGCATGAAATGAACAACGTCTACAACCGTCCATTCGTGAAATGTGCGCGTGTGGTCGGTGAAGTGATGGGTAAGTATCACCCGCACGGTGATGCTTCGATTTACGATACCTTGGTGCGTATGGCGCAGGACTTTTCCTTGCGTTACACCTTGGTCGATGGTCAAGGTAACTTCGGCTCGGTGGACGGCGATAATGCGGCGGCGATGCGTTATACCGAGTGTCGTTTGGAAAAAATCGCGAATGAAGTCTTGGCGGATATCGAAAAAGAGACGGTTGACTTCGTGCCTAACTACGATGGTAAGGAAAAAGAACCGTCTGTTTTGCCGACGCGTATTCCTAACCTCTTGATCAATGGTTCTTCGGGTATTGCGGTTGGTATGGCAACCAATATTCCACCGCACAATATTACCGAAGTCATCAATGGTGCTTTGCATGTTCTGCGCAATCCTGAATGCAGTATTGATGAATTGATCGAAATTATTCCTGCACCTGACTTCCCAACGGCGGGCTTGATCTATGGCGTGTCTGGTGTGCGTGATGGTTATCGTACTGGCCGTGGTCGCGTCGTCATGCGCGCCAAGACCCACTTTGAAGAATTTGGTAAAGAAGGCCGTATCGCCATCATCATCGATGAGTTGCCATACCAAGTGAATAAGAAATCTCTCCTTGAGCGTATCGCAGAGAACGTACGCGATAAAAAACTCGAAGGCATTTCTGATATTCGCGATGAGTCCGATAAGTCCGGGATGCGCGTCGTCATCGAGTTGAAGCGTGGTGAGGTGCCAGAAGTTGTTCTGAACAACCTCTACAAACAAACACAGTTGCAAGACACCTTCGGTATGAATATGGTGGCCTTGGTCAACGGTCAGCCGAAGTTGTTGAACTTGAAGCAGATGTTGGAATGCTTCTTGTCGCACCGTCGTGAGGTGGTGACACGTCGCACAGTCTTCGAATTGCGCAAAGCGCGTGAACGTGGTCACGTATTGGAAGGCTTGGCAGTCGCTTTGGCGAATATCGACGACTTCATCGCCATTATTAAAGCGGCGCCGACACCGCCAATCGCGAAACAAGAATTGATGACACGTGCCTGGGATAGCTCCATGGTTCGTGAAATGCTATTGCGCACGGCGCAAGACAATCCAGGTGGCATTGATGCCTTCCGCCCAGAGAGCTTGCCTAAGCATTACGGTATTCAGCCAGATGGCCTGTACAAATTGTCTGACGACCAAGCACAAGAAATTTTGCAAATGCGTTTGCAACGATTGACTGGTTTGGAGCAAGACAAGATCGTCAACGAATACAAAGATGTGATGGCAGAGATCGCTGATTTGCTCGATATCTTGGCGAAGCCAGAACGTGTGACGACGATTATCAATGATGAATTGACCGTTTGCGTCAATGAATACGGCGCGGGCAATAAAGACGTGCGTCGTTCAGAAATTGTGGTCAACGCGACTGACCTCGAAACAGAAGATTTGATCACACCAGTTGATATGGTAGTGACTTTGTCGCACACCGGCTATATGAAGTCGCAGCCATTGTCTGAGTATCGTGCACAGAAACGCGGTGGTCGCGGCAAGCAAGCAGCGGCGACGAAGGATGATGACTGGATCGAGCAATTGTTCGTAGCGAACACGCACGATTACATCTTGTGCTTCTCGAATCGTGGACGCTTGTATTGGTTGAAGGTGTACGAAGTGCCGCAAGGTTCACGTAACTCGCGCGGTAAGCCAATCGTGAACATGTTCCCGTTGCAAGACGGCGAAAAGATCACGGTGATCCTGCCATTGTCTGGTGACAACCGCAGCTTCCCAGAAGACCACTATGTCTTTATGGCGACTAGCCTCGGTACTGTGAAGAAGACACCGTTGACCGACTTCAGCAATCCACGTAAAGCCGGCATCATCGCCGTCGATTTGGATGAAGGTGACTTCTTGATCGGCGCCGCATTGACCGATGGTAAGCATGACGTGATGTTGTTCTCCGATGCAGGTAAAGCAGTGCGCTTCGATGAAAATGATGTGCGTCCAATGGGCCGCACAGCACGCGGTGTGCGCGGTATGAATCTGGAAGAAGGTCAGCAAGTGATCGCCTTGTTGGTTGCAGAAAATGAGCAGCAATCAGTGTTGACAGCCACCGAAAATGGCTTCGGCAAACGTACGCCAATTACAGAGTACACACGCCACGGCCGCGGTACCAAAGGCATGATCGCGATTCAGACATCGGAACGTAACGGTAAAGTTGTTGCAGCGACTTTGGTTGAATCGACCGATGAAATCATGTTGATTACAACGGGTGGTGTTTTGATCCGTACCCGCGTCTCTGAAATTCGCGAAATGGGCCGCGCGACACAAGGGGTGACCTTGATCGCGGTGGAAGATGGTACGACTTTGTCCGGCTTGCAGCGCATTGTGGAAACCGATGCGGATGGTGATGCCGAGGCAGGCGAGGCAGCCGCAGAAGAATAAACTTCGATGGTGGCATAGCGAGTAGGGTGGCCTCAAGCTGCCCAGCTGCTCACTTTTTTAACATTTGAATCAAGGCAGTTTGATGCTGCCGAATATGGTTGTTGCGATGAGCGTCATTTACAATTTTTCTGCTGGTCCCGCGGTGTTGCCGAAAGAAGTGCTGCAACAGGCGGCCGATGAAATGCTCGATTGGCATGGAAGCGGTATGTCAGTCATGGAAATGAGTCATCGCGGCCCAGAATTCATGTCCATCTTGGCACAGGCGCAGGCCGATTTGCGTGAGTTGCTGAATGTGCCAAACAACTACAAGATCCTATTCCTGCAAGGCGGAGGTCTTGGTGAGAATGCCATCATTCCAATGAATCTGGTCGGGCGCAAAGCGCAACCGGCAACCATCGATTTCATTCATACGGGATCGTGGAGTGGCAAATCGCTCAAGGAAGCCAAGAAGTATGCCCATGTAAATGTAGCAGCTTCCAGTGAAGCGACAGGCTTTGATGGTGTTCCAGATCCTGCAACCTGGAAGCTCAGCGCCGATGCCGCTTACGTGCATCTCTGCACCAATGAAACGATTGACGGTGTGGAATATCACTTTGTACCCGATGTCGCTGCGCAAACCAATGGTGCACCTTTGGTCGCGGATATGTCTTCGCATATTTTGTCACGTGAAATCGATGTGACGAAGTACGGCGTGATTTTTGGTGGTGCCCAGAAAAATATTGGCCCAGCTGGTTTGACGATCGTCATTGTGCGCGAAGATTTGCTCGGAAATGCGCTATCGATTTGTCCATCGGCCTTCGATTGGAAGAATGTCGCTGACAATGATTCCATGTATAACACACCGCCAACGTATTCAATCTACATCGCGGGCTTAGTGTTCCAGTGGCTTAAACGTCAAGGTGGTGTGGCTGCGATGGAGCGCATTAATATCGCTAAAGCCAAGCTGCTGTACGACTATCTCGATAGTACTGATTTCTACGTGACCAAAGTAGCACCGCAATTCCGCTCACGTATGAATGTGCCGTTCTATCTCAAAGATGAGTCCTTGAACGCAGCGTTTTTGGCGACCGCTAAAGAGCGCGGCTTGTTGCAGTTGAAAGGGCATAAGTCGGTTGGCGGTATGCGCGCCTCGATTTATAACGCGATGCCGATTGAGGGTGTGCAGGCTTTGGTGGAATTTATGCGCGAGTTTGCAGAGGCAAACAAGTAAGGTTATTCTCCGCTCTCCATTGGTAGAGGCAGGAATATTGGTAACATCGATGTAGGATGAATTGCAGCTCGTTCTGCGAAGAACAACAAAATCATCAGCCCTTTCTTTGCATGGTACCCTCCATCACCTAGAAACCGTGGCGCTGGTGAGTCAAGTCAAAAGCTTGAACAAGATTGTGCACACTATTAAATTGTCGATTGCACTTTGCTGGCGGTCGATGTAAAACGGTTTTTAGGTTTTCTAATGAGTGATAATAAATTACTTCCTTTGCGTGAAAAAATCGATGCGATTGATGCAGCGATTTTGGAATTGCTCAATCAACGTGCGCGTGTTGCCGAAGAAGTCGGACATGTCAAAGCAGAAACCAATGCGCCGGTGTTTCGTCCTGAACGCGAGGCGCAAGTCTTGCGCAATATGGCTGAGAAAAATACCGGCCCTTTGCATACCGATGCGATTCAATTGATTTTCCGCGAGATTATGTCGGCATGTCGCGCTTTGGAGCGTCGTGTGGTCGTGGCATTTCTTGGTCCGGTGGGTACCTTCAGCGAACAAGCAGTCTACAAACAATTTGGCCATGCCATCGAGGCTTTGCCTTGTATTTCTATCGACGAAGTATTCCGCGCGACTGAAGCAGGTACTGCCGATTTTGGTGTGGTGCCGATTGAAAATTCATCGGAAGGTGCGATCAACCGCACGCTTGATTTGTTATTGCAAACCAGCTTGATTATTAGTGGTGAAGTGGCGATTCCGGTGCAGCATAGTCTGATGAGTAAGTCGGGCATTATGCTTGGCGTCACGCGCATCTGCGCCCACTCGCAAGCGCTGGCTCAATGCCAAGCATGGCTCAATCAACATTACCCGCATATTGAGCGGCAAGCAGTCGCATCCAATGCAGAAGCGGCGCGTATGGCGAGTGCGGATGCCAGTGTGGCGGCGATTGCGAGTGAGATTGCTGGGCAACAGTACAACCTCGGCATCATCAGCGCTCACATTCAGGATGATCCTCACAATCGCACCCGCTTTGCTGTCGTAGGGCGATTGAATACGACGCCAAGTGGCAAGGATCAAACATCGATCGTGCTCGCAACGCCGAACAAAGCCGGTGCCGTCTATAACTTACTGGCGCCTTTGTCTAAGCATGGTGTGTCGATGACGCGTTTCGAGTCACGCCCGGCACGTACAGGGAATTGGGAATACTACTTCTACGTTGATGTCGAAGGGCATGCGATGGATGACAAGGTCAGGGCCGCGATGGAAGAGCTCAATCACGATGCGGCTTTTTTCAAGATATTAGGTTCTTATCCTTGCACAGTGTAAGTCTTCTTGTCGCAAAGGTGGAGGGATAGCGAGCTTCGTCATTCCTGAGTGCGCGGGAAACTAGTGTCGTTGGTCTAGTGAGGAAAGACGCTGGGCTCCTGCCTTCGCAGGAGCGACAATAAAAATTCCCCTAGGGCTTTCGCCTAATATGAATGAATTGATATAAAAATGAAAAACCAAGCGACGCCAGAGCGTCCACTTTTTGACAAGGTAGTATTGATCGGGGTCGGCTTGATCGGCGGTTCCTTTGCTTTGTCTCTAAAAAAAGCGAAAGCGGTAGCCCATATTGTTGGCCTCGATCGACATGTGACGTCTTTAAAGGTTGCGGAACAGCTTGGTATTATTGATTCCGCCGTTGATAGTTTTAGCGAGGATCTTACGAGCGCCATTGCTGACGCCGACTTGATCCTGTTGGCGACACCGGTTGCACAAACGGCGAAGATACTAGCTGCGATTTATCCGCATTTGCAGTCACATACCATCATTACGGATGCTGGCAGCACCAAAGCAGATGTGGTTGCTGCAGCACGCCGCGAATTAAAAGAAAAAATTGCTCAATTTGTTCCGGCGCATCCTATTGCAGGTCGCGAAAAAAATGGACCCGAGGCCGCGTTGCCAGACCTGTACGTCGGTAAAAAGACGGTGATCACACGCTTGCCTGAAAATGCTGATGCATCGGTGAAGTTGGTTGAACAAGCATGGCAGCTTTGCGGTGCCATCATTCATCATTTGAGCGCGGAAGAGCACGATCAAGTTTTTGCTTCGGTGAGTCATTTGCCACATCTCTTGGCTTACACCTTGGTGGCCGATATCGCTGCCAAACCGCATGCTGATCGTTTGTTTCAGTATGCAGCAAGTGGATTCAGAGACTTCACTCGAATTGCAGGGTCCTCACCTGAAATGTGGCGTGATATTAGCGTCGCCAATCGCGATGCCTTGCTACAAGAGTTGGACTCCTACACAGAACAATTGGCGGTTTTACGAGCGCATTTACAAAATGCAGATGCTGCCGCGATGGAAGCGATTTATCGCCGCGCCCAAGAGGCGCGTCTAAATTGGATTAGTGCGATTGAGGCTGCTGAAGCCCAGCGTCGCGATGGTGGAGATTGAGTTGCTGCACAGTGTGCACATTGTGATGAAGTCCATGGCGTGCTCGACATTCTCTCTGCTGAAATGAATATTGTGAATTTGGAATAGATATGAAAGACCATAGTAAACATTATCCGCCTTACCTCGATTTGCATCCGACGATGAAGGTGCAAGGCACCGTGCGTTTGCCGGGTTCGAAAAGCATTTCGAACCGTATTCTGTTGCTGGCGGCCTTGGCAAAAGGCGAGACCAAAGTGTATGACTTGTTAGCGTCGGACGATACATTGGTGATGCTGAATGCATTGCATAGTTTGGGCGTTCACTGGACGCAGGAAAGTGGTACGCAAAATTATGTAGTCACGGGAGCTGCAGGACATTTTCCACATGCGCATGCAGATCTTTTCATGGGTAATGCGGGGACAGCGATTCGCCCTTTAGTGGCCGCATTGGCGGTGCTTGGTGGCGATTACACCGTGCATGGCGTCCCTCGTATGCATGAAAGGCCAATTGGTGATCTGGTCGATGCCTTGAATGCGGTCGGCGCGCAGATCGATTACACCGGCAATCCCGGTTACCCGCCTTTACATATCAAGCGCGGTCACATTCATGCACAAAAAATGCAAGTGAAGGGTAATGTTTCCAGCCAGTTTTTGACGGCCTTACTAATGGCTTCACCATTGGCGGCGCAGCACAGTGACGTGCAAATTGATGTGATCGGTGATTTGATTTCTAAGCCTTACATTGAGATCACTTTGAATCTGATGGCGCGTTTTGGCGTCGAAGTGCAACGCGATGGCTGGCAATGTTTTACGATTAAAGCAGGGCAGCATTATGTTTCGCCGGGTGAGATTTATGTTGAAGGCGATGCCTCTTCGGCTTCGTATTTCTTAGCTGCCGGCGCGATTGCTGGTGGTCCGATTCGTGTTGAAGGCGTCGGTAAAACAAGCATCCAAGGTGATGTGCGATTTGCGGAAGCCTTGGCGAAGATGGGTGCTGAGATTACGATGGGTGATAATTGGATAGAAGCGAAGAGCACCGGCGTTTTGAACGCCATCGATATGGACTTCAATCATATTCCGGATGCAGCGATGACGATCGCCATGGCAGCTTTGTACGCGGAAGGTACGACGACCTTACGCAATATCGAAAGTTGGCGCGTCAAGGAAACCGATCGTATTGCAGCAATGGCAAAAGAATTGCGCAAAATTGGCGCTATGGTTGAAGAAGGTCAGGATTTTATGCGCGTAACACCACCAGCGCGCTTGCAACCCGCTACAATTGACACCTACGATGATCATCGGATGGCGATGTGCTTCTCCTTAGCGACTTTGGATGGAGCTGCTCGTCAAGGTGCAGCCATGCGCATCAATGAACCAAAATGCGTGGCCAAGACCTTTCCCGATTTCTTCGAAGCCTTTACCAAAATCAAGCACGAGGATTTATTTTGAGCGATCTTGCAAGCATTCCTGTTATCAGTATTGATGGTCCAACCGCTTCGGGAAAAGGCACGGTAGCGCACCGCGTCGCCAAACAGTTGGGTTTTCATTATCTTGATTCGGGAGCTTTGTATCGTTTGACAGCCTTGTCTTCGGTCCGCCGTGGCGTTGATTTGTGGGATGAGGCGAGTATTGCTGATTTGGCACGAGTGTTGCCATGCCGCTTTGAAAAAGGCCATGTTTTCTTGGATGGCGATGACGTGACCGACGCTGTGAGGCAAGAGGCGATCGGTGTCGCGGCTTCAAAAATTGCTGTTCTGCCACAGGTGCGCAAGGCTCTAGTGGAGCTGCAAGTGTCATTCCGACAAGCTCCCGGCTTAGTTGCTGATGGGCGCGATATGGGCACGGTCATCTTCCCTGATGCCATCCAAAAAGTGTTTTTAACTGCAAGTGTGGAAGCACGCGCAAATCGACGCTATAAGCAATTGATTGAAAAGGGTTTTCCTGCTAATATGGAGGACTTGGTAAAAGATTTGGCAGAACGTGATGCTCGCGACATGGCTCGCACAGAAGCGCCTCTCAAACCTGCACCAGGCGCGTTTATTCTAGATACGTCTCATATCACTGCGAATGAAGCAGTGCATCAGATACTGACTCTATATACAAACGCAATTCGCGAAGCTCTATAAATCCGATTATGGGGCGCATTGCGTTGTTGCTTGTCCTCGCAGTACGTGAGTACTGCTCCGGGAAGCGCCTAGCACTGCATCCCTAGAATCGAATTTCTAAAGCTTCTCAAAAGAAGGCTCTCGATCAAATTCTACTGCTAGATTCGTGGAGCCTCTTATTTGGTTCTCATTTGGGCGCAAAGCCTGAATGAGGTTGTTTAACTTAACCCGGTAAATAGACCTTTGTCCTATTCCGGCTAACTCGTAAATATTATGTCTACAGTCTACATGTCTCAAGATTTCGCAACCGGTGCTGATAGCTTCGCCGCTTTGTTCGAAGAGTCCTTGTCACGCCAAGATATGCGTTCCGGTGAAGTGATTTCTGCCGAAGTCGTTCGTATCGACCACAACTTCGTGATCGTGAACGCAGGCCTCAAATCTGAAGCCTTTATCCCAGTTGAAGAATTCAAAAACGACCAAGGTGAATTGGAAGTTAACGTCGGTGATTTCGTATCCGTAGCGATCGAATCATTGGAAAACGGTTTCGGTGACACAATTTTGTCCCGTGACAAAGCAAAACGTTTGGCCTCCTGGCTCGCGCTCGAAAAAGCGCTCGAGTCTGGCGAAATGGTTGTTGGTACAGTAAATGGCAAAGTAAAAGGTGGTTTGACTGTTTTGACAAACGGCATCCGCGCATTCTTGCCAGGTTCTTTGGTCGATACACGCCCAGTGAAGGATACAACTCCTTACGAAGGCAAGACTATGGAATTCAAAGTTATTAAGCTCGATCGTAAGCGTAACAACGTTGTGTTGTCACGTCGTGCAGTTGTAGAAGCATCGATGGGCGAAGAACGTCAGAAACCGATGGAAAACCTCAAAGAAGGTACAGTGGTTACTGGCTTGGTTAAAAACATCACTGACTACGGTGCGTTCGTTGATTTGGGCGGCATCGATGGCTTGTTGCACATCACTGACTTGGCATGGCGCCGTGTACGTCACCCATCTGAAGTTCTCACAGTGGGTCAAGAAATCACTGCGAAGATCCTCAAGTTTGATCAAGAGAAAAACCGTGTTTCTCTCGGCGTTAAACAATTGGGCGACGATCCTTGGACAGGTTTGGCACGTCGTTACCCAGCAAACACACGTTTGTTCGGTAAAGTCACTAACTTGACAGACTACGGTGCGTTCGTTGAAGTTGAACAAGGTATCGAAGGTTTGGTCCACGTTTCCGAAATGGATTGGACAAACAAAAACGTTGCACC
>CAYWNE010000163.1:0-9546 GCA_964459555.1 uncultured Burkholderiaceae bacterium | reverse complement strand
AGATTCCACCTACCATGCACAATCAAACGCGCACCACAACGAGCATGCAGCTAAATGCTGACTTTCACTTCCCCAAATTCTTCGCGCAGATAGGTCGTAAGCTACCACGTCCGCTGACCCACACGACCTTTCTACTCGCCCTAGAACTCGCTCGCAAACAAGGCTTGCTCGAAGCACCAGAGGAGATTCAAGATAAGAGCTTCGCCTTGCATATCAATGACCTTGGCCTCGATCTTTTCTTTCGATGTGAAGCGGGCAAGTTCGTCCGCAGCAAACAAAAAACAGCCGACCTCCATCTCTATGCCAATGCGATGAGTTACGTGCGATTAGCCTCAGGGGCGGAAGACGCGGATAGCTTATTTTTCCGTCGTCAATTAAGGATGGAAGGCGACACTGAACTCGGCGTCGCCGTCAAATATTGGCTTGATAGCAACGAGCGCCCGCAATGGTTACAACGACTGGCGGAAAAATTACAGTAAAAAAAGAATTGCCAGCTTTTGATTCTAAATAGCGGGCATTAGATTGGCATGTCTCATTTTTATGAGATCTCACAAATCAAAAATCCACCGACACTTGGGTAATTCCTTCAGTTAAGCGCATCATTTGAATGATTGTGGTTCCCGCGCAGGCAGGAACCTAGTGGCGTAAGAGCTTAAAGACGCTGGATCCCTGCCTTCGCAGGGATGACACCATGAGCTACTGACCTTAACCGAACTTATCTGGACAACATGACCGATGCCTAGTGGCTATTTCAATTGCATTCCGTTACGGAGTTCGCAGTTCCGCTAAAGCCTATTGCTGTTGATCGCGTTGCGCCTCTTCATCTAAGTTTTTCAGAAAATAGCGTATAAAAAAAATCGCAATGCCGATGACAAATAGGATCACGCCAATACTCATGAGTCCATAATCAGTGGAAAACAAACTCGCCCACAGTTTCATTTTCTTCTCCTTGTTCACATCATTCATATTGAAGCAAGGCGTCGATCACAACACGCGATGCTTCAAGAATCACTATAGAAAACAAGGCAATTTTCAATTTGATGTGCATCAAACAATAACCACGGCTTCGACTTCTTATGTCGATCGCTACTGAAAGCCTAACCGCTTTACTCCCGACAATATCAACACCACTTCACTGGTCGCAGTGGAAAAAGCTGTACCTGAGGCCAAAGCATCCTCTGCTTTATCGTATTGTCCCTTGTTGATCAACTCGCCAACTTGGCCAGCAACGCGATGGAAGCGTGCATGCTTCTCAACCAACTCTGTGAAGCTCATCCGCTTACCAAGCCGTTGACCGTCGCCGTAAATCCATTTCCCGAGCGCACAACAGTCATCTCGCGACAAGGTCTCGACATCGACATGCTCTCCACTTTCGATCGCATCACGCAACTTAACCTTCCATTGGCGATGTCCATCGATAATAGCGTCAACATCGATCCCTTCGACTTTTTCAGCGGCAACTTGCCCAGGCAAACGGAACTCATCGACTTGTGCAGCTAAACGCACCGCCACATTGGATTGAGAGCGCGCTGCTGCGGCCGTTTCCTCAACCAAACTTGCATTTGCTTGCGTATTGCGATCAAGCTCGCTCACCGCTTCTCCAATTTGAGAAACGCCGATACTTTGTTCACGCGCTCCGTTCGCCACTTCATCAAGCAGGTGTTTGATGCGGTCTGCATTATGGACAATTTCCACCATAGCCGATCCCGCATCTTTGACTATGGCTGTTCCGGTGGTGATCTGCTGTGTGCTGTTCGTAATGAGATCCTTGATTTCTTTCGCTGCATTGGCGCTACGTCCTGCCAAGGCCCTCACCTCGGAAGCAACAACGGCGAAACCACGCCCTTGTTCACCAGCACGAGCGGCCTCGACAGCGGCATTGAGCGCGAGAATATTCGTTTGGAAGGCAATGCCATCAATCACGCTGATGATGTCGCTAATTTTCTTCGATGAAGCTTGGATCTCTTCCATGGTACTTACCACGTTTGACATCACCACACCACCTTGGGACGCTGCATTGGCGTTTTCAACCGCAATCAGTGATGCTTGGCGCACCGATTCGGCAGTCATTTTTACGGTTGAACTGGTTTGCTCCAAAGCCGCGGAAGACTCCTCTAATGCACTCGCGGCAGATTCTGTGCGCGCCGATAGATCTTGCGTTCCTTGCGCGATTTCCATACTCGACTGCACAACATGATCGCTCGCTTGTTTGACCTGCGACACTGTATCACGCAAAGCTCTTTGCATATTGGCCAGTTCTTTCATCAAGCCAGCCATCTCGTCTTTACCCAATCCCTGAATCTCACTGCGCAAATCGCCCATAGAAATGCCGATCAGTTGACGGCGTAATTTTTTGAATCCGCCTATCAGCGAACGGTATAAGCCCATGAACAAATAAAAAGCCAAGGCCACACCCACCATCGAGACTCCTACATTGATCCATATATTTCTGAGCAAGAGAGCACGGCGTTCAGCCAGCATATGATCAAGGACCTGCAAATTCTTTTGAACTTGATTAAATTGGGTATCGAGCGTTTGGCTGGCGACAGCAATAAAAGCGTTCAGATCAAGCTGCAACTCAGTCTGCCCAGCGGGAAAATCACTCGCAATTTTTTGCAGGAAGGCGGTCGTCGCATCTGGCGCATTAGTGCTCATTTGTCCATACGACTTAGGATCATCTGCCTTCACTTTTTCCAAGTCTCGACGCGCCAGACTGAGCTCATGCGCCAACACCGCAGTGCGCGTTTGAATTTGCTGCCAAGCCTGCGGGGATAACTGCTGACTAGTAATCGCATTACGTCCTAGACCTCGAAGTTCAGATGTGTTCTGAATGATGTCTGGTCCACGCATAAGCACGGCACTCATCAAATAATAGGACTTCAACTCAGGATCGAGTGCGAGGCCAGAACTATCGGTGACTCTATCCATGAGCTTAATCAAGCTCTGAAACAATTCGCGGTGAAGTGTGAGGTTTTGCTCGCTGTTTTGCGATGCTAAAGATTCTTGTGCTTTGGTTTGTAGTTGTTGGCTAAGTTCATGCACCTGTGTTAGCGCAGCCTTTGCGTCTAATGCGCCGCCCTCTTTACGATCAAGCTCATCCAGACGCTGCAAAGATTTTTCGAATTGGCTTTGTGCGTTAGTAACCGTTTGATTTTGGCTGCTTGTTTCATTACTTTGCTGCGCACTACGTACTTGAAAACGCCAAGCGGCTGCTTTCTCTAAACTTTGATAAATTGCTGCAGCATAACGAACGCCTACTTGTTCTTTTTCAACAAAGCTCAATTCATCTCGTACCTTGAACACCATCGTTCCAAACATCCACAAGATGGGCAATAGGAAGGCCATCGATATCAAGCTCATTTTCATCGGGAACTTGAGCTGACGCATCAAAGCTGAAGCGGGGCTCCACACGCGTGCATGAGTCAATAAGTACATCAGTTTTTTCATTCAACACTCCAACACATCTTAGTCGGGCAAGCTAGGGATCAGCCACCAGGTTATTAAGACACTGTATGCGAGATCCACACATAAAATATTGACAGAAGACAACATTTCTCATTTCTGTCGAAAGCTGGAAAACAACTATAACCACATCATCACTTTGGTCCTTCCCCGACTTCGAAAGCCAATTACTTCACTCAAAGCTTGGCAAGCTAGGCTTTACCACTACCCGTCCCGCAGCCTGATAAGCATCAAAGCCGCCCGCAATTGATTGCACTTGCAGATAGCCCATTTGCTGTAGGGTCAACGCAGCCAAGGCGGCACGCCCGCTCGACTTGCAATACAACACAATACGCAGATCTCGCGAATTGAGGCTATCGACACTACTCAACTTAAACTCCAACAAGCCACGCGGAATATGCAAAGCACCCGGCAAGTGTCCCGCTTGATATTCATCCGCCTCTCGCACATCAATCAAAACATCGGCCTCGCGAATGGCCTCATCTAGTTCGCTTAAACTAATTTCTGTAATTTTCTGCTTGGCTTGATATACCAAATCATGCGCTGTCAACATGTGTCGTACCCTCGATTTAATTAATCACTCTGTGGCTTCAGCTTTGCAATGCCTAAGTCCTTACAATCCATCATATGCGTATTTGCGTATTTATGCAAATATAGTGTAAAGACTATGGCTACGTTTAACAATTCGTATCAATCTCCCGACCCCATGCAAACACAAATTCCAAAATCCGTAACTGACCAATGCGCCAGAAACTGATTGCTGCAACCAACAAAAAAGCTGATTTGCATCAAACAAGGAGATTCACTCAGAGCACCTAATGCCGAAAATTCGCTCTATAATCCTCATCAATTGCACATTTGCGCATTCATGCAAATAAAAGACGGCGCGAGAAGCTGCAGTTGATTAGTTTGCTTTGAGGATAGCTGCAATAAGTACACAGCGCTTCGACGAATCAATCGTTCTCAATCTTAAGGGAGTCAATCATGTTAAAAGCAAATGTCGGTGGTATCGATCGTATTCTTCGTGTCATCGTTGGCCTCGCGCTCATCACTGCGACGCTACTCGGTTTGATTGGAGTTTGGGGCTGGATCGGTGTTGTCCCCGTACTCACTGGACTCTTTCGCTTCTGTCCTGCATATTCCTTGCTCGGCATCAAGACTTGTAAAATCGATTAAGTCTAGAATGGCACTGGCTGCATCCGTGTGCCTCCATGCTTGCTATGCATAGTGTATGGAGGCGCATGGCTAATGAGCCGGATTCGCGCAGCTAAAAATACGCGCGCTCCCATTTTGAGCGCGACACACGCTAGAAGGAAGCTTTCATGAGCAAGGATTATCACGACATCACCAAATCACTCTCCAGTTCTTTGGCACATCTGCGAAGTGATATCCCCGATGTGATGAAAGCCTTCACCATGTTGGCGCAAGCAGCGACCAAAGATGGTGCTCTCGACAAGAAGACCAAAGAGTTGATCGCCCTCGCCTTGGGTATAGCTGCGCATTGTGATGGCTGCATCGGTTTTCACGTACAAGCCTTAGTGAAACTCGGCGTCACTCGCGCCGAACTTGAAGAAACCTTAGGCATGACAGTCTATATGGGTGGTGGTCCATCTTTGATGTACGCCGCTGATGCTCTCGCTGCATTCGACCAAGTCACTAGTGCTTAAGCGCCAAGGCAGCAATTTTTAAGTTCAAGCAAGAACAAATACACACTTCAAGCTATTCCTCGCATTTCACTCATTAAGCCGAGCGGCAGTAACTAGGCTTAAGACTTGTTCTGAATCAAGGTGTGCACCGCACAAATTTGCTAGCATCGAGTCCATATCGCTGACCGTACTTCTTGTAGATCCTCTCAGCACCATTGCTCTCATTTCGCTCAACAACTGCCATGAAACACCTCGGAATCGCTCCCCACCGTCTTTATTTTTTTCTTGGCGTCATCGCCGTTCTCGCCTTACTTGGTTGGTGGTGGACTAACATACAGTTCTCGACGCAACTCCCGGTGCCTTTGCACGGGATTTTGATGCCACTCGGCGTGTTCCCGCTTTTCATTTTGGGATTTACTTTTACGGCGGGTCCACGCTGGCTCAATGTCACTGCGTCGTCGCACCACTTCCTGATCCATGGCGCGACGTATTTCGTAGGATTAGTCTTGGTCTTATTTGCCTCGACAGTGGGCTTACCGCCCCTCCGTCTTTCTGGTTTTGCATTGATGTTGGCAGCTTGGTGCGCAGTCACACTTCGGTGGGCTAAGCTCATCGTCGAGAGTAAGAGCGACGATAAGAAACATGCGATAGCCCTCCTAATTGGCATGTTAGGCGGTGTGTTGTCGATGTTGTGTGCTTTCCTCTGGGCTTGTGGTTCAGATCTCGCGTGGCACGCAGCACGACAACTGAGCTTCTTTGCATTTCTGTTGCCGATCTTTTTAACGGTATGTCACCGCATGTTGCCCTTCTTTACGGCGAATGTGCTCCACAACTATACGACATGGCGCCCATACAGTTTGCTCGCAACATGGCTGGTGGGATGCTGGACCTTGGCCTTTGCTGGCATTCTCGGATCATCGCTAGTACAAGTGATTGTTGCGAGTCTGTTGAGCTTGAGCTTTGCTAACACTTCGTGGCGCTGGGGCTTGTTCCGCAGCTTGGAAAATCGTCTACTTGCGATGTTACATTTATCGTTCGCATGGTTAAGTGTGGTCTTCGCACTGCATGCCGTCACAAGTCTAGGTTATGCCATTGGATCAGCGGCCACCCATGCCTTAGCGCTCGGTTTTATGAGTACCATGCTAGTCGGCTTCGTCAGCCGCGTCAGCTTTGGCCATAGCGGCCGCCCTCTGCAAGCTGGCAATTTGTTATGGGGTCTGTATCTCGCCTTGCACCTCAGTGCCATCTTACGTGTGTTCGCGAGCTTCCAAGCGACAGACACGCTGATCAAACTCTCAGCAGGACTGTGGTTACTGGTATTTGTCAGTTGGGCTGCGATGATGTTGCCGATCTACTTGCGACCACGCGTCGACGGACAGGCGGGATAGCACACAAAACAAACCGAAGAACCTCCCCCCCTCCTGCTTTTCTCTGTGTCTCTGTGTTGAGAGGTTTTGTTTGGTTTCACAGTTTTGCGATTAAAAAAAATTGCCGCATCGGCGCTTTGTCATTCCGTTTTATTCCAATTGAAATTTCATGGTATGGTTATGTTGATACAACTCATGACCGACTATGAAAGCTTCCGAACTCGAATTCATTCGCAGCCAATTCCCTGCGCTGCATCGTCCCAATGCTGGTGTTTTTCTTGATAATGCAGGCGGCTCACAAGTCGCCCGTCAAGTCGCCGATCGCATTCACGATTATCTGCTCAGCACCAGCGTGCAACTCGGTGCTAGTTATGCGACTTCACAAGCTGCCAGTGCGCGAGTCCTTGCAGCGCGTCGCGCAATTGCTGAGTTAATTCATGCGCGCGATGATCGCGAAGTTGTAATGGGTGGTTCCAGCACGGGTTTGATGTTTCTCTTCATCCAAGCGCTGCTACCGAGCATCCAAGCTGGCGATGAAATTATTTTGACCAATACCGATCATGAAGCCAACATCGGTGCGTGGAGACGACTAGAAGCCGTAGGTGCGGTTATTAAGGTGTGGCAAGTCAATCGCGACAGCTTGCAGCTCGACTTAAGGCAACTCGATCAACTCTTAAGCCCGCGCACCAAATGGGTGGCGATGACGCACGCTTCCAACGTCTTAGGCACGATTAATCCTGTCGCCGAGGTCGCCCGACGCGTGCATGCCGTTGGCGGTCGCTTATGCGTCGACGGCGTGGCCTACGCTCCGCATCGTTTGGTCGATGTACAAGCTAGCGGAGCTGACGTCTATGTGTTTAGTTTCTACAAAGTCTTCGGACCTCACTATGCAGTGTTGTGGGGCGATTTCGAATTCTTACGCGGGCTCAGCAATCTCAACCATTTCTTTATCGGCGCCGAAGATCTGCCCTACAAACTGCAACCAGGCAATGTGAATTTTGAACTATCTTATGGCTGCGCAGGAATTCGCGACTATCTGCTGGACGTCGCGCAATTTTGTGGCGACGATGGCACTCCGCGAGAGCGAATGCAAGCGGTGTTCGACCGCTTCGAACAGCACGAGAATCGCTTAGCTGAACAACTGCTGTCCTATTTGCGAAGCAAACCCACGGTCAAGATTATCGGTATGCAGCAGATCGAACAAAACTATAAAGGCCTCGATCTAAAGCGCGTACCGACCATCAGTTTTGTCAAGCAAGCGACGGACTCAGAAAGCATCGTGCGCCATATCGATCAATATGGTATCGGCATTCGATTTGGCGATTTCTATGCTAAGCACCTCATTCGAACTTTGGATCTCGAAAAACATCGTGGCGTGGTACGTGTGTCGATCGCCCATTACAATACCGAGCAAGACATTTCAAGTTTGATCACGCATTTGGATGAGGTTTTGTAAGATGCCTTTTTCTCTCGACAATCTCTTGGTCATCGGCATTTCTTCACGTGCCTTATTTGATCTTGAAGCGGAAGAGCGTATCTTCCAAGAACAAGGACTGGACGCCTATCGCCTGCATCAGTTGCAGCATGAAAATGAAGTGCTGCGTCCTGGAGCTGGCTTTCCTTTGGTCAAAGCTTTATTGCGATTGAATCAACTAACGCCAGGTAAGCGTTTGGTCGAGGTCGTGATCATGTCGCGCAATTCGTCAGAAACCTCGCTGCGCATCTTCAATTCCATCACGCATTATGGTCTTGATATCAGCCGTGCTGCCTTGGCGGGAGGTGCACCACTCGCGCCGTATCTGAAAGCTTTCAATGTCAGCTTGTTCTTATCGCTGCACGAAGACGATGTGCAAGCAGCGATCAATGCCGGCACCGCAGCGGCCCTCTTATACCGTTCACCAGAAGCAGCGGCAGATCCCGAACAAATTCGCATTGCCTTTGATGGTGACGCGGTGATTTTTTCAGACGAAGCCGAGCGTATTTATCAAACTGGCGGCATCGAAGCTTTTGAACAGCACGAGCGTGAAAACGCCAAAAAGCCATTACCCGAAGGCCCTTTCGCACGGCTATTGCTGGCGATCTCGTACTTGCAAAATAATTTCAAATCCGGCGATCCGCATGCCCTGCCCTTACGCACAGCCTTGGTCACCGCACGTTCCTCTCCAGCGCACGAACGCGTGATTCGCACTTTGCGCGCATGGGATATTCGTATCGACGAAACCTTCTTCATGGGCGGCGTCAGTAAAGCTGCGGTGCTGGCGGCATTTCAACCGCACATGTTTTTCGATGACCAGCATGGGCACTGCATTACTGCAGCTGACGTAGTGCCAACTGGTCGTGTTCCCTACAAACAAAACTAAGCATAAAAACTTTTTATGGACATCAAACTCGACGATCTCAGTGGCGAAAAAATTCAAGCACTGATTCTGCTCCACCTCAACAATATGGCTTCGATCTCACCGCCGGAGAGCTGCCATGCGTTGGCACTCGATTCGCTGCGTAGCCCAAACATCAAAGTATGGAGCGCATGGGATGGAGATGATTTGATGGGCTGTGGCGCTTTGATGGAACTCGAACCAGGCCATGGTGAAATCAAAACCATGCGCACCGCCGCTGCGCACTTAAACAAAGGTGTTGGCGCTGCGATCCTGACCCACATCATCAACGAGGCAAAACAGCGCGGCATGCGTCGACTGAGTCTTGAAACCGGCTCGCAAGTCGAGTTTATTCCGGCAAGAAAAATGTATGAGAAATTCGGCTTTGAAGAGTGCGGGCCGTTTGGGGATTATGTGCTCGATCCGCTGAGTGTGTTTATGACGGAAGAGTTGTAAACGTACTGGGTGGAGAAAGCAAGCGCGTCTAAGAATCGCATTCCCTTTTCAGCCGGCTCATATGGCAATCAAAGACACTGGATCCCTGCCTTCGCAGGGATGACACACAAAAGTTCTTCTTACCACTTTCATCGACCAATATTCGAGCAGATATATTTATAGTATACTTGGCATTTAAGTAGAAATCGAACCCAATTCTTCGCATCTTGCAGCATGATAAGCAAACTTGCTCGCTCGGTT
>CAYWNE010000162.1:0-9789 GCA_964459555.1 uncultured Burkholderiaceae bacterium | reverse complement strand
AAGCTGCGGCATTAGTGGAATTTGTTCGGCACAAATCGCTGTGGTGGTTAGTGCTAAAAGCCCAGCAACCGCGCTCAATAAAGAACAAGCCGCGGCATTATTCCTCGGCAAATCGACACAACTTCCGGGTGCAGGCACGCCGGTGCTCGTGGATCAAGGTGAAACCTCCGAGCTGCGTAAGAATTTCTATAATAAGGTCGCCGAGAAAACGCCTTCACAGGTAAAAGCGGTCTGGGCACGCCTCGTCTTTTCAGGCAAAGCCTCACCTCCTAAAGAAGCATTGAGCACGGCAGAGGTCAAGAAACTCGTGTCCGCCAATCCTGATGCGGTTGGGTATATCGAAAAAAGTGCGGTTGACCCCAGCCTCAAAGTCTTGCTTGAAATTGACTAGCAACACCATGCTGGTGCTTGGTGACCACTACCAAGCACCAGCGCTTTCACATCTTCTTTAGTGATCGAGCAAATCGACTCACTCAATAGATTTGCATGAAGACCGTCCCGCGATGCCACTAAGCGCGGTAGAATCTGAGCTTTATCAGATTGCTTAGCCGAGGACTCCATGCGCTTATCTTCTTCTTTTCCATTTCCTGTCATTGCCAGCATTATAGTGGTGGGCTCAGCACTGACTAGCGTCTCTGCTCTCGCAGCAACCGACTTCAAAAACCTCAAAAACCTAAACCAGACCGAATTTAACCAACTCGCCAAAGACTTTTCTGCTGCGGGTAGTTATAAAGCCATTACGCCTGCTACACCACTAGGCATCACTGGCTTCGATGTCGGTGCGGAAGTTAGTTTTACCTCCTTAAATAACAGTACAGTTTGGCAAAAAGCGGGGGCGGATATTTCCACATTGCCGATGCCCAAGCTCCACATCACCAAAGGTCTGCCGTACAACATCGATATCGGCGCTTCGATGGTGGCTGTTCCAAATTCAGATATCAAGCTGATGGGCTTTGAAGCGCGTTATGCTCTACTCGAAGGCAGTGCTGCAACACCAGCGCTTGGCCTACGTGCAGCCTACAGCAAGCTATCCGGTGTTGATCAACTCGACTTCAACTCCAAGAGTCTAGAATTGGTGGTCTCCAAGGGTTTCTTGATGGTCACGCCGTATGCTGGTGTTGGCCGCGTGTGGGGTACGGTCACACCGCGCGTCGGCAATCTGCGAGCGCAATCGCCAACTGCAAGTAAAGTTTTTGCCGGTGTGAATGCCAACTTCGGCTTATTCAATGTTGCGGGTGAACTCGATCGCATCGATAGTAATCAAACTGTCAGTGTGAAATTAGGCTTCCGTTGGTAAGCTGGTCTTTGCATGCTCATGTAATCTAAATCAAACTGCGCGATGTCGAAACTCGAGATCCATTTTGAGTTAGTTGGAGAAAATTGTGCTTGTCTGCAAGCACGACCAGCGCAAGGTTTAAACTACACTGCACCAGACCTCGATCTCCAACGTAAGCTCTGGCATCTAGCGCATCTCCTTAAACAAAACTATGCATGCCGCGACGTCGTTCCCGGCATGAATAATCTCAGTGTTATTTTTGATCCTAGCCAAGACGATGGCGAGTTATGGTTAGATCGACTGCGTCAGCACTGGCAAAAGACTAAGGCCAGCACCTTTAGTCAAAGACGTATCATCATTCCGACGCAATATGGCGGCAAACATGGGCCTGATCTTGCTCTGGTCGCTGAACATGCCGAGTTGAGCATCGGTGAGGTCGTGCGTTTGCATAGCGAAGCCCACTACACCGTATATTTCTTGGGGTTTCAACCAGGCTTTGCGTATATGGGTGGCCTGCCAGCACGTCTTACCACACCGCGACGTGCCGAGCCTCGGCTGCTGGTTCCCGCTGGTTCGGTGGGGATTGGCGGCAGCCAAACGGGGATCTACCCTAGCCCCAGCCCTGGCGGTTGGCAACTTATCGCTTGGACGCCGGTGCGTCTATTTGATCCGAGTTTAGCTTCTCCAAGCCTGCTATTACCGGGCGACCTCGTGCGTTTCGCCGTGGAGTCCTGCGATGTCTAATGCAGCGCCACAAATCGAAGTCTTGTTGCCAGGTGTGCAAAGCACGGTGCAGGATTTGGGACGCTTCGGACAACGTCATCTCGGCATTGCACAGGCTGGTGCGCTCGATGCTCCCTCGCTCATGCTAGCCAATACCTTACTCGGCAATGCAGTTGATGCAGCGGGTATCGAAGTAGCGATTGGCCCTTTCGCCATTCGATTCCAACAAGCGACATGGTTTGCACTAAGTGGCGCAGATTTCAATGCCAGCATCGATGGCAAAGCGGTCGCTCTTGGCTGGCGCTATCAGGCAAAGGCTGATCAAGTCTTAACGCTGTTTGGTCCAAGCCGTGAGTCGCGTGCTTATCTTGCCTTGCAAGGCGGTATCGATGTGCCCTTAGTCCTTGGTGCGCGTGCATGCGATTTGCAAGCCCACTTCGGCGGATGGTATGGTCGCCCGCTACGGAAAGGTGATGTGCTCTCACTAGGTGTGGTAGACGATCACGAAACCAGCATGATCCTGCACAAAAGCATAGGCGTACAACAACGTAAATGGACGCCGGAAATCCGCGCTGTGGTCGGCCCCGAGTTCGATCAATTTAGCAAAAAAGCGCAACATGACTTCTGGCACCATGCATGGAAAGTGACAAACCAAAGTAATCGCATGGGTTTTCGATTGCAAGGTAATCGTCTCGATCGCCACAGCAAACAAGATTTATTCTCCCATGCCGTGATGCCTGGCATAGTTCAGGTGCCACCGAACGGCCAACCTATTGTTCTGATGGCCGACGCCCAAACGACGGGTGGCTATCCACGGATCGCTTGCGTGATTGAAGCCGACCTTTGGAAAATCGCGCAAACTCCAATCGGCAAAAGCTTTTGCTTTATTCGTACCGAATTGCCGCAGGCAAGACAACTAGCCTGCCAAGTCCGCAAAGACTTGGCGCTCATCGCACAGCATCTCAAACACTATGCTTGAGGTGCACTCCATGTCACACAACACTCATAGCATCGATCTCAATGCCGATCTTGGTGAAGGTAGTGACTACGACGCGCAAATGCTGGCTTTGGTCAGCAGCGCCAACATTGCCTGCGGGGGACACACAGGCGATGCGGAAAGTATGCGGACCGCTTTACTGCTAGCAAAAAAGCACGGGGTGGCGATAGGCGCGCACCCCAGCTTCCCCGATCGCGAACACTTCGGTCGTCGTCCGATGATGATCGCAGCAGAAGCACTGTTCGTGAGCTTATTGCAACAAGTACACTCATTACAAAATGTGGCGGAAGAATTCGGTCTCAGCCTGCATCACATCAAACCGCATGGAGCACTTTACAACCAAGCTGCCTACGATCCCGTTTTAGGAGAAGTGCTGATCAGATTGGTCAAAGCAATTAAGCCGATACCGAGATTGATGTGCTTGGCAGGAAGCCCTTTGGTGAAGCAAGCACGAAACGCTGGTTTGCAGGTGATCGAAGAAGCGTTTGCTGATCGCCGCTATCGGCGCGATGGCAGCTTAGTACCGCGTACCGAAGTGGGCGCCGTGATTGAGGAAACCGAATTAGCCGTAATGCAGAGTATCGACATCGTCATCTCAAACAGATTGCGAAGTATCGAACAGGAAACACTTGTCATGCAGGCTGATAGTCTTTGTGTACATGGCGACGGCGAACATGCGCTGGAACTACTCCAAGGAATACGCAAGGCATTGACTTCTCATGCTTGGCAGATTGCGGCAAAGTCCAAATAAGTTGGTGCCAAAACCGAGACAACAAGCGCAATTTTGGCAAAGATTGAACAACTGTATCAAGACATCAAAAAAAGCAGAAATACAAACGAGGAATTCTGGAGACACATGATGGACATACATATCCTCCTACCTTTGATCGGCATACCGATCATCGTGTTTGGATTTGCATTTCGATTTAATCCGCTACTCGTCGTGATTGCCGCTGGCGTGGTGACTGGGCTGGCCGTGGGGATGGATTTCTTAATGCTACTGGAGACCTTCGGCGAGAAATTTATGAATAGCCGACAAATCGCTTCAGTGATACTAATCTTTCCGGTCATCGCATTGTTAGAGCGATTCGGCTTGAAAGAGCGTGCACAAACTTGGATACGCGGCATCCGCAGTGCCACCACCGGACGCATTCTGATGCTCTACCTGTTAGTGCGCCAATTCACCTGCGCATTGGGTCTCACCAGTTTAGGTGGCCATCCGCAAACCGTGCGCCCTTTGTTGGCGCCGATGGCCGAAGGTGCCGCCCTTCATCGCTATGGCGAACTGCCGGAACACCTGCGTGAAAAGATCGCCGCCCATGCTGCTGCCTGTGACAATGTGGCGCTATTTTTTGGTGAAGATATCTTTATCGCATTTGGTGCAGTGTTGCTGATGACGAACTTCCTCAAAGAAAATGGCATTAGCAATGTTGAGCCGCTGCATATTGGTCTTTGGGCCTTACCAACCGCCATCTGCGCGTTGTTGATTCATTTATTCCGTTTGTCCTTACTCGATGCCAAAATTTCTCAAGAGATTACCCAGTGGCAGGCTGAACAGAAAGCGGTGGCGTCATGAGCAGCCTCATCACCATTGATCTGGTGTTCTACTTAGTCGGCGCTTTACTGATGTCAGTGGCCATCATGAATGCGTTCGACGCCAGCAATCCTAAGCGTTGGACGACAGCCTTATTCTGGTTCCTGTTCAGCATAGGTTTTCTGTTCGGTGATGTACTAATTTGGAGCCTAGGAAAGACCATCACCAATCGACTGATTGGAGCCATAGTCATGTTGTTGGCCTTATTCGCCGGCTTCCATCTAATCGGCGCGGGTCAAGCACCAAGCGATCTCGCAGTCGAAAAACAAACCCACGCCGAGCGCCTTGGCAATCGCCTATTTTTACCTGCCATCCTGATTCCAATTCTCACAGTTTTACTTACGCTGTTTGGCAAGAATCTCTACCTCGGCAATCTTCCCCTGCTCGATCCGAAGAATCTGACGTTGGCTTGCCTTGTCCTTGCTTGCGCCATCAGCCTTGGTTACGCCTGCTCGGTCACCAAAGCAACTCCGGTACTGGCGGTACGCGAAGCACGACGCTTGGTTGATGCTGTTGGCTGGGCATTAATCCTCCCGATGATGTTAGCGATGCTTGGCGGCGTTTTTGTGGTCGCCAAAACCGGAGCATCAATTCAGAGTCTCGTCAGTCTACTGATCAATCCCGATAGTCGGGTCGTTCTCATCATTGTGTATGCACTCGGTATGGCGCTTTTCACTATGATCATGGGCAATGCCTTCGCCGCATTCCCCGTCATGGCCGCCGGTATCGCTTTGCCATTCTTGATCATTGGGCATGGAGCCAAACCAGCGCCTTTGGTCGCGCTCGGCATGCTATCCGGCTATTGCGGGACTTTGATGACACCGATGGCCGCCAACTTCAACATCGTGCCTGCCGCATTATTGGAATTAAAGGATAAGTACAAAATTATTCGATATCAAATTCCCACCGCGCTTGGTGTGTTAGTCTGCAATATCATTTTGATGATCTTGATCGTTTAGGACTTTCAGTTTCATTTATGGCACGCATACTTCTTACGGGCTTTGCCCCATTCAATCAAGAATCCACAAATCCGTCTTGGCAAGCAGTACGCCAATTCGACGGGCAAAAGACCAGTGATGGTAGCCCGATCTGCGTCGCCGAATTACCGTGCGAATTTCAAGGTGCAACTAGAACATTAATTGATCTGATCGAACAACATCAATGCGACGTAGTTATCTGCGTGGGACAAGCCGGCGGTCGCGCAGCAGTTAGCCTTGAGCGCATTGCCATCAATGTCGATGACGCCCGTATTCCCGACAATCGTGGCCAGCAACCGATCGATGTCCCGGTGGCAGAGGATGGGCCAGCAGCTTATTTCAGTACGCTTCCGATCAAAGCCATTGTGCACCATTTGCGGCAATGCGGAATTCCCGCCCATGTCTCAAATACAGCAGGTACCTATGTGTGCAACCATGTTTTCTATGGGCTCATGCACTATGCTGCGCAGCATAAGAAACTCCATCGCGCTGGGTTTATCCATATCCCCTATTTACCACAGCAAGCCGTTGCGCATGCAGACGCCCCGAGCATGGCGCTCGACACGCTAGTCACGGCCTTAAAAGAGACCATCGAAATCTGCATTCAACAAGATGCTGATCTTCACCTTAGCGACGGCAGGCTCGACTAAAGTTATTTTACATGTAAGTAAAAAAAGTGATGTTTTTTTGGAAACTAATTGCTCAAATGAACGATTTTTCCTGTGAGCAGTTACAAAACTTGTTTAAAATCGTTAGAACTTAAACGCCCACTCTTTGTGAGATGGGCGTCACTCTCCTAGTAGCAAGATTGTAGAAGTAAATCGAACGCAGCAGAGTTCGCCATCTAGCCCAAAGAACACGGCTTATTTCGTCTTTTATTGGAGGCGACATTCATGGCGAGCTTGTAAGACACATCAATCAGGATGGGTAATTATGCAAAAAGATTTTTTTCGGCGACCAGTTTTTGCTTATCTCGCTGGCGGTAGCATCGTCCTCCTTGCCTTCATACTCACATGGCAGAGCCCGAGTATTTTAAGTTTCGGCTTGTTCTTCATTATCGCCATCGCCGTCACCCTGCTCGTGACGACCTTATTGCGCAGTATCGCCATACAAGAAAGTATGGAATCGATCGATGAGAATCTTCAACGCGACGCAGAACTCGCGCATCGTCTCAGCGAATTGCTACAGAATATTTTACCCCTCTGGAATTCTCACGTTGAAACAGTCAAAACCCACGCCGAACAATCAGTGCAACAGTTGATCATGAGCTTCTCTTCAATGGTGCATGAATTTGATAAGGCTGGTTTCGGTGGGGTCAGCAATATCGAACTAAATACCTCGAAAAACTCAGACGCCACCATCACGCTTCTGCAATTGTGTAAGAAGGAATTGGCGCCTGTGATCAACTCGCTGTCGCAAATGATCGATAGTAAAGATGAACTCCTCAATTGCATCCGTGATTTAGCCAAGTCGACCGCCGATATGAACAACATGGCACACGAAGTTGGCCAGATTGCGGCGCAAACCAATTTGTTAGCGATTAACGCTGCGATCGAAGCGGCTCGCGTCGGCATTCAAGGACGCGGCTTCGCTGTCGTCGCCGACGAAGTACGGAAGCTCTCGCAGTTGTCAGCGGAGACTGGTAAGCGCATGGCGGAACGTGTCGGTCATATTTCAGAAGTGATGAAAGTGGCGCTCAGCGCTGCCGATCGTTCTGCAATTCAAGATAAGAAAGTTCTTGAAGTTTCTGGAGCGGTGGTACGCGACGTTTTATCCCACGTCGAAACCATGGGCGACGCTGCGCAAGAGATGCGTCATCATGGCAATGTCATCCGCAGCGACATTGAAGATTTGCTAGTCACCCTACAGTTCCAAGATAGGATCAGCCAAATTCTGCAAGTGGTAAAGAACGATATTGCGAAATTAGAGAAGACCGCTGCCGAGTTCAACAACGGTAACTTCCCTGAAACGGCGACTTGGCTTGAAGAACTACAGAACACCTACACCATGCATGATGAACACAAGAATCATGGCGGCAATAGCGCAGCTACTATCAACAATGAATCTGAAATCACTTTTTTCTAGACACATAAATTTTGGGTATCGATAGTCAACAAGCCTGTTTCATCTTTGCCTGTCCCAAGACCCAATTCAAGCCTGGAGCCACCAGTGTTAGAAACGACCAAAAAACATCGTATTCTCATCGTCGAAGACGACGAGTTGGTCGCTATCTTTATTCAACTCAAGCTAGAATTATTCGGTTATCAAACGGTGGGGCAAACTTCGCGCGGAGAAGACGCTATCGAGTTGGCAGCGCAATTGCACCCTGATTTGATTTTGATGGACATCCAACTCGCTGGCGAGATGGATGGAATAACCGCCGCAGAAGAAATTCGTTCGCAATTAACACTGCCGGTCGTCTTCTTGACTGGTAATAAATCAGAGTCCGACTTCAAACGTGCAACCCAAGCCAATGCCTTCGGTTACATAGTCAAACCATTTTCGGATCAAGAATTGCGCGCTGTCATTGAAATGGCTTTGTATAAGTACCAAGCCGAGCAGCGCTTACAAATCAGCGACCTCGCGCTGAAAGCGATTTCGCAAGGTGTGATCATCACCACACCGGATCAAAAAATCGTCTCGGTCAACCAAGCTTTCACCGATCAAACTGGATATAGCTCGACTGATATCGTCGGCCTCACTTGCCGTATTTTACAGGGCCCTGCTACTAGCCCCGCCAGCAAACAGGCGATTCGCGAGGCCGTCACAAATGGTTCCTCATACTTTGGCGAAATCCTCAACTATCGTAAAGATGAAACGATGTTTTGGAACGAATTGTCGATCACGCCAGCCTTTGACGAACAAGGACAATTGACACATTTCATCGGGATTACGCGCGACATTACTGAACGAAAGAACACCTTGGAAGCCTTGCAGCAGAGTGAACTAGACCTGCTCGAGGCAGAAAAATCTTCGCACGTCGGTCACTGGATCTGGGATGCTTCGACCAATCGCATTAGTTGGTCCGAAGAAATGAAGCGCATATGGCAGCGCGACCCCACTGAGTTCAACGGCGACATTATGGAAATGGTCCGCCGCACCGTCGTGCCAGAAGATCAAGCCACAGTGATAGGTACCTGCAAAGAAGCTTTTGAAGAGCGAGATCACTATGACCCCTTTGAATATCGCATCGTCCTGCCAGATGGAAGCATCCGAAACATTTGGGCAAAAACTGGTCGTAAGCAAAAAGACGCTCGCGGTCGCATCAAACGCCTAACAGGAACCGTACAAGACATTACCGAACGTAAACGGGCCGAAGAAGAGCGTCGTCTAAATGACGCTAGGATGGAGCAAGCGTTTGGCAGCTCGCCAATCGGTATGGCGCTCATCGACATCGAAGGCAAAGTGTTACGCGTCAACCGTGTGCTATGCAATATGTTTGGTTATACCGAAGAAGAATTATTGATCCATGATTGGCGCAAATTTACGCACCCCGATGATCTCAATTCCGACAAACATCTTATGCAACAGCTGTTGAAAGGTGAGATCGAAAGCTACGAAGTCCACAAGCGTTACTACCATAAGGACTCCACTCTAGTCTGGTTGCAACTGAATATCTCTCTAGTGCGCGATGCTTTTGGCATGCCTGTCAATTTCGTCATCCAAATCCAAGACATCACCCAACGCCTGACCTATGAGGCTCAGCTCAATCAGCTGTCGCAAGCGGTGGAACAGAGTACCGAAGCCATCATTATCACTGACGTTATCGGCAAAATTGAATATGTCAATCAGACCTTTGTGAACAAGTCCGGCTACCAACGTGAAGAAGTCATTGGTCGCTATCCGAACATCCTCAATTCCGGACAAACTCCCAAGGAAGTATTTTCAACACTTTGGAAAACAATTCGTGCGGGCGACACTTGGAAAGGTGAATTGATCAACAAACGTAAGGACGGTAGTTTTTCAACTGAGTACGCAACCATCTCTCCACTGCGTCAGAGTGATGGGACGATCACTCACTTCGTTTCCACGCAAGAAGACATCAACGAGAAGAAAAAGCTTGGAGAGGAACTCGATAGACATCGTCATCACTTAGAGGAATTGGTTGAGAGCCGCACCCAAGAGTTGGCGGTCGCTCGGCAACTTGCAGAAGCGGCGAATCGGGCCAAGAGTAATTTCATCGCCAACATGAGCCATGAAATTCGCACGCCAATGAATGGCG
>CAYWNE010000161.1:0-10001 GCA_964459555.1 uncultured Burkholderiaceae bacterium | reverse complement strand
CGAGGCTTGAACGCATCAACAAATTATGAGAACCACCAGCATTGCCAGTCGTTTGCATACCAAGCTTGCGGGCGGAATAGCTAGAGAGGAAGTAGCCTTGCAAGACACCATCTTGTACCAGCTCGCGTTTGTGCGTTTTGACACCTTCATCGTCAAAAGGTGAAGAGCCAACCGCACCCAAGATATGCGGATCTTCGGTAATTTGAACGTGCTTAGGGAAAATCTGCGTGCCCAAACTATCGAGCAAGAAACTCGATTTGCGATACAGGGCGCCGCCCGATACAGCTTGCACCAGAGAGCCCAGCAAACCTGCCGCCAGCGGTGCTTCAAACAACACCGGGCATTTACGTGTTTCCAGAGTACGTGCATGCAAACGCGCTAAGGCGCGCTCTGCTGCGTAACGACCGATTGCTTCAGGACTTGCCAATTTTTTGGCATTGCGATGCGAGCTATACCAATCATCGCGTTGCATGTGGGCGCCTTTACCGGCGATCGGTGCCACCGATAAAGTGTGGCGAGAGAATGCATAGCCAGCGCAGAAACCGCGCGTGTTGGCCGATACGAAATGTGACTGCTGCGCATGCACACTAGCGCCATCACAGTTACTGATACGCTTGTCAGTAGCGAAGGCCGCAGCCTCAATGCGGCAAGCGAGCTCAATTGCTTCTTCTGCGGTCACTTGCCAAGGATGAAATAGTTTCAGATCGCGTGGCGAGGTTTCTAATAAATCGGCATCGGGTAAGCCTGCACAATCGTCTTCCGCTGTAAAACGTGCAATGTTGTACGCTGCTTCAACTGTGTCTTCCAGCGACTTTGCAGAAAAATCACTGGTGCTAGCATTTCCACGCTTTTGGCCGATGTAGACGGTAATTCCGACACCTTTATCGCGATTTTGCTCGATGGTTTCGACTTTAGCCTTGCGCACACTGATCGATAATCCACCGCCTTCACTGACTTCAGCCACGGCATCTGTTGCTCCTTTGTTACGAGCGATGCGCAGCATGTCTTGTGTAATTTGCTTAAATTGATCTTCTGTATGCGTAAAAACCGGTTTGCTCATAGCGTCTGTTTCTTTAGCTGAAAGAATAAAGAGAGTATCATAGCAGTCGTTTCAATAAGTTTATAGAAGATTTACCAATGCCAAATCCCAATCGTGGCTCGTGCGGCTATCAGTCCAACGAGTTTGAACAAGAATACGAACGTCCCTCCAAATCCGAAATGAAGCGTCAAATGACGGCGCTGCAAAAACTCGGTGAAGAATTAGTGGCCGCTGCGCGCGATCGCGTGAAACGCGTGCCTATGCCGGAAGACGTGCGCGATGCGATTCTCGAATGCCAATCGATTACCAATCACGAAGGCCGCCGCCGTCAGATGCAATTCGTCGGCAAGAAAATGCGCACCCTCGACGAAGAAGAAGTGGCCTTGATTCAAAAAACCATCGATAGCTGGAAAGGTTCATCGAAAGCCGAGACGGCCGCAATGCATGCGCTCGAACGCAAACGCGAAAAGCTCTTGAGTAACGATACCGCATTAACCGAATTGCTCGCTGAAAATCCTGAACTCGATGTACAACATCTGCGCACTTTGATTCGCAATGCGCGTAAAGAACAAGCAGAGAACAAACCACCGAAAGCCTACCGCGAGATTTTCCAGATCCTCAAAGAAATCCAGCAGAAACAAAACGCCGCGAAGTCGGAAGAAGACGATGCGGACGAGGAAGAGGATCACGATGACTGAGGCTGCGCGCTCTACAGCCCCAGCCGCACCAAGCACGACAGACACAGGAGCCGACTCTAACGAGCGCGCCTTGCGTATCGGTTTAGTGTCAATTTCTGATCGTGCTTCAGCGGGCATTTATCAGGATCAAGGTCTACCAGCACTACAAGCCTGGTTTGGCGAAGCACTGAGCAGCCCATGGAGCATGCACACACGTTTGATTCCCGACGAACGTGCCGCCATCGAACAAGCATTGATTGAGTTAGTTGACATTGAACGCTGTGATTTAGTGATCACTACAGGCGGCACTGGCCCAGCACGTCGTGACCTTACGCCAGAAGCGACACTCGCCGTGGCGACCAAAGAAATGCCAGGCTTCGGTGAACAAATGCGTCAAATCAGTTTGCATTTTGTGCCGACCGCGATTTTGTCGCGTCAAGTTGCCGTCATCCGCGAAACTGCAGATCACGCTGCGCTGATTTTGAATCTACCTGGACAACCGAAGTCGATCAAAGAAACCTTGGAAGGTCTCAAGGACGCCGATGGCAAATCCATCGTGCACGGCATTTTCGCTGCCGTTCCGTATTGCATCGATTTGATTGGTGGCCCCTATATCGAGACTGTGGAGTCTGTTTGCAAAGCCTTCAGACCGAAATCAGCGATACGCCAATCTGCGAAGTAGGATCGAAAAGTCCTTCTACCATAGAAAGAAATTACTTGGCGACCATACTGACACATCCCATCATCCCGCTCAGCATAGGCTTGCTCGCTGCACGTGAGCAAATTCCTTGGCGCCTAATACTTGTGGGTATGCTCTGCGCCATGATTCCGGATGCCGATGTCTTAGCATTCAAATTTGGAGTCGAGTATGCGTCGCCGTTTGGGCACCGAGGATTTACCCATTCTTTAGTTTTTGCCGCTGGGCTAGCGAGTATTTTCTGCATCTATGCCAAGACCTTAAAAGCTGAGCGCCTGATCGTCTGGCTGTTTTGTTTCATCGCCACGGCCTCTCATCCCATACTCGACGCCTTCACTAATGGCGGCCTTGGCGTGGCGTTTTATTGGCCCTTCAATAGCGAACGATTCTTTTTTGCTCAGCGCTTTATTGAGGTATCGCCGATTGGGGTTGGGCGCTTCTTCAGTGAACGCGGGCTCGCTGTCATTCAGTCCGAATTGCAGTGGATATGGCTACCGTGTAGCGTATTCGTGGTTGGTTTCCATTTCGTCAAAAATCTTAAGCAAGGAAAGAAGAATTAAGCATGGCTGATTTACTGCATACCGTTGAACTACAGACTGGCGAGCATCCAACAGCAAGCATTATCTGGATGCATGGCTTAGGCGCCGATGCCAATGATTTCGTGCCGATTGTGCCAGAGCTTGATTTGCGTGGCTGCCCGGCGATTCGCTTTGTGTTTCCGAATGCGCCGCAAATCCCTGTCACACTCAATGGCGGTTACATCATGCCAGCATGGTATGACATCGCTGCCGCAGGAACGGATATTCAGAGACGTGAAGACGAAGCAGGCTTGCACAAATCCCAAGAGCAAATTGAAGCCTTGATCGCTCGTGAAATTGAACGCGGCGTGAGCGCCAATAAAATCGTGATTGCCGGCTTTTCACAAGGATGTGCTATGAGTTTGCAAGTTGGCTTACGTCATCCACAAAGTTTAGCGGGCATTATGTGTTTATCGGGCTATTTACCGCTCGCTGACAAGATCGCCGACGAACGCCATGTAGCCAATCAAAACACGCCGATTTTCATGGCGCATGGCACAGCCGATCCCGTAGTCCCACTCCAGCGCGCGGAACAATCCCGTGAGGTTTTGAAGCAGCTTGGCTACCAGATCGAATGGCATGATTACTGGATGCAGCATTCTGTCTCGCCGCAAGAGATTAGTGACATCGGTCGCTGGTTGCGCAAAGTCTTAGGTTAAACCTTATCGACTCACCATACTTAAAAGAGACCTAGACAAAATCAAAGGGGCCTGACGATCACTCGTCAGGCCCCTTGTCTTTTCAATTCAAATTAAGCTGCTCCAATTTTGAATTTTGGTAGCTTCCAATAAGTGATCGCACGCCATAACCATTCCATTGGGCCGTAAAGGAATTTCGACAACCACCAATGGCTAAACAACACTTGCAGAGTCACGATCACCGCCACCACCAAAACTTGTTGCGCCCGAGGCATACCGTACATACCAAGACCGTAGCCATAAAAAATAGCGGAACAAATCACCGATTGCGATAAGTAGTTGGTTAATGCCATACGACCATAAGGTGCCAACACCTTCACCTTGGAGAACGGACCTTTGCTATGCAACAAAACGATCATCAAGCTCACGTAGCCAAGGCATGCAGGTAAATTGCCAATGTATAGCAAGCTTTCACCAAAGCTAAATGGATCGCCAGGATTATTCGGATCTGCGCTTACACCAAAATAACTTCCGAAGATGCCAAGTCCGATACCAATTGGCAGGCCAAAGAAGGCTAACTTCCTAAACGTAGGCAAATACTCTGCGCTTCGCTCGATGACCCCAGAACGAACGAACCAATAACCAATCAAGAACATCGCGATAAAGAGTGAGCATGTATTGAACTCATTCGCAGCATGCCGCGTAAAATGCTGAGCGCGTAATTTGACAGCCTCAACATAAGTACCTTGACTCAAGATCTTGACTTCTTCAGCATCGCGTTTTGCCTTTCGAGCGAGGAAAGAAGCCGTTTCAGCCGCGCCTAACTTTACCTCCTCTTGCTCTGTTTTATTCTTTTTCTCACGCAAGGCTTTGAGCTCTGCTTCGGTCACTTTACTAGGATCGAAATCCTTCATCGACACCAAGGTTTCTTTTTGCTTAGCCAAATGGCCGCCCCAATCCCAAGTCTGACTCGCAGCACCAACAGCCATAGAAGTGAACAATAGAAGATAAGCTGTGGCCCCCAGCCGCAGAGCACGTTTCTCTTCCGGTTGATGATACTTTGCAATCAAGAAACCTAAGACATAGGCAGCCATGGCGCCAATCATAAAACCTTTAAGCTTCGCTTGCCCAGGAACGACGAAGCCAGCTACGGTGGCGGCAGTCATCACAAGACCGACGACAAAGAAGATCCACGCTAAGCCATGCACCTTCTTGCCACGAAAACGAATACCGGCCTCGCTGCGCATGAAGAACATGAACAAGCCTGTCATGACTAACATTACGATAACACCACTGGTCACTTGGTTCTGCCACACGACCATCAAACCGATAGCCGCCAACAATGCAGCTAGCCACCACTTGGCGGGCATGAACAACACAATCACCAAACCAAGCGCCGCCACAGCGTAACTAAAGAGGATATCCCCTGGCCAAATCAAAATGTGATGCGCCACCCCAAAAATTGCGAGTGCAAGAATGCGGCGGATGTAAGGGATGATGAATCTCTGCCCCTTGGCCTCGCTTCGTGTCAACATCACTGCGAAACCCATACCAAACAGAAGCGAAAAAATCGTCCAGAATTTTCCGGCAACAAAATAGGCAACAAAGTAACTAGCAAGCCAGTCTATTCCACTCAAGTTTGCTGGCATCCCTTGGCCTAAGTCCGAAACCACACGATTGAAAAACTCAATGTTCATCAAGCAGATGCCGATGAGAGCGAAACCACGCACCACATCAAGCGCTTCTATGCGCTCTGCCACAGCAACTGGTTTCCAATCGCTACGTACTTCATCGCCGACGGGCATTTGAGACAGTTGTTCTGAGTTCTGAGTCATTTCAGTCATCATTTTCTCTCTTTATTGTTAACTTCTTAGGCTAGCACAAACACAAATACGCCCCTTTTATGGAGCGTATTCAGTGTTGATTCAATACTTCAAAAACTATTAGCGACCCGCTGTTGCAACCGGGCTTACTTTCAAGTCGTCTTCCCCATCCTTTTTCAACAAACTTGGAATCTGCCAATAGGTAATCCCGCGCCAGATCCATTCCATAGGACCATACTTAAAGTTCCGCAACCACAAATGACTGAATACGACTTGCAAACAAATCACACCAATCGCGAACGCCAATTGCGACGCGCGACCCATGCCGAAGTGACCGAAACCCCAGCCATAGAAGAAGCTCGCTTGAATTAAAGATTGCATCAAGTAATTCGTCAAAGCCATGCGTCCGTAGGGTGCAAGTACCTTGATGTTCGCGAACACAGAACTGCTATACACCATCAAGACAACGATACTGACATAGGCCAAACAAGTCGGCAAACTCGCCAAACTCACCAAAGTGTGCATCAAGCCATTGCCATCACCTGATACCCCCGGCGCATGCGAAGTAATAATCGTCGACGCCAAGACGCTAACACCAAGACCGAGCGGCAAACCAAACATAGCCAATTTCTTAAACAATGGGAGATGTTCTTTGGCACGCGTAATGATGTTGGCACGTACAAACCATACACCCATCAAAAATAAAGCGATCGATGAAAAAGCTTGCCCCGCAGCGCCGAATGGAAACTCTTTAAACTCCTTCCAACGATGCTTGACAACATCTGTGTAACTACCCTTAGTCAGAACACGAACATCTTCAACAATTTTCTTTTCATTTTCGTGAGTCACAACAATGCTATTAGCTTGTTTCTCAGTTTTCTTTTCTGCCTCAGATTTCTGTGCTTTCTTCTCGTCCTTCTTCTCCTCAGGCGCTACATATTTCTTACCGGCAGCCTCCGCTGCTTTTTTCGCCTCTTCTTCGATCTTATTTTTCGCTTCGATTTCCGCCGCACGTTTCAACGCTGCTGGATTATTGAAAGCATTTTCAAGCGGCTGCATATACGCAAAAGTGGACATCACAACACCAATCGCGAAAGGCGCACAATACAACCATGTACCCGCTTTCCAGAAACGTGACTCTGCAGGCTCACGGAAACGTGTCGCAACGATTGCTGTCAGCAAAAACACGATAGTCGTAACAATAATTTCTTTACGATTATCGGCCATTGGTGGCACAAAGAAGCTCGCGACACTCGCGATTGTTCCTAGCAGCGTAAATACTAAGAAAATAATGGAAACAGAACTTAACTTGATTCCAAAAATCTGGAAAGTTCGTTCATGACGCAAAAACAGCGCGATGATAGCCATCAATACCAGCTCGGCTACCAAAACCCCGGCAGACCCCATGCCTGGCACAAAACTTAGGCCCAACATCAGCGCGGCACTGATTAGGAAAGACTTCCAATTCCCGAACAGCACGTACAGCAAGCCAGCGGCAGTAAAGGCATAGCTGAAGAGAATATCACCGGGCCACAAAAGAATCGTGTGCAGCATGCCGAATATTCCCAGGCCGATCACACGACGAATATACGGCACCAAGAACGGACGTCCTGTTGCATTGGCGCGATTAAGCATCACTGCAAAGCCCATACCAAACAGCAGAGAGAAGATAGTCCAGAACTTACCTGCGACGAAGAAGTTCACAAAATAAGCAGCAGCCCAATCGAGGCCATGCGCACTGGTTGGAATACCTAGATTAAACTCGGTGAATGATCGATTAAACCATTCGATGTTCATAAAGAAAATACCGATCAATGCAAAGCCGCGCACCACGTCAATCGCTTCGATACGCTCTGCTGGTGCGATAGGTTTTAGCTCTACGGGAGGTGGGGCTTGGTAGCCCAAGTCTTGTGCGTGTTCCATAAACTGCATTCCTTGAAAAGGGGTTCAAGTGAATTGTAGATTTCAACTTGCTGCGGACGCGAACATCACGCCGCAAGCAAAAAACTACACTCTGACCAAATTACAGATGAGGATGCTAAGGATTTAAGACCCGAAAAACAAACACTGTGCGACGAAATGCAAAATTCGCGGCACGAAAGCCATTAAACTGGCTTTATACTTGCACAACACAAACGACAAACCTCAGTCTAGACCATGCCGATTCCGACCTCCAAGCCCCTACTAAGCCTTCGTGCCAAAAAGAGCCATCACACGCAACACTTCATTTACAAATCGCTATTGCTCGCCCTCTGCGGCCTTCCAATTATGGAGCTACAAGCGGCAACGACTACTCAATCCATATCGGTTGCTGGACTACAAAAAGACGCCGAAATCATCGTCGACCGCTGGGGTGTGCCCCACATCTATGCAAAATCCGAGGCCGATGTTTTCTTGGCACAAGGTTTTAACGCCGCACGTGATCGACTATTTCAAATCGATTTATGGCGTCGTCGTGGCTTAGGACAATTATCTGAAGTATTTGGTTCCGCCTATTTAGAACAAGATCGTGCTGCCCGCTTATTCCTTTATCGTGGCGACATGAAAAAGGAATGGGCCGCCTACGGACCGCATGCTGAACAGCTGACTAAACAATTTGTCGCTGGCATCAACGCTTACATCGGCTACTTACAACAGCATCCTGAGAAACTGCCGCCTGAATTCAAGGCTTTGCAGTATCAACCTGCTCTATGGCAAACCGAAGACGTGGTGCGGATTCGTAGCCACGGCCTCACACGCAATCTCACTTCCGAAGTCAATCGCGCAAAGCTAGCCTGCGCTGGTGACATCAAGCTCGATGAAGTTCGTCAACGCCTGAGTCCAGCTTGGGAGACGGCAGTCCCCGAAGGACTCGATCCTTGTCTTCCTGAACAGGTCTTACGTCAATTCACTTTGGCGACGCAGAATGTCAGCTTTGATCCTAAAACCATGAAGTTGAGCTTTGCCGAGATGTCATCAGATAAGCAAGTCGCACAACAAGAGAAACGCGAGACAAACCTCTCCAAGCTTACCGTACACGAACAAGATGCCATGGAGGCGAGTAATAACTGGGTCATCGCACCTAGCAAGTCGACCACGGGTCGCGCCATCTTGGCCAATGATCCTCACCGCGCCTACTCTGCCCCGTCGCTGCGTTACATCGCGCACTTGAATGCGCCGGGCCTCAACGTGATTGGTGCAGGCGAACCTGCCCTTCCCGGCATTTCCATCGGCCACAATGGCACCATCGCCTTCGGTCTCACCATCATGAGTATCGATCAAGAAGATCTCTACGTGTATGACATCAACCCCGCCAATATCAGCCAGTATCGCTATCAGGGTGCATGGGTCGAGATGGAGAAACGCACGGAACACTTCAAGCTTCCAAACGGACGGGCGATGGCGTCAGATCTATTCTTCACAAGACATGGCCCTGTCATTCATTTCGACACCAATAAAAACAAAGCCTATGCGGTGCGCACTGGCTGGCTTGAAGCTGGCATGGCGCCTTACTTCGGCAGTGTCGATTACATGCGTGCCAAAGATTTTGCGAGCTTCAAGAAAGCCATGTTGCATTGGGGGGCGCCGACCGAAAACCAAGTGTACGCTGATGTACAAGGCAATATCGGTTGGGTCCCTGGCGGTCTGACACCGATCCGTCCGAATTGGGATGGCCTCATGCCCGTGCCAGGTGATGGTCGTTACGAATGGGCTGGCTTTCTGTCGGGCGACAAACTGCCTTCTAGCTACAATCCACCGGAAGCGTGGTTTGCCTCAGCCAATGAGATGAATCTACCGAAAGACTATCCCTACCGTGAACGCAAACTAGGCTTCGAATGGCCGTCAAAGGCGCGTTATCAGCGGATCGCGGACGTCCTTTCTCAGGACAAAAAGATTTCTCTAGAAGACTCCATGCGTCTGCAAAATGATGTGCTGTCCTTGCCGGCAGATCGTCTCATTAAACTATTACAAGCGATTCCGCAAGAACGTTTAACAGCGTATCCAAAAGCTTCGCAAGCTATTGCCATGTTAAGTTCATGGGATCGCTATGAACATGCCAACTCGGCCGCAGCCGCTTTACATCAATACTGGTATTCACAAAGCTTGGCGCCGGCCTACAAAGATCAAATTCTTGCAGAGAAAAGTCTACTGGTCTCGACCATGCCTGACCTGGTTCGCCTGCTTGAAGTTCTAGAAAATCCGAAGCAATGGCCGACGATATGGAATGGTGACGCCGAAGAGCAGCGCGATCACTTATTACTCAGTAGCCTGAACGAGGCCTATCAACAGTTAGAACAAAGGCTAGGTGCAGATCCGCAAAAATGGCAATGGGGCGATCTACAAAAGACACTGTTCGCCCACCCTATTTCGAATTTACTTCCATCAACACAACGTGCGCAATTTGATGTTGGCCCCTTGCCGCGTGGTGGCAGTGCCAATAGCGTCAATCAATCTTCTTATCGCCCACAAGACTTTGTGCAGCTCAATGGCCCGAGTTTCCGCGTGGTGGTCGATGTCGGCAATTGGGACAACTCACGTGCCGTTAACGCACCGGGGCAATCGGGAGACC
>CAYWNE010000160.1:0-10024 GCA_964459555.1 uncultured Burkholderiaceae bacterium | reverse complement strand
GGTTAAAGAATCATGATAAGCCAAGTACACCAATTGTTTTTCGGTGGCGCGAATTGCACTGAGATCAGAAATGGTATGAACAAATTGTAGAGCTTGCCCCTGCTCGTCGCGAACGACACAGACCTGTTGTAAGGCATTGAAGATGCGACCATCGCTACATTTACACACGCCCTCGTTGCTCCAATTGCCGCTGCTTGATGCCGCGAGCGTACGATAATCTGGATCTTGTTCTTGACGCACGATCAAAAATTCTTCAGGCATTTTGCCTTCAATTTCATCGAGCTGATAACCGGTCATTTGACAGAAGGCCGGATTAACCGAAGTGATGCGTCCATGATCGTCAAGTATCATGATGCCTTCTGCGATTGTGCTATACACCACGCTAGCTTGTCGCAATTTGTCTTCGATGTCCTTGCGCACACTGATGTCACGTAATGCTCCGACAATAATCGCTGTACCGTCTTGCCGCTCGCGTCGGTTGCCGTAGAGTTCTAGCCACGCATAGCTGGTATTGCTCCTCTGCGCCCGAAATTGAAGATGAAATACGCCGTTCTGTTGGAAGCGGGTTTCGATCAATGGGCGATCCTGCGGATGTATGCGTTCGAGCATGGCGTCTAGGCTGGAATTATGTGGCGCAAGAAGACCACCATACAAACGTTCAAACTGAATATCGCCTTTGATTTTGTCGATTTGCGATTCCCATTCCCAGATCCCAAGTTCGCTTGCCTCCAGAGCGATCGCCAATCTTTCTTCTGAGCGGGCGAGTGCAGCCTCGCTGTCGTGCCGAGAACGTGCCACTTGTAAAGCTGCATATAACTCTTTCGCGTGATACGGTTTCATCAAGTAACCAAATGGTCGGCTCGCAGCCGCGCGGGTAACGGTCTGTTCATCGACATAGGCGGTCAAGAAAACCACAGGGATCTTCCAACCATGATAGATAGCATCACAGGCTTCGATGCCATCGATCTTTCCTTGCAAATGAATGTCCATCATCACCAAGCTCGGGCTATGTTGGATTACCGACTCGATCGCTTCCTCAAAACATTCACTAATCGAGACCACTTCATGTCCCATTTCTTCCAGTGTGTGCTGTAAGTCAAGCGCGACGACTGGCTCATCTTCGACAATTAAAATGCGTTCAGTGTACATAGTCCTTTTCCTCAGTTTCTACTGGAATGTCGAAGAAAAAACGCGAGCCATGGCCAGAACTTGAATGCTGAAAACGTGCATGTAACTGCTTTGCGAACATGGGAATCAGTTGAGTTCCTAAGCCTGCACGGCTCTGCCAACTAAAATGATATGGAAGGCCACAACCATCATCGCTGACACTCAGTTGAAAGCAATGTTTATTGAGATTTTGTAGCGCGACTGTGATGCGGCCATGCTGGTTGTCACGGTAGGCATGCTTGTAGGCATTGAGAATCAGTTCACTAACAATGAGTCCGCAAGGGATCGCTCGTTGGACATCAAGCTTGATACTAGTTTGTGGCGGCAAGAAGTCAATCGTAATGCTGCTGTGGTCGGCGGCGTAACTGGCGCGTGATAAAGTTGCGAGCTGTGATAGATAGAGCCCTAAATCGACCTCTGCCATGTTTTCGGATTCGTACAAAAGCTGGTGAACCAGAGCCATGGCGCGCACCCGTGTTTGACATTCGGCAAAGGCAGCAGCCACTTCGGGATTGGCTTTGCGTGCTTGCATATTGAGCAGGCTAGCAACGATTTGCAGATTGTTTTTGACTCGATGATGCACTTCATGCAGCAGCGCTGTTTTTTCTTCGAGTGCTTGAGTCAGTTCGCGTTTCTGTTGATTGGATAAACTAATATCGCGTGCTAATTTGCATGCCCCGACCACGCGACCCTGCTTGTCGCGCAAGGGCGAAATAGTGATAGACACCTCGATTTCACTTCCATCTTTTCGTAAGCGTCGCGTATCAAAAGAAGGCACGTGTTCTCCAAGACTAATTTTCGCCATCAACAACCGTTCTTCTTCAATTCGATCGGAAGGGAAAAGGCGTAAGATCGAGCTGCCCAACATTTCCTCTTCTTGATAACCAAACAGACGGACAGCAGCAGGGTTCCACGCGGTGATTTCACCGTCTAACGTTTTGGTAATGATGGCATCGTCGGAGGACAGGATAATCGAGTGAAATAACTCCTCAGATTTTTGCAAAGCTTCTTCACTGGCATGTCGTTGAGTAATGTCGTTTGCTGATGGAATCAAATGTGTAATGCGGCCGTCGCCATCTCGCAGAGGCGCTAACATGAAGTCAAGCCACATCAGTTGACCACCTGCCATTTGCACCTGAATGTCACGGCGGATGACTTGTCCATGTAAGCATGCCTGAATATCTTCTTTCATTTGATTTTGCAGCGCTTGATCGTGGGCAAACCAATAGGTGTCCCATACTTTCTTGCCAGCGACGTCCTCAAGTCGCAGTCCACCTGCTTCTAGTGGCGCACGATTGGCACTAGTCAGGGTGCCGTCGAGTTCAAGTACGCCAACAAAGGTGAATAGGTTATCAAGTACCCGAAGCAAACGATATTGGCTCTCTTCCAAAAGCTTTTGAGTGACCGGGTCACACTTGGAATCTTCGATGATGCCAATGATACCGATGACTTCTTGCTGCTGGTTCTTCCACGGATAATACGAAGCGATGCGATGTAACGTGAATCCATCAATTAAGGTTTGTGTGCTGATGATTTCTTGATTCAGCAAGGGGATACCATGATCGAGTACGAACTGGAGTTTTGGTTCGATGATGGGAGCTGCCAACGGCAAATATTCGACGAGGCGTCTACCAAGTTGCTGGTGTTTTTCTAAGTTGTTATTGCGTGCATGTCTGTCGTTGATGAAGCGCAGTCGAAAGTCGCGATCAAGAATCACAATCCCAATCGGAATATGATCGATTAAGCTTGCGATTAAAGACTCTAGTTCATCAAACGAAAGCACTTGCATGCGAATGGCCCTCTACAAACGACATGGTTTTGCTGGACGACGAATCTGCTACAAAATTGCTGCATGGAATCAATACATACTAAACCGCTTTAATCGCTTTCTCCAAACGTATTGTTGTAGGTCAAACTGCATAAATATGTGCAGACGAAACTCGGATAAATTTTATATAAATCAAACATTTACATGTAAATTTTTTTGATTGGGGAAAGGGCTTTACACGCACCATACGTTTGCCTGCTTTGTCCAGTGAAAATAGAGCCAGCGTATAATGGGCGCGTTCTCTTATCCCACTTAAAAATTGAGTCTAATGGTTACTATTTATCACAATCCAAAATGCGGTACTTCACGTAATACGCTCGCTTTGATTCGCAATGCGGGCATCGAGCCCGTCGTGGTCGAATATCTAAAAACGCCGCCAACGAAATCAGAATTACAGACTTTGCTGGCGCAAATTGGAAAGCCTGTGCGTGAGATTATGCGGGCCAAAGAAGTACAGTATGCAGAGCTTCAATTAGATGACCCGAAATGGACGGAAGAGCAGCTGATCGATTGCATGGTGCAGCACCCAATCTTAATCAATCGACCTATCGTACAAACGCCCTTGGGGACGCGTTTGTGTCGCCCATCAGAAGAGGTGTTGGATATCTTGGATGCGCCACAGCGAGGCGCTTTCAGTAAAGAGGATGGTGAAGCCGTGATTGACGCACTTGGCCAAAGAATTCAATCCTAACTAAGGCTTTGTGCTCTGCACTAAACGGGCATGGATAGCAGGAATTTCCATGACACCAGCGGAGCCGTACCATGCATGATACTCAGCCACCATCTCGCCCTTAATAATAACTGGGTCGGTGGCTGTGAGTTCGCGTGCCTCATCGATGTTACTGACAGCGAAGATGAATAGTCCGCGCCATCCCTCTTTACCATCAAAGGGGCCCGCAAGTACCAGTTTTCCAGCTGTAGCCAGTTTCTGCATGTTGGCAAAGTGACCGGCAAACATTTCATCGCGTTCTTTGCCTGCAGCAACTGGGGTGGGGCCTGTCTTAAGAACCACCAAAACGTAAGAGCGCATGCCGCGACTGTCGGCGCCGAGTTTATGTGCTAAAGCGGCATCAAATGTCTCAAGGGCTTTTTTAGGGGCCTCATTTTGAGCCCAAGCAGCGGTGCTAAGAGTAAAGATAGAAATGATCAGCGTTGCTAAGAATTCTCGGGTTCTCATGAGTACCTCTCAATACTTCTTGTTTTCCGGTTATTGATGGTCTTCGTTTCAGCTTACAGCAAATTCAGATGAATGTCTGATATTGGCTGTTCGGCAAACTGTGGCTCGCTGCGCACAGAATTGGCGACAAATTGCCTAGGTTTCTACCGTTATGCACGCAAGTGTAGTCGATCTGTGACTTTCGATGCAGAATGAAGGAATGGTAATTGCCCCTTTTTTTCATTGCGTTTGAAAAGAGAAAGAAGGCATTGTGATCAGAATACTTAGGCTTTTCGGAAGATTTCAACTTTGGGGAGAATTGCTACTCATGGTGGCAATTTGCCCTAGCGTTGCGTGGGCACAGTGCAGTCGCGCGATTGTCGTGCCAGTCTTACCCTCTGGTTTGACGGTTATTGTCAAAGACAATCAATTCCAAGGAATTATTCCAGATCTACTTTCCCAGGTTTCGCAGAAAAGCGGATGTAAGTTTTCATACCACCTGGTGCCAAAAAATCGCCAGGAAGCTTTGTTCGAGACGGGACATGCTGATCTATTGATTACGGCTGTTAGAACAGCGAGGCGGGATCAATTTGGTGAATTTGTTTCCCTGATTCAGTTACGCGCAACTTTGATTTCGATCGAGTCAGGCCAACCAAGTATCACATCCAGTGCAGAGCTGCTCTCACGTACTTCGCTTAAACTGCTGGTTGTAAGAGGATTCGATTATGGCGCCACATATCAAAAAGTCTTGCAGGAGATGCAGGCGCAAGGGCGTCTCATTCAGGAGGGGGACACGGTATCAGTCGCTCGATCGATGAAAGCAAATCATCAGTATGTGACGATTATGGCGCCAACCATTTTTGCGGGCATGCTTCAAACTGAAGCAAGGTTGGCTGATATGGTTGGTAAGGTTCGGTATGAAAAGCTCGAAGATTTCCCTTGGAGTGATAGTGGGATTTACATTTCGAATAAGTCTTTGAGCGACACCGACCGTCTCCTGCTGAAAACCAATATTGAGAAGTTGGCCGTTGGTGACACTATTTGGAAAGCCTATCAACAACATTATTCGGTCGATGTCGTGAGATTAGGGCTTCGTCCTAGAGATTCACGTTAGCGCGGAGACTGTAGATGAACTTCATTCGGTACCTCGTCATTGTGTGGCTTGTCCTTAGTATGAGTGTGTTTGGGGTGTCGGTAGCAAATGCAGAAGATAAAGGCGGTCCGACGAGATTGCCATTATTTGCGCAAGAGATTCTCGACCGTGATGGGAAACCAGTCCAAGAGTCGCCCAGTGTTACTCAGTTTCTAGAGTTCTTTCGACGTGAAGCCAATATCGAGTTTCGCTTACAACGACTTCCATGGCGTCGAGCGCAATACATGGCGACTGAGGGACATGGCATTATTTGGGAGCTCTCGAAAACCAAGGAGCGAATGGTCAAGCTTCGCTATTCAGAACCAGTCTTGCGTTCGAATATCTGGGCAATTGCATACGGTGAACCGCGTTTGCGCCTGGACACTCTGCAAGATTTGCGTGGAAAAATTGTGTCGGTCGAACGCGGTGTAAGCCACGGTATGAGCTTTGATGAGTCACGGCAAACACTGTTTCGTGTTGACGAAGATACTGCATCTGCAGCGTCACGATTCCGTAAACTAGTTGCAAAACGCTCGGATGTTCTATTGTGGGGACTGGTGCAGTTTGATCGACCGGAGGCATTGTCGGAGTATATAAATCGTGTTTATGTACCAAGTCTTGGCGATAACGAGCTCATTGGGAAGAATTTTTACGTATCATCTCGACCCCTATTTATTGACACAATTCATTTTGCCTCGAAGAAGGGAGTGTTCGAGGAAGAAATGCAACGAATTGATGGCGCGATTAGGCGTGGATTGGCCAGTGGTGAGCTAAGTAAGATATTGCGACAGATGTAATCGAAAGGCGCGCTACAGGACCTCAGGCGGCTGAAGAGTACGCGGAATTCGGATGCTAATGCAAGTACCTTGGCCCAGCATACTCGTAATTTGAACATTTCCACATAAGACATCGTTGACTAGGTTATAGACAATGTTTAGCCCGAGTCCAGAGCCTCCATGTCCGAGTTTGGTCGTAAAAAATGGATCGAAGACGCGCGGTAGATGTTCTTCCGAAATACCATTTCCGTTATCGCTAATTTCAAGCTTCACAAACTCTTCATTCTCGAGTTTGGTATGAATGCGGATTGAGCCTTCATTTCGACCGTCAAAAGCGTGCGTGATCGCATTTGTCACAGTATTTGTGATGATCTGTGCAAGTGCCCCCGGGAAGCTTAACATCTTTATTCCTGCCCCCAAGTCTAAGGTAATCAAGTATGGTGTACGGCGATAAAGCGGTTCTAGAGTAAGCATGATCTCTTGAATGGTCTCCTCGAGATCAAATTCGCGGAACTGATCACTTGATTGATCGACAGCAACTTGCTTGAAGCTATGAATTAGTTGTGCGGCGCGTTGCAAGTTGCGAAGTAAGATATCAGAGGCCTTGGCGCTTTGTATTAGGATTTCTGACAGGCTTGATTTCTTTAACTGACCATGTTGAATCATATCTAACAGCTCAATTGCGTGGTCGTGAATCGTACTGGCGACCATGAGGCTGTTGCCAATTGGTGTATTTAGTTCGTGCGATATTCCCGCAACTAGGTATCCAAGAGCAGCCATCTTCTCCGACCTGAGAATTTCATCTTGCATGCTCTTGAGTTTGTTCAAAGCTTCACCGAGTTCCTTGTTGGCTTGTTCGAGGCTGTGAGTTCTGTGTTTTACTTTATTTTCTAGCTCGTTATTTAGATTGCGGATTTCAGATTCGATTTGGCGTAGGCGGGTGATATCAACAATCGAAAGAATAGCAAGGTTTTGATGGTTAACCACGATCACTCGAGATGAAACTTGGCAGGTGTAAATGCAGCCGTATTTATCCTTGAGCTCTACCTCTTGGTTTTCAACTTGCTTTTCGCGGAGAAGTTGCTGCATGTGTTGATCGAATTCCGCCTGATGAGCCCACAGCCCCAATTCTTGCAATGGGCGATTGCGTAGTTGGATGCTGTTTATATTGAGCATTGAAAGCATCTTATGATTTGCTTCGAGAACTCTGGTCTCGTCGAGCTCCAGCAGTACAAGAGGAATCGGTGAATGCTCGAAAAGTTGAGTAAATTTTGATTCACTCGTTTTGGCAGCAGTTTCTGACTTTCTTAAGTCTTCGGTTGAACGATGTAGTGCGGCTATCTGGCGCCATAAAAAATACGATAGGCTTAGCAATAGCAGAATAATCAGCACCGATGAAATGACGCGATTCTTACTCCGTTCTCGCCAGCCTTTGAGGATGTTGTCGGTGTCGCGCGCAATGATGGCGACGATAGGTAGATCTGAGATTTTTCTAAACGTGTAGAAACGTGGAATGTTGTGTTCTTCGTCGAGAAAGCGAGCGTCCTCGAACATCCCCTCCGTAGATCTTTCTTGCAGGCTCTTGATTGTCTTGGAATGAGACATACTCTGACCAATTTGTTCTGGTATTAATGGAAACCGAACAATAATTACGCCATCGAGAGTGAGCAACGAAACCATCGCCGCACTATCTTTCGCAACACGTTGATATACACTGCTGAAATATGAAACACTGATATCAGTACTGATAATGCCTAAGTAGTTTCCCTTTTCGTCAAAAACATTTTTTGCGATAGGCATTACAAGCTCGGCATCATAGAATCGTTGAAACGGTTTGCCGATAACCACCTTGGTTTCGTGCCGGTTCTTGAGCAAGTAGGGAATATAGGTTCTATCGTCGGCGTCAGTTTGATATGCTGGGTAGTCGATCGAACTTACCCAGGCCTCGCCGTCTGGGTTGACGAACTGTAGTGCTTTCATCACTCGATTGAATGGTTGAGCCTTTGTGAGGACCGCACGAATCAACTGATTGCTCACTGGCGCATCTTTACTGGCAACGTGAATTGCATTGATCACCGAATCGAGGTTCCGCTCTCCCTCGCGGATCGTTTGGGTCGCATGCTCGTCAAGAAGGCGGACTGTAACAAGTCCATGTTCATATTCGGCGCTGATCGTAAGCCTACGGTCCTGTTCGATTGCCCACCAAGACTGGGCGGCGATCGCGAGTGACGTGATTATGGCAAAGAGGGATATGAGAATCGCGGACCGAGCTGGAACTTCCTGTTGTGGGTTTATTTTTCGCATGCGATCTTATCGATAGATGCCAGTTCCAAGGCAAAGGTCCTGACCTGGGACCCGTTCGACATAACCCTGTTTAGGTTCGACTTCCTTAGTGATGGGGTTAGGCCACCGATACCGGGTCCACCCTTTTCCTTCTTTGGTTTGGAAGCAAATTTTCACCATGTTCGCAATCAGCGGTATGCCATCGATGTCGCGCATTTCCAGCATCACTTTACCTCGAATCTTTGGATTTTTCCCGTGCACGGACTGATATCCCTTTGAATCCAAGGTGTACAAATATAAATCCCCCTTAGGATTGATGTTGCTCTTTGAATTAAATGGACTGTCTAAGCGATTAAACTCGAGGATTGATTTCTCTATGCCATTTTGCTGGATGTAGGCTTGTGCCTTCTCGATCAAAGAGATGGCATCTTTGGCGTCGCTACGGTCTATAGCAAGAACAGCCTCAGGGACGCAGAGCAGTGCAAACAATGCTAGGTGGACGAGATTGGCCGTCAATGACTTGAGTTTCATTTTGTGTTTAAAAGATTCTCTGTTGCAAGAAACGAATAATAGAAGCCTAGCAGACTGACTCCATTTGTAAAGGTACTTTGAGATTTTCGTTGTTTCGAAAGCTGAATGCATCTAGATGTAGACGGGCACTAGGAAATTGATTACTCGCTTGCTACACTTCTTGACGAGGGAATTGGTATTACCTTTGAAAGGTTGTGATGGATACATTGGCAAGCTACACATCTCATTTCTGGTCAGGTGCCGAGTTGGGGGCGAATTCGATCATATTCCTGAACCTTTTGGGAGCCTTGTTGCTAGGATTTGTCGTTGGCTACGAGCGAGCTTATCACGGGCGCGCTGCCGGTATGCGAACATACGGCTTAGTTTGCATGGCATCGGCCGCCTTGGTTGTGTTGGCAGGCTATCCAGACTACTGGTTTGGTGGGCGAGCCATCAACCCCGTGGGACTTGATCCTTCGCGCACGATACAAGGTGTGGTTACAGGTATTGGCTTTCTCGGGGCCGGGGTGATCATGAAAGATGGTTTTAGCATCAGTGGACTCACAACCGCTGCATCGCTCTGGGCATCCTCAGCCATAGGAATCCTGGTTGGCGTTGGTTTTTATGCTGCTGCAATCCTATTGGCATTCCTTTCTGCGGCCTGCATGATTTGGGTCTCACGTTTAGAAATGTGGTTGCCAGCACGTCAGGCCGTGTCGGTGACTATGCAATTTCGCGAGGGATTTTTACCTGATGAGGTTCAGATCAGAAGATTGGCATTTGATCGTGGCTACGAAGTGGCTGGGAGTACGATGATCATCACTTTTAAAGATAAACTGGCGGAATGGAAGTTTGTTGCTGTTGCGCTTAATCGCAAGCAAGCTACCTCAATTAGTGAGTTGGCGAATGAGCTATTGAATTTTGACGGGGTGCATTCTTTTCAACTCGCATATGCGCGAAATTAAGGGAAAAATTTTCGCAGTCATTGGTTTTGTTAAAGATGCTAAGAACATCGCTTTCCGCCAAAGAAGAGACAGAAATTATGTTATCTGTACAAAATTCTTCGAATGAACTTGCGAAGGGTGTTGACAGTCTCCGGAAAGATCTCCATAATCTCGGTTTCCCTGGGAGAGGTGGCCGAGTGGTTAATGGCAGCAGACTGTAAATCTGCC
>CAYWNE010000159.1:0-10133 GCA_964459555.1 uncultured Burkholderiaceae bacterium | reverse complement strand
ACGATCACAATTACCGACCCAGGGGTGAGCTACGTATCGGTATCGATAACTGGCGTTCCATGGGGCATGTCGGTTGTCATGAATGGTCTCACGATCAACACCAACTGGGCGGCACCAGTTGCTGGCAACTACACATTGGTGGTCAAAGTGACAGACTCCGCAGGGCGCACTGCCACTGCCAACGTGCCGGTAACGATTGCCGCCAAATAGTTCTCCTCCCTTGTAGCAATTGAGGCTCACGGTTCGATCGCAAGATCACAGAATGAGCCCCTCGCCCACCGAGCGAAGATAGTAGCCGGTGGGCTTTTTTTATTTCTCTTGCTAACTACAGTTCATGAAGCAGCAATGCGACCGGTTTCTGCGATTTATCCTACAATACGGCTCATTGAATATTTTTGTAGGTTAGATCGTGGAATTAATGCATATTGATTGTTTAGGCAAACCGCTGCGTTTGCGGGCCTCGATGGCGGGTTGGCAGCAATTGACTTGGGATCGTCATGTGGTGGCCGAGCTTCCCGCTAGCGGGCAAAGTGATGGGCACTTTAGCTACGAATTCGTGGTGAAGAAACAGCCTGATACTGAGCCAATTGAACAAACTGAAGCAGCGAGTCTCAGTGCCAGCGAGAATGCGAGCGAGTCCCACATCAAAGTTCGCTTAGAAGTTCAACTGCAATGGCAAGAACTCCAAATCGATTATCAGCTGTATCACAATGATCAAGAAGTACAACGCGGCCGACGGACCGCGCTTGATCTTCAGCGCTCGACGCCAGAAGCTTTACCCGAACAGGAGAAGGCTCACAATAAACAAAGCGGTAAGAGCTTTGCGCTCGTAGCCTTACTTCTCAAGCTTTTGCAAAGCGCAAAGTTCGTCAAGTTTGCACTCGCTGGCTTAACGCTGGCGACGTATAGCGCGATCTTCTCATTTCATTTTGCGCTCGCACTAATTGCTTGCTTAGTCGTGCATGAATACGGCCACGTCAGAGCCATGAAGTATTTTGGTTTGAAAACCAAAGGCTTCTACTTGCTCCCATTCTTTGGCGGCATGGCGGTGACTGATGAAAAACTCAACACGCGCTGGCAAGACGTGGTGATCTCTATCATGGGACCGACCTTTGGCATGTTACTGTCGCTCGCTTTATGGATCGTTTATCTGTTCACGGACAACACTTATCTAGCGGCGCTCGCCAATTTCAATGCCTTCCTGAATTTAATTAATATGATTCCGGTATTGCCGCTCGATGGTGGACATATCGTGAAGAGTATCGCCTTCTCTGCCAGCACACGCGTCGCTACCGTGGTCTTGGGCTTGGCCAGCATAGTGGGTATTTTTCTGAGCTATTCCATCGGCTATTTTTTCTTAGCCTTTATTCTCTTCATTGGCACACTCGACATCGTCGTCGAATGGCGCCATCGTCATCACAGCTTGCTGTTGCCGCTGAATCGCTACGGTCAAATTGTCTCGGCCATCTGGTATTTAGCGACCTTCGCCGTATTGTTCGGCATCATGTGGCATTTTGCACAAAGTGGCGATCCTTTGATGTCATCACCAATGGCAATTTTGCGTAACTAAGATCGACAACGATAAGTAACAAAAAAGGGGCCGCTGGCCCCTTTTTTTTGCTCGACGAAGAACCTCAAGCTTACTCGACTTTCGTCGCAGATTTTTCCTGAGCTTTCTTCTCCTCAACTGGTTTGAACATTCCCATCACATCGCGCTTGCCGCGCTCTAAGTAAGACACAGGTTTATCCATCCATTCTGGACGCGGTTTGTTCAACAGATAGTGATCGAAGAATTCACCCATGTGCACTGTGAAATGTTTGATGTTGTCACGATCACGTAAGCCGTGTTTTTCGCCATTGTAGTTGAACCAGTAAGCTTCCTTATTCAAGCGACGCAAAGCGGTAAAGAATTCAATCGCTTGGTACCAAGGCACGGCATCGTCGTCGTCATTGTGGACCGTCAAGTAAGGCGTCTTCACTTTATCGATTTGGAAAATCGGTGAATTCTCGACATATTTCGCAGTACTATCCCATGGTGTACCACCGATTCGGCTCTGGCCACGTTCATATTGGAAAGCGCGACTGATGCCAGCGCCCCAGCGAATTCCACCATAACCACTGATCATATTCGCCATCGAAGCGCCTGCCTCGGCAGCGCGGAACATGTCAGTGCGCGTCAACAAATAGTTGATCTGATACGCGCCCCAACTATGACCTTGAATACCCACGCGCTTAGGGTCAACATAGCCCTGCGCTAACACTGTTTTGATCGCGGGCAGCACAGTGTTCATCGCACTCTTACCCGGGTACCCCGTGGTGTAGACAATATCAGGTCGCAACACGATATAACCATTGCTGACATAGCGTGTGACATTGATATTTTGCCCCGGCGCCGGTGCTACATAACGATGCAAATTGTCTGTCATCTTTTCGTAGATGTAGACCATCATCGGATACTTCTTCTTAGGATCGAAATTCTCAGGCTTAGCGATCAGGGCTTTGAGTTTCTTACCATCCGCAGTGACATAGTCGATTTGTTCCTGCGTGCCCCAATTGAATTCAGCTTGCTGCGGATTAGCCTTGCTAATCTTCTCGGTCTTAGCAAAACTGAGGTCGCTACTCCACAAGTCGGGGAACTCGGTAAAGCTTTGCTGTGTGAATAAAATACGTTCACTGTCTTTGGCTTTGACCACACCGCCGATCATTTTATCGGCATAGATAAGACGCGTCGGTGCTGTAGGATTCGCGAAGGATTTAGGATCGAGACGATAGTACCCAGTCGCCTTGCTCACATCGTGTTCCGCCGACAGCAACCATGCCTCATTGTTGGGCAATGCCTTGCTTTCAGGTGAGCGTTTATTATCGCCCAAATACACATAACGCAATTGCGTCTGATTCTTACGTCCCCATCCTGCGGTCAAATTTTTCGCACTCAAATCGGCGAGAGAAATCGACCACAAATCAAACTGGTCATACAGCACGACCTGGCTGTCATTTTCCATCCATCCAGCGACACCAAATGGTGGCTTCAAATCAGGTGTGTCGCGTTCTTGGTCTTCGAAATGCGTTTTGATCTTGCTGGTCAAATCTAATTTCTGACCTTTGCTCGTATCGTATGCCAACCACTGGCTCTTACGCGCATCGAAATCCAAAATGTATTTTCCAGCTGGGGACAACTGCGGCATATTGCTGGTCTTTTCGATCAACATTTTTGCTTGCCCAGTTTGTAGATCAACTGCATACACATCGTAGTAAAGCTTATCCCATGACATCAATTGACGATACGGCAAACTGCTAACGCCCATCGCAAATTGCGCATTTTCATTGACCATCAACTGCGGCATATTTTTATGTGCCAACTGCAAGAAACGTCCTTCATTCAAATGCACCACGGCGCGGTAACTACGTTGTTTATCGCGCTCAGCATTCACTTTTTGTACCGACTGAAGTTCAGGATCTTTCCAATGCCAGAGGTCGACCTTCATGGGCTCTGGTGCGTTCTTAGGCTCAACTTTTTGCATCTCGGCCGTGCTCAAGAACAAACGCTGCCCATCTTTGCTAAAGCTGAGCTCGGCATGCTCGCTTGGTGCAGAATTGGCGGGCATGCCAAGGCTGCTTGCATTCACCAATAATTTTGCTGCAGACTGGCCTTCACTCCACACATACACAGCGAACTGTGGCAAGTATTCTTCGCTCTTAGCATTCGCTTTATTGGCAGCAGCAGGTCTAGTCGCTTCTTTCGATTTATTTGCGGCTTCTTCTGCTTTTTTCTTCGCTATATCATCGCGATTACTCATGAAGGCCAACTGTTTGCCTTCGTCATCGAAACGCAAATGTTTATAGCTACCTGCCCCTTTCAATAAGGGAATTGATTGCGCATCATTGAGTTTGTAGACATACACGCCCTCGCTCTCGGGGTTTGGTGCTTCTTCTTTGATGTCCTTGTTATTTGCCTTTTCTGCCACTGTAACTTCTACTTTGCCGGCTTCTTTGTTGGCTTCTTTATTGGATTCCTTGTTAGCGTCCTTATTCGTATCTTTCGTCGCTTCTTTCACCGACACCGCATACGCTAAAACGCTGCCAGATTTGCTCCACGCAAAATCAGCTACATCATGCAAACTTTGTTTTTTCTGTTGATTTAAATCCCAGATCAGCAACTCGGTACCAGCCTCTTTCTTTTTGGGCGTTGCTGCAGCGGCGGCACCAGCAGCCGCTTGATCTTGCTCGAGATCCTGATCTTGCTCATCGGCGCTGCCGGACTTAGTTTCTTTCTTCGTATCCTTCACTGGCTCCATCAATGCAGCAATTACACCCGAAGCCTCTTCCGGGAAACTAAATTTCTTCACTCGTTCTAGACTCTCGACTTTGCCAGTAGTCAAATCCATGATGCCAAGACCAGGCTTCGGTGCATCTTCAGGTTTTTTCTTTTCCTTTTTCGCTTTATCGAGTTCGACGCGGGTCGGTGTAATAGCAAACGCCAAATAACGACCATCATAAGAAAACACCGGATTAACACCACGCGGCGAGCGCCATTCACGTCCATCCTGCAAATTCTTCACTACAACTTCGCCATCCGATTCTTGTCCATGCAAAGCATAGGCCGCCCACACACCATCACGACTCAAAATCGGCGTTTGTATGCTACGCCAATTGGCATACACATCATGGGTGATCAACTTCTTCACACCCGCTTCAATCGCAGTTTCCGCCTTCGCCTTGGCGCCTGGAATTGCCTCTTGCGCAAACGCTGTTGCGTTGAAACTTGATCCAAGCAAGAAACTAAACGCTGTAACGCATAAGCTTGTTCGGATTGGCGTCACATTCCACAAGTTTGTGCTCGAAATTAAGATCGTGTTTTTCATCTGCATCCCCACCATTAATTGTTTTCTTCATCTAGAAAAGAGACTACTGCACAACTCAAGCGAGCGACCAAAGTGTGAGTTAAGAACTGCAGCTGTGCTAGTGCAAAGTGACAAGCGTGCAATTCAGCCGACTCAAAATTCGATCGCGTTGTATGTTTTGCAGAGATCTCGATAAAGCAAAGGCCTACGATGCTGAGCATCCAGGCCTTCACTCTTCATACACACTTTTTCACTACATCTAAGCAAGCAAAACCGCTTTGATTATCCTTGGATCTGCAAAGTCTTTACCACTTTGCCTTCACCTTTTTCACCCATACCAGAACCGCTATTGCGATTCTCTTTGCGCGTCGCGACCAAGCGCTCGCCCACCACGGCAAAAGACCACTCTTCTTCAGTTTTTGAGTCGAAACTGACGACCATGTAAGCACGCGCATGGATAGATTGCGATGCTTTGCAAGCCAATGGCGTGCCGTCAGCGGCGATCCATACCTCCAAAGTGCCCTCGTATTTTTTGACGAATTTCTTTTCGCGCTCGCTTAAGCGATCCGTCGAAAACTCAAAACTTAATACACGTGCGGCTTGGCCTTTATATGTCTCAGCGCGCTCGGCCTTGAATGTGGCTTTTTCCATCATGCGGCTCAGGCTCGCACTGGCAAAAATCATGGGGCGCAAGGCCGAAGAATTCACCTCATTCAAGGCGCTTAAGGTCGGCGTTTTTGCCTTACTGTCTTTCTCTTTCGCGCGTTCTTCAGCATCCAGCTTATTCAATGTGTCTTTGCTATACAAAACCTGCAATCCACGTGCGTTTTCTTCTAAAAGAACAGTCGCATAACCCGAGGTTTCTTCGAGGTCTTTACCATCGCCTTGACGATTCCAAGTACGCGCCTCTACCATCGCCTTGAGTGGCGTCGAGCCCTGCAAACGAGCCAATGAGGATTTCAGATCAGACAAGCCATCGGCATAAACGTTTGATGTACAAACACTAAAGAGCAGGCTCGTTACAAGCACTGCAAGAGTACGATTTTGCATAATTTCCTTGTTTCAGATGTTCAATGAAGCACACACCCCTCCGACGACTATGACTACAAAGTGGTCTTAAGGTTCCCATCTACCTGTAAGGACGCAAGATATACCAATAATGCACTTTGTGCATCATCGGCCGCGTATTTGATTTGCTTGGCATGCAAGGGGGAGGTCGACCAGTTCGAAGTTGAGATCCGTTTTGATTTTTGCAATTGTTGGCCAAAATACTTCTCAACCGCGGCCTTGGCGCCCATTTGGCGTTTCTTATCGGTACTTAGAGAGCGCGATAGATCGAGCACTTTTTGTACTTTAACGCCCAGCTTGCTCAACAGTCTTTGATTATCATCTCCAAGACCAAAACCAACTTTCAAAATATCTTTGGACTCAAGCACTTCTTTCAATACGGGCTGGGCGAATTGCACTTGCTGGTCAGTGACGACTGGGAACAGAAACGCGTAGTCTTCGGTCGCTAACTGCACCAAATGAGGCCCATCGGAAACTTGGCCACGCATGAAGGTCGGTTTGGATTCCGTGTCAAAACCAATCACCTTAGATTCACCCAGTTTTTGTCTCGCCATCGCCAATTGCTCGGCATTTTGGACGACGACAATGGCATGCTCAGCAATGCCTTCGTATGCAGGCAGGTTCGCTTCAGAGATGGTGGAGGGCGTTGGGTTCATAGACATTCTTCAGGAAAGATCACATGATACCGCAGCACAGGCATGATGAAAAAGTACAAAAAAAGAGCGACCTTTTGTTGGGTCGCTCTCGCTCACTTTTACTTACAAAAAAATTCTGTCTATTCCGGCGAATTTAAGGAGCACTCCCTTTACGGTTCACACTTCCGCTACCGCCGATTGACTTCGTCACGCGCGGATCACCATAGTATTCGACGTTGCCAGAACCACCGATACTGACATTGAGATTATCAGTCGCCCAGGTTTCCACACTGCCACTACCTCCGATACTGACGCGCACATCTTTTGCCATCAATTTGGCCATATTCATTGACCCCGAACCACCAATATTGCCGGCAATTTGTGAGGCATTTCCCGCTGCGGTGAAGTTACCACTACCACCAATCGCAGCGCGCAAAGTATCCACACGCAGATCTTGAATCACAATATCACCAGATCCCCCGAGACGCACGCGCAGATCACTGGCATTGAGTCTAGCCGCACTCAAACGTCCAGAATTATCCATGGCGATATCATCAAGCCGTTTGCAATTGATGACGATATTAAAAGTGCGCGTCTTCGGATACACATTCTTTTCTTTGGTGCGTATCTTCAAGGTGTTTCCCTCGACTACGACTTCCAACATCGCTTGAATATTGTCGTCGGTCTCTACCGTGACGCCCTCGGTTTCGCCTTGTCTCAGTTCTACTTTGGCTGGCACACTGATCGCGATCGCACGATAATCGCGAACCTTACTTTCCTGTGTCACGATTTTGCCCGAGCCATCAACCGAACGTCCCCAATTACCCAACCATTCAGCTCCGGCAGGTGCAACCACTGCAAGACTTACCGTCGCCACCATGGCACCTGTCATCCATCGACGCATTAATTGAACATTCATCACATCACCTTTTTGCATTCATTCGCGAGAGGCGTCAATGATCCAACCGTATTGACGCCTACGTTGAGATATTCTTCTTAGGCAGTTTGCTTCTTAGTTCTGAACAAAGAAAACAAAGCCCAAATGATCAAGATTGGGAACAAGAACGGTAAGAAGGCCAGCGCGAAAGATCCTAATACCGTGGCCACGATCACCACCAATAACAAGGCCACACCGGCCAAGACTAAGCCCGTCACACTGAGCGCAAACACGATGGCGACAAAGGCAACCAGCAAACCAAACAGCAAACCTGCGACACCACCAATTCCTGTCACTTCATCCCCATCGATCACGATATGTGTACCGCCGGTCGCGAACAAGCCCGCCATCAACAAAGCCAACAAGACAACAAATCCAATCAACAAGCCACGTTTATTCGTTTTCATGATTTTCCCCTTCACTTTTGACATCACACTTCACTGAGCATTGAAAACGAGCCGCACTATGTTTGTTCGCTGTTCGCTTTCTCCATGCTTGCAGTGTAAACATGTGTTTAATCTGCTTCTAGCGCTTTGCGACAAACTGCAAAAAATGCGGTATCAAGCGTCAAAAGCCAGTTCAAGAGAGCAGTCCAAGAGCATAGCTTCGGGGGAATACGACCCACTCCAGTTTGCTTATCACGCCTAGCGGCTGCGGGTTTTCGTCGCCATTTGCTGCAAATACACCAGCAAATCGTCGAGCTCTGCATCGGAAATCGTTTGTACATCAAAACCTGGCATCATCGAGGTCTTCCAACTACGAACCGAAGCAGGCTGGCGAATCAGCTTGCGCAAAAACTCCGTCTTGAAATACTGAGTTGGGTTGTAAGGCTGATTCAAATCAGGACCAATTTCGCCGTCACCTGCGCCACTCATCTTGTGACAGGCAGCGCAATTCTTGACAAACACTTGCAAGCCGCGCAGTGCTTGGGCATTCGTTGGGCTGCTGCCTTGTCCTCCTTTTTGTGGCGGGACGAGCTGCGGAAAACGGCTCAACAAAGGCTGCTCAACGCGAATTTTTACGACTTGGTAGGGCCATTGTTCATTGCTAATCTTGCCTGCCTGCGGATCAAGCCACACCAAATAAAACGGCCCGGCACTCGCGGTTTTGTGAGGATTATTAGCATCAATCGCCGGCCAAGGATGCGTTTGCTCTTCGATCGCCAAATAGGCTTGCCCTGCTCCAGCCAAATCTTTGCCCGCAATATTGGCAACAAAGCCATCACTCGCCACAAACTGCACGGAAGCGTAGCGTTCCGCTGAGGGCAATACGCTAGCAATAGGAACTGCGCGATATCGCATCGTGCGTTTGTAGGCAGAATCCGTTTGGATGGTGATGCTTTGCGCCTTAGCGAGCAGCGCTGCACGACTCCAATACTGTGTCTTATCGCCATTCGTCACTTCGAGTTGTACCTCGCTTTGGCGAGTACCAGCAGCATCTTGCAAACTGTAGGCGCCTGCTGTTGTAGCAAACAGAGGTGTGATGAACAAGCACACGGAAATAGCTGCCACTTGCGCACGCCACTTCCAATGAACTCGAGCATTCAAAGTTGCAGAGACTGATGCTGAGGACATGTTTGTTTCTATTTCACGCATAAAGATGCCTCTCAAAAAAGTATAGTAAGCCGCAAAAATTCTCTGCTCTAACAGCATCCGCGGGGCTCCAAAACTCGACAAGATGCGCTCCATGATAGCAGTACTCAAACAAAAAACTTTCAAAAAAGATATGCAACACTCGCCTCAACAATTTGTTTTCGTCGCAAATCTTTTGTAATTTCCCACTTTCATGCAGAAAAGCTAAGTTTGCTGCGCCGCGCCAGAGGAAAAAGCTTTAAAATGGAAGGTTTGAAAAATCACGCGTTACTGCACATTATTTCAGCAATAGCAGCAGTAACGCATCACCGCATAAAGGCAGAAGAGCGATGCTCACTTTTCAACAAATTATTTTGACCTTACAGAATTATTGGGACAAACAAGGTTGCGCGTTGTTGCAACCGATTGATATGGAAGTGGGTGCGGGCACTTCGCACACCGGCACGTTCTTACGGGCGATTGGTCCAGAGCCTTGGCGTGCGGCTTATGTGCAGCCTTCACGCCGCCCAAAAGATGGTCGCTATGGCGAAAACCCGAATCGCTTGCAGCACTACTACCAATACCAAGTCGTATTGAAGCCAGCACCAGAAAATATTTTGGACCTCTATCTCGGTTCTTTGAAAGCATTGGGTCTCGATCTGCAACAAAACGATATTCGCTTTGTCGAAGACGATTGGGAAAACCCGACGCTGGGCGCTTGGGGTTTGGGTTGGGAAGTTTGGCTCAACGGCATGGAAGTAACACAGTTCACCTACTTCCAGCAAGTCGGCGGTATCGATTGCAAACCGATTCTTGGTGAGATCACTTACGGTATCGAGCGATTGGCGATGTATTTACAAAGCGTCGAAAACGTCTACGACTTAGTCTGGACTGAGCGCGAAGAAAACGGCAAGACCGTGCGCTTGACCTATGGCGATGTCTACCACCAAAACGAAGTGGAACAATCGACCTTCAACTTTGAATATTCGAACACCGATTTCTTGTTCTCGCTGTTCACCAACTACGAAGCAGAAGCGAAGCGCTTGCTTGAGGTGACAGAGAAATCTTTAGCCTTGCCCGC
>CAYWNE010000158.1:0-10193 GCA_964459555.1 uncultured Burkholderiaceae bacterium | reverse complement strand
CTGGTACAATGATGACCTTCCTCATCACATTCTTTAGTTTGCCGCTTCGTAAATCTGTGGCAGACCTCCTTTTTGGAAAAAATATGACCAAACACATTGCTGCCGATATGGTCGTCAGTTTGAACTATCAAATGTTCGACGCCGCTGGCGCTTTAATTGATAAGAATCTCAATCCCATCGTCTACTTGCACGGTGGTTATGACAACATATTGCCCGCGGTTGAAGCCGCTTTGGAGGGGCAGACTGTTGGTCAAACGGTTTCCGTTACCATGGATCCGGAAGACGCGTTTGGGGAAATCGATCCTTCCTTGATTCATGAAGAAGATGTTGGTTTATTTCCGCCCGATCTCGAAGTCGGCATGATGTTCGAGACGCGCGATCCGGACTCGGGTGAGTCTCAACATTACCGCATTACCGGTATCGACGCCGGCATGGTGACGGTCGATGGCAATCATCCATTAGCTGGTATGCAGGTACGTTTCGAAGCTGAAGTGTTGGATGTACGTCCAGCGACTGCCGAAGAAATTGCGCATGGCCACGTGCATGGTGCAGGTGGCCATCATCACGAGTGATAGGGCGCTGCCGCCTTCAATCAGTTTAACTTGTTATCCAATGAGATTTGCGTTCGACCTGTCGTGACGCAATTTAAGTGTGAAGTTTTTGAGGAGATGATGATCCTATGAAGGATTATTACTTCATTTTAGGCGTGCCAAGTAATGCCTCGTTAGCCGATATTAAGAAGGCTTATCGTGTGAAGGCGGCCGAGTATCATCCTGATCGCAATGCTTCAGAGATGGCTCCCGCTAAGTTCCATGCGGTGAAAGAAGCTTACGATGTTTTAGCAGATGAAGATGCTCGCGCCGCTTATGACGAGAATCGTCGTCGCAATCTCTTAGAATCGCCCATCGAGACGGCGACAGAGATTTGGCAGAATTATTTATCAGGAGTCTTGCAGTGAAGTTGTCGAGGTATTTTCAAGAATTGATGCTGGCCTATAAAGCGGAATTGGACGATATGCGTACCGATTCTGAGGGTAAGGACGTGATGCGTTTTCGTCTGAAGGAAAAGCGCGAACAGCTGCCATTTTTGATTGCCATGATGGCGGAAAACCCAGAAATGTTGGCGCCGGCGTTTCATGGTGCTTTCATGTTTATGAACCCACTCAGTTTTGAGTCCATAGTCAGCAAAGAAGGCAATAAGCTGCCAAGTTGGAAGAGCCTGTCCAGCGCGGTTAAGTTAGAACCTTGGGCTGAAAAAATGGCGAAAGAAGTGTTGGCCGATGAGGCCGGCGATCGCTTTATGGTGACTGCTGCTTGTTTGGAGTATCTCAATCGTGGACAGCAAACGCGCGCTCAGGCTGTTCAAACCGTCGACGATGAAGAGTCCGAAAATGATGACGGATTTAACGATCAAGAAGAAAGCGATGTCGATGGCCACTATGGTCGATACGGCCGCGATGATGGCGACGATGGTGATGATCGTGATCTCGAAGAAGCAGGCGCAGATTGGTTAGCTGAACAAGGTTTCGATCGTAAAGATTGAGTTTTGTTGGTTTCCCATTCGTCGATGGTGGCAAAGGGAAGCGTTGTTCAAATTCCTAAATTTAGTTCCAAATACAGATCGTTTTGAAAGATGACTATGCATTATCCAGCACTGATTGAAGCACAAAGTTTGATTAAAGCGGGCGATATCGCTGGCGCTGAAAATGCTCTGGCGACCTTGGCTGAAACCGAGGGTGATCAAGCACTGGTTGCAGCATTAGATGAATTTCCAGCAAAAGACTTATTGGCGATCATTCGTGAATACGATGCATCGAAAGAGTCCTTGGTCAACTTGCTGGTAACACCAGAACAATTTGCACAGGCCGTAGTTCTCGAAAAGCGCTACAAAGATCTGACTCACGAACAATTGCGCGGCATGATTAATTCCGTGATTTTCCGTGATGGTGCCGATCCGGCTGAGTTTTTGTATGAAATTGGCGAGGTTGAAGGGGGCTATGACTCTCTCGCTGATTATCTGCAAGATCGTACTCAAATGGTCGAACATTTCTACCGTTATGCCACCTTCGATTTGTATGAATACGGTGATGAAGCAAAAACGCAGGCAATCGATGATGACCTCTTAAGTCTAACCAGTGATACTGATAGCAAACCGTCTTCACTTGATCGCGCCAGCGTTGAAGATCATGATTGGATGGAAGTCACCTACATCTTGCGTTATGAATTGCCTGAGATCTTCCGCGAAGTTTTGATGAAATTACGTGCTCGTTATCAAGCTTATCTGCGCAATCTGCAAGCGGAAGAGCTGGCTGAATTACAAGGTGCTGAAGAAGAGGATGATGAAGATGACGCACCATCACGTAAGAAAAATACGGATGACGGTGATGACGACGAGGAAGAGTCTGCGCTGTAATCTGAAAGTAAGTCGATCATGAGTGAACATCAACAAGCGCTTGCGATTTATGACGATAGGCCTTTCTTTGAAACGGCCTTACGTCATGGTGTGCGCAACGCCATCATTACTCGCGCAAAAATCGAAGCGATTAATGCTGAGGCGCCGAAAGGACTGGTGCAAATTGCCGAAGCCTTTGGCACAAAGTACTTGCGCCCGGAGATTGAGACCGCGCGTAAGCGCATCGTCAATCTGGCGAGCCTCTACTTGCTCGAAACTTCGAAAGGCGACCTTGATGTAGCGGCAAAGCTGATCCGTGACAATACATTTTTGACTTTGTCACGGGGCGGTTCTGGACTCTTGAAAACCTTGTTTGCCTTACCCGAATACGCCTTGCTGGGGCGTGAACAGAAGGGCCGGGTCGAAGAGTTTTTGGAGGTGTGGTCGCTCAAAGACAAACCCCAGGAGTACCGCAATTTGCTGGCGTATCGTCAAGCCAATGCTGTTGAGATTGAAGCAGGGCTATGGTTTGGGCGCATGATGGATTTGACACAGACCGAACTACAGGAAGAGGACGCCGAGGCCGGCGCGGTTGTTCGTACTGGCTTGTTAAAGATGCTCATCGATGACGCCGATCTGCCGATCGAAAACCAAGTGGAATTCGCAGGCATCATTGCTGATCTGAAAAAGAAACTGAAAGCGAAGAAGAAAAATATTTTTTCGGAACTCGATAGCGCGGATGTATGCACAGATTTGTTGAATGTATTCGAAGTTCCTCCAAAGTTTCATGCACTTTGTATTCAGATCCTGCAGGAGATGAATGCGCGCGATTTTGCCTTGATTCGAGATGCTAAGAATAGTTTGGATCGTTTGGTTTTCGAGTTAAAGGAACGCTATTACATCTGCGCGCATGAATTGGAAGACACTTCAGAATACGACGCTTTAGTATCAAAAGGATGGGCAAAGCTGACCAAAGGGAAGACCGATGTTGATTCTCTGATGACCTTGTTCTTGTGTATTGCAGCGGGCGTTACTGCGAAAACGAGCATTCCTGAGAAGACCGCGAAGTCCATCGTTAAGCAATTGCGCGAACATGGTTTGGATCCGGCCAAGACGATCGAATGGATTAAGCAAACAGCACCGCATGAAAAGCAAGAGGGACTGTTGGAAGATTGGGAGAAATTTGTCGAAGAAGCTCAAATCTATTTGCTAGACGATTGGGATACCAATTATGCCGGTGCATTGCGATTCTTGCGTGAACATTGCCACGTCGTAAAGGCAGAAGCAAAAGCAAAGTAAATCTGTGGAAGTCAAGACGAAGCAAGTGCTGCTTAAGTAAGGAAAAACGCCACCGTGTGATCGGTGGCGTTTTCTTTTTCACTCAGCCATTATGAGTGAACTCGTTCGACTTACCACGCTGCGTTCAAAGTGTATTTGCCGCTCGTGGCGCCTGTGCCGCCAGAGTAGTAAATCACTTTGGCATAGACAACTTTTGCTGTTGTGCCTGTGTTGGCGTTGGTGAGGCTGTCTGTTGCGCCAGTTCCTGCAGTGCTGGAGCTTAACTTGGTGCCGGTGCTGCTATACAACTCAAGATCATAGTCAGATGTGGCATTTGGTTTCAGCGTCAAGGTCAAAGTTTTTCCTGCTGGGATACTGACTTTGAAATAATCGACGTCTGTGCTCGAACTCATCGTACCGTTTACCAAGGTGTTGGCGGTTGCGATGTTATTGGCCGTGGCAGTCGTGTTATTGCTTTCGGTTTCATTCATCGTCGTGCCAGGTGGTGTTACCGCAGCCAGAATATTTTGCGCTTCGAACTTCGCTTTGAAGGTATTGGCGTAAGTAGGATCAGACGGGAACAAGGTGTTTGCCGCGTTGACAATGGCAGTCGCCATAGCTGGCATTTTCACGTTCGCGCCGAGACCGAAGTGGGCTTCTAGAATAATCTTGTCGACGTTTTCGCGAGGCTTACCAGCTGCAACCAGTGAAACTAAAGATTGGAATAGTGGAGCAGACCATAATTCGTCGGATTGGAAGGTCACGCCACCTTCAGTAACCGAAGTATGCGCGCCGTACGTCTTGGTGCTATTGTATTTTGCATCGGTGCGATTCAACATACGACCAGCCCAGCAAGAGCCATGACCGTCCCAGCTGAAGGCCCACTCTGGATGATAGGTTTTGCCGTTAGGCGTGCTGTAAGAATATGAGGCTGCCCAGTAGTCGCCGAAACCTTCACCCATCGCGCCGGTATCGCCACCACTCCAACTAGAGTTGATATTGGCTTGAATGCCGTGGCCGTACTCATGCAAGATCACGTCTGCATCTTCGGAGTCGTTCACGCAACCGTGACCGAAGGCCAAGTAGTCACTACTGCCGCCGCTGTAATGAGAGTTGTCGTCGCCGTTAACGCCATCGGTATCAACATTGAGAGGTCGATTGATAATCGACTTTGTGCCGGTGAAACCTAGGGATTGAATGTAACGTTGGTTCTGATCGATGTGGAAATATACATTCGTGTCATCGAATGCATTGTTGCCGCGTTTCGCTGTCCACACGCCGTTGGTGGTTGTGCTTGGGGCGGTATTTGGTGCTTCAATATTTGTGATGTTGACGTAAGGTCCGCTCAGTTTGTAGACACCACTGGTCACTGTCAAATCACGCAAGGTCTTAGTGGAGTATGCTGCATCGAAAGCAGTCGCTGCAGAGGTGTCTGTGAGGCTGTCGGTATTTAATGCTGTGCGAGGATCTGGATCAAATACCAGACCAGAGCCATTAATGCCTGAGGCGACGGTCGTGATGGACGTTAGGCTGTTGACGCTTGAGACGGTTGCAAGTCCTTTTGCAGCCAAATCTTTCATCGCTTGCTGGCGATCAAGTGTGGGCGCAAATGAGTTTGCACGTGATTCGAAACTACGATCAGAGTTTTTTCCGACACGTGGCAAAGAAGTGGAATAGTAGTTCATCAACTCACCGCTATGCGCATTCAACAGCTGTACATAACCGCCTGTTGGCATTTGCGCTGCAATGCTGACTTTATGCGCCAACTGCACACCATCTTTTGTTGGAACCCAGACTAAATCTGTTTTTGGAGCGCTCACAAGTGCGTGCTGGACCTTCATATTATTCCACGCTTGATCGAGGATTTTCTCGTTATCCAAACGTTTTTGCACGTATAGCTGATTGATGGCATTGGCTTCCATCTTCGCCGAGATATGCTTTGTTTCATTGAAGATTTTTTGCACCTCACCATTCTTGCCGATGGAGACAACAATCTCAGCGCGATCAACTGGGTAGCCGCGCAACATTTGTTGATAGTAGTAATGTTTGCCGGTCAGGGAATCTTGAACGCGAGTGAGCACCAAGTTTCCGAGATCTGATGGTAGGCCGAATTGATCTGCGTATTTTTTGAGGACATCTTGAGGGTTACTGGCTTTGTAACCGCTAAAGAAAGTGATGTTATCGGTATTGCTTGCTGCTTGAAGATTGCCACTGAATGCGAGTGCGAGCATAGACGCCAGCACAGACTTGACTGGATATTTCATTTTGTCTCCCTTTTTCGTTTGTGTGATGTGCACTAACTTTGGTTCTTTTGTTGACCGAATTGAATTAATTTCTAGTTAATGCCATCTCAGTATAGGAAAGATATTTGTCGGAAAATAGTCGTCATTTGCACGCAAAAACAACGATTTGGGATACGTAAAGATGTGTATTTTCGTCATTTTGTATTTCAATAGATTTACTTTTTTTGTTTTGAAAATTAATTATTTTCTAGCTCTTCGATGATGAAATTCGTTGTTCAAAAATGGACATGTGTCGCAGACATTGTAGGAGGGAGGATTTGCTCGTTTGGTTTCTCTTGAAGACGATGCTGAAAAACGCTGTTTTCATCACGCTTTTGTAGTGTTTCGTCGCATCAATCTCGGTCGTAGAAGCCTTGCTATAGCATGGCAGATATGAGTTTAATTACTTGAGGTTTGGGAAAGGTTTAAATAATGGAAGTAGCGATCGAGTTTGAAGAAGTACATAAAAGCTTCGATAAGAAGCCGGTGTTACGCGGCTTAAGCCTGCGGGTACCAAAGGGGAGTGTGTTTGCATTTCTGGGTAACAATGGTGAGGGAAAATCAACTGCCATTCGCATTTTGCTTGGTCTCTCCAAAGCAGATCGCGGTTGCGTCAGTATCTTTGGTCAAGCGTGCGGTGCAAGGCACCATCGTTACAAGCAAGACATCGGAAGCCTGGTCGATTCACCGAGCGCCTACGCCAATCTCAATCCTGTCGAGTTTCTTGAAATTGGTAGGATGATCAAAGGATTGCCAAAGGTGGAGATCGATCGTGTGCTCGAACTCGTTGATCTCGAGAAGGCAAGGCGCGTGCTCATTTCGAAGTTCTCGTTGGGAATGAAGCAGCGCTTGGCTCTCGCTCACGCTTTACTAGGCAGTCCACGATTGCTGGTGCTTGACGAGCCAAGCAACGGACTTGATCCATCTGGGATACAAGAAATTCGAGGTCTCATTAAATCCCTTCCCGAACGCACAGGCGCTACCGTATTTGTATCGAGTCACCAACTTGATGAAGTCGAAAAAATCGCGACACATTTAGCGCTACTCAAGAATGGCATAGCTCAATTTAGTTCTAGCTTGGACGAGTTTCATCGAATAAGTCAGACGGCATTAATTATCGAGACCGATGATATTCAAGCTGCATCAATACTTTTGCATCAAATGAATTGTGAAGTGAGTGTGCAAAATCAAACCAAGTTGAAGATAACGCGGTGGGATGGATTCGAGTCGTGGCAATTGAACCAAGCGATTGTTGGCGCGGGGCTGAAGTTGTTTTCTTCAAGCGTGGAGAGATTCAGTCTTGAGCATTGGTTTGAGCAACAAAATCGCGTAAGTGGACAAATTGGAGCGTCAAAATGATCGCTAAACTGTTATTCGTCGAAATCTTAAAGGTGCGTCGCTCTATGGCGCTGTTGGTTGCTTTCGCCTGCCCCTTGATGGTGGTCGCATTAAATGTTTTGATCCAGTTGAAGAGTAAGCATCCTCCCACGTGGACCATGTATTGGCTTGGTAATACTGCGGTATGGACTTACTTCATGTATCCGCTCTATATTGCGCTGGTCACTGCGCTGTTGAATGGCAATGAACATAAGAATGGAACTTGGCGGGTGATGTTGAGTTTGCCGATTTCGAACACGCAACTCTATTTTTCTAAGCTACTCTTGGCATTTTTGTTTTTGGTTTTTACAAATGTTGCGCTGTTTGTCATGTGCGCGCTCGGTGTGCTTCTATTGGGCTTGTGCGGCTTGCCGACCGCTGGCGCATTTGAGTTCGCGCCTTTGAAGGCGATTGCGATTCTGAGTGTCGCGGTTTTGCCTGTCTTATTGTTTCAACATTGGTTGAGCTGGCGTTACTCCAATATCGTTGCACCGCTTACAGCTGGTGTGATTGGAACGATGGGAATTATGCAGATTGGGCAGTCCAAGGACTGGGTCTACTACCCATGGAGCTACGCCTTAACTGCCATAAATTCCAGTAATCCAGATGCAAAAATACAAGCGCTTCAACTTGCGCTTGCCGTCACACTTGGATTAGTTCTGTTGACCTGGATTTGGTTAAAAAAGACATCGCTGGAATTCAAATAGAAACTTTGAGAATCCCTAGTGCAAGTAATTTTGTGCTCAAATCGGCTTGATACTTCGAGCATCAAGCCGGTTTAGAATGGCTAACTCGCTCGAAATTTACTGCGCAAGAAATAAAAACACACTTGGTTTCTTGTGGAAGTCTGGTGCTTGATTTGATTGCAGACGCTTCTTCCACTCGGTGGCGGTCAGAGTGGTGATGGTTTCAGATTCCAAACTCAGATCGGTTGCTACACAAATCGATGTTTGCGCATTGCAGTGATTGGCCAAGGCTTCGAGCATCGCTGCATTGCGATAGGGTGTTTCGATCAAAAGTTGTGTCTGTTTTTCTTTCCGCGATCTATCCTCTAATTCTTTGATGCGTTTTGCGCGATGAGTCGCATCGGTTGGCAAATAACCGTTGAAGGCAAAACTCTGACCATTTAGGCCGCTGCCCATTAAGCCAAGCAAGAGAGAGGAAGGTCCAACTAGTGGACGGACTTGGATAGATTTCTGATGGGCTAGGCGTACTAGATTTGCGCCAGGATCAGCCACGGCCGGTACGCCTGCTTCTGAAATGAGGCCAACATCATGTCCATCTAAAAGCGGTTGGAGTAGATTTTTTAATGCGTCATGTGGCGTGTTGATGTTGAGCTCGGCAATGTGTATCTCTTGTATGGGTTTAGCTAACGCATGATTTTGACCAAGCATTTTCAGGAAGGCGCGTGTGGTCTTCGCGTTTTCGGCGACATAGTGCGTCAATTGCGACGTGAAACTTTGCACTGCGTCAGGAATGATGTGGTGCAAACTTGTTGGAGCATTGAAGTCTTGCCCAAGGGTGTTTGGGATCAGGAAGAGAGTGCCAGTTTTCATCTTGTTGGGTTCTGTAGAGGTTGGTCTCTGATGTCTGAGAAATTTTTGAGTTATCTATTTATATTTCGGAGTAAAAGCTAAGGCCAAGCTTTCTCAACATGCTGGTTAATGCAATCAAGGGAAGTCCTGTCAAAGAAGTCGGATCATCGCTATGGATTGTTTCAATGATGGTGATGCCGAGACCTTCATTCTTGGCAGAGCCGGCACAATCGTATGGTTGCTCTATCTTGAGATAGGCATCAAGTTCATGATCGGGTAAGTCACGAAAACGCACGCGCGTTTGGCTATTGATTTCTTGGATCATGGCTGGCTCCTTTCGGCCATCGACCACGCATAGTGCCGTATGAAAGATCACTTCGCGACCTCGCATCAAGCGAAGTTGTTGTAGTGCTTTGTCGTGGTTGCCAGGTTTGCCGATTTGTAAGTTGTCGAGCGTGGCGACTTGATCGGAGCCAATCACGATGGCGTTTGTGTGTGACTTGATGATGGCGAGTGCTTTTTCGCGCGCTAGCCGAATTGCCGTTTGTTCTGGGAGCTCATCCACCAGCGGTGTCTCGTCAATTTCGGGGGCGATGGCCTCGAAAGGTAAATTTAGACGACTCAGCAATTCACGGCGGTATATTGAACTGGATGCGAGAATGAGTTGGTAAGTTTTCGACATGTTCGATGTGATTTTTTCCGATTGTATTTTCGTGCCTATTCGCGCTGGAGTGCTTGCATTGTGTTCCAGCCTTGAGTATTCGGCGCCGGTTCGACAAGTTTTAAATTGGTTTTGGCTTGGAAAATCTTGTTGTTTTACTTATGAAATGTTAAAATTCGGCAAGATTTCTGCCCAATAATCGCCAATATTTACGCAAAGCCATGCAAAAGTGCGCTAAGCCTTTGACTACTAAGGTGTAATCCTGTTATTATCGCAGGTTTTCTGGGTCTAGAAATCCTATGCAAGCATTTGTTATTGACGCTTTTTCGTTTTGCCAACATCAAGAGCAGCGGGAAGGTAGTTCAAAACTTGTCGAGTTTCCGCGTCTTGCGGCTGAGAGTGTCAATGCTGAAGGTGTAGTGAATTGGTCTTTGTCCGGCGGTACGAATGAGCTTGGGCACCCGAAATTAACTGTGAGCGTCAAGGCTCAAATCGAATTGATGTGCCAGCGGTGCTTGACACCATTTGTCTTTGAAATCGATTCGCAGTCAGAATTAATTCTCGCCAAAAACGAACAGCATGCCGATGAAATTGAAGACATGCTCGAAGATGACGAGGTTGATGTAGTAGTAGGCAGCAAGACGTTTAATATCATCGATGTGATTGAAG
>CAYWNE010000157.1:0-10247 GCA_964459555.1 uncultured Burkholderiaceae bacterium | reverse complement strand
ATGTATCAAGCTGCTTGTGATTGGTGTTTGTACTGCTCCACTCGGAGCTTGCTCAGTTTTGTACGATGTCGCGCAAGATCGGGCACTCGAAGACTGCCATCGCATGGCGGACTCCATGCAGCGAAGTGAATGCCTTAAGCGAAACAGTCAGAGTTTCGAGCAATACGAGCAACAACGAGCGCGTTCGAAATAGACAGCGTTGGGAACGGCGACCAACTCAATTTTGTAACGGTATGATGTAGTGCGCATCAAAATCACCGCTGATGGCGTGTCGAATATTTGTGAATAACTCGTAGTCATCGCCGTTCCCCCGTTGAGCCTCTGCGTTGAGCAACCAATATCCGTAAATCGCGTCCACTTTTTGTTTTAAATTGTCATTTGAGACATTGCTCGATAACTTAAATACCGCGACTTTTTGCGCTGGAATCTGGACTTCAACGCATCCATCAGGTAGATGGTCGAATACAACTTCATCTTCTGCGACAACAAGGCCGGCGACATAGGTCAATTCAGCTTCCGTGAAATCTCCCGATGGACTTTGGGTTATACCAACCAGGCGTCGTGGACCGAGTTCTATTCGTCCTTCGAGATTTCCTAATAGCTTCATCCAAGGCTCAGCGATCGTCGTGCAATGCACTGGATCGACAAACGGAGAATCGATCAATTGCTGAAAACCAAGTATCCGTTGAGCTGGCATGTGTGTCACCTGAGGTGCCATATCGATGCGCGTCGAAAGAAAATGGAGAAGTTGTTGATCCAGCACAGGTTTGCTCTGTAATTGTATCGGTGGTTTCTTCTGCCGTAATTCCTTTGGTGTCATGCCAAATTGGGTCTTGAACGCGCGCGTAAAAGCTTCGTGTGAGTTATAGCCGAGTTCGATCGCAATGTCTAAGATACCCATATCGGTTTGATTCAACAATTGCGCAGCTCTGGTGAGGCGACGGCCTCGAATGTATGAGCCTAAAGAATCGCCGACAAGACTCTTGAACAGACGTTGAAAATGCCATGGAGACAATGCAAATTCTCGCGCCAGTTCAAGTACGTTAACCTCATCTCCCAAACGTTCTTCGATCCGATCGACCAAGATGTTGAAGGAGCCAATGACTTCGTTTGCAGGGTACATAGCTGTCCTTTAACCCTCAAAATCAATGAAAAAATGAAATCGCACAAGCGATCAAGAAGCCTCGTACATCAAGCGAGATAATGACACATTCTCGTGATTCACACACTCTCGCCTCGCTAGTTGTCGTTTTGCTGACATCAAGCCCGGTCAGGGTGGCACTTGTTTATTGGAATGAAAAGATGAAAGCAGTAATTTGTACTTCTTATGGTGGCTCTGAGGTCTTACAACTTGAGGTGCGTCCTTTACCAGTCATTCATGACCACGAATACCTGATCAAAGTCTATGCTAGTTCTGCGACAACCGCAGATTGGCGAATTCGCAGTCGTAGTTTCCCTAAAGGGTTTGGTTTTCTTGGTCGATTAATATTCGGCTTTAACAAACCGAGGCAGGTCATTCTAGGTTCGGAGCTATCAGGTATTGTTGTTGAACGCGGCGCTCTGGCGACTGAGTTTAATATTGGCGACGAAGTGATCGTTCAGTGTGGTGCAAAGATGGGGGCATATGTTGAATACAAGACGGTCAGCGACGCCGATTGCATCATTCGTAAGCCCGGCGCTCTCAATTTCGAAGAGGCTGCAGTGTTTAGCTTTGGTGCGAGCGCTGCTTGGGCGTATTTGATTGAGAAAGCGATGGTGGAGCCGGGGCAAAAAGTGTTAATACATGGGGCCTCGGGTTCAGTGGGAAGTGCTGCGGTACAGATTGCAAAAGCCGCGGGTGCCGAAGTGACGGCAGTCTGTAGCCATTCCAATGGCGACTTGGTACGTGAATTGGGGGCAGATCACGTGCTTGACTATCAGACCAATGACTTCAGAAAAACCGGCGAACAGTATGACTTTATTTTTGATACAACTGGCCAATTGAGCTTTATGAACTCTCGTCATTCCCTTTCAAAGAATGGGAAATTGCTTTTGGTGTCGGCCGACCTTCCCCAAATGTTGCAAGCGCTCATCGCACCTTTGTTTGGTTCACGTCGCGTTGTCACGGGTGTGGTAAATGAGCGGCGCGAGCGTTTGTTGGCGGTCGTAGAAATGATTAAAAAGGGGCGCTATAGAGTCGTTGTCGATAAGGTCTTCCCGCTTGAACTCATCGCCAGCGCTCATCGTTACATCGAAAAGCGCCACCGTCGTGGCAACGTTGCAATTCGTATGTAGCCATCGGGCCAGCTCTCTCGATTAATGCGGCCGCCCGCCAGTCTGATTTTCAGTCTTGCGGCGACCGAACTCATTTTACTTCTCTGAAGACTTCTCACGTTTACGTAGGCTCTCGACTAGCTCATCCATGGTGCTGATGCGACCATGTACACCGACGATCGCCTTGACCTTTAGGTTGTGACGGCTGATAAAATCGAATAGCTCCTGATTGACGTCAAATCCCACGGGTACCGGACCATGTTCAGCAAGCGTGAACAAATCACCTTGAAACACAATGCCGCTTGTTTCGTCATACGCAATCAGCATTTCAGAGGCGTGGTCGCTGGGCATTGCGAATATCTGAATTTTGCGATCTCCAAGATCGATGATCTGGTGTTGAGAGACTTCGACGATAGGCGAGGTGAGTGTTTTCCCAAACTGTCGCTCCAGAGCAGTACGGCCTTCTGTACCGGTTAGCACCGTGGTGTTTTCTGAACTATAGCTCGTGATTCCAGCGATGTGGTCGCGGTGGGTGTGGGAGAGCACGATGTGGGTAAATGGTTTTCTTCCAAATTCTTGTTCGAGCAGTGATCTTGCTTTAGCCGTTTCGGCGGTAGCGGCGGGAGCATCGAATGCCACTATGCCTTTGGCACCAACGATAAAGTGAGAATGGTAGTTGGATGGCGCACCATTGATCCGCATAACGCCCTCAGCGATTTTCTCCAACCTCAAATCGCCACGTGGCTTCTTCTCTTGATAGTTGCTACCAAAATCAAGTGAGATTTCGCGAGGAGTGACCTCGTATTGATCAATTTCCCAACGAGCATTGAGTGCGCCATTGTTAGTGACCTTCACCGACCAATGCGAATCTGAAATGGGCGTGTATTCGTATAAGGCGTTGGCAACGCGTGCCGCCAAAATTGTTTGGTCCTTGCGCCGTATGGTGACACTCACTGGACGCCCCGCAGTGTCTTCGAAGGCTTTGAATTCAAAACCGGAATCTGTCTCGGTCGGTGCCGACAACGATCGAACTTGTTTGGCTTGCCTCCAGAGTTGGGTAGGGGCCAGAAGCAGGAGATCAGCATAGGTTTGTGCTGCGATGGTGGCGTTTCCGCGCTCAATCTCAATGCCGTTGCGCCACAATAGTTTGTCTATGGTTGCGTTGCCTTCGCGATTGCCCTTGATTTGGAAGTTGAATTCAATGCCGCCTGGATAAATAGTACTGGTTTCAATTTCGTATTGGCCATGTGCATCGAGATAAACCGTTTGAGTTGCTGGTACTTCGAGGACGGCCTGATTTGGTCGGTTCGCCTGGTTCGGCGTGTATCTTGATCCCGTCATCCTCAATTCATAGTTGAAAGTCGTAGAACTCGCTTGTTGGGCTGCCGCAAACGTGGGCGAGAAAATGAGTGTGATTGGCAAGACGATACGTAGGTATTGTTTTGAATCGTATGAGTGGCGTTTAAGACTTTTGAACATGATGAAATTAGTTATGGGTGTATAGAATTGCTAGGCAAGCTGATTGTCATCTCTGATGGACTCCCTCAGAAAATCAAGTGCGAGACCTATGTATTAGAGGTGAAAGTGGTAGGCAGGTTGCTCTTACTAGGCTCTTCCTATCCCACCGAAGCGAGTTTTCATCCCATTGGCGCCGCAAATGTTTCGAAAATGTTTTCAATAGCGGTCGGTTTCAACAGAAATTTGATGGGTTGTAACAGTGAGTCGGGATATGAAGATGCGAATAGGTAAGTTATCTGGGAATACATGGGCACCAGGTTTGAGGTCACTGCCAATAAATGTAGTGAAGCAATTAAGATGGACTTTGTTGCACTGTTCTTTGCTTGCGGTTGGTTTCGGACTTACAGGTTGTGGGGGCGGTACTGCATCGTCATCAGCACAGAGTGCAAGCTCGAATGGAGCAGCACAGAGTGTAGGTGGTGGGCTACAGGCTCTGGGACCAAATAGTCTAGGTCAGAATCCCAATAGCGATGGCTATTATCCTGATGCGAATGGTCGTTATCCGGACAAAAATGGCATTTATCCAGATCGCAATGGACTTTATCCGACGCCAACGCAAGCCGGCTATTTTGCCAATGAGAATGGCGTGGCGAGGAGCTATTCCACCAGTGGGATTTTGGATTTAAGTAATCCTTTCTTCAAGCCGTTTGGTAACGGGCGCTCATGTGCTAGCTGCCATGAAGCAAGCGCGGGATTTTCTTTAAGCCCTGAAGTTGTGCAAAAGAAGTTCTTCGATAGTAATGGACTTGATCCTTTGTTTTCCTTGAATGATGGAGCGGTCTCTCCGCTTGCAAAAGTTTCGACGCTCACAGAGCGTGAAAGCGCGTACGCTATGCTGCTTAACAAGGGGCTGTTTCGAATTGGTTTAAAGATCCCGAAAGACGCTGAATTCGAATTACAGAAGGCGGATGATCCATACGAATTTGCCAGTGCTAATGAGCTATCACTATTCCGACGACCCTTACCGAGCGCGAACCTGAAATTCCTAAGCCAAGTAATGTGGGATGGACGAGAAACAGCGTTAGACCCTAACTCGACCAATTGTGTACCTGCTGGCGGTTGTTTTGCCACGCTCGACGTGAACCTCGCTCGCCAAGCGCATAATGCCACCATCGGACATGCGCAAGCAGCGCAAGGTTTGAGCAGTGAAGAACAAAAGAGCATCGTTGAATTTGAAAAAACCTTGTTCAGCGCGCAAATATTTAACCCCAATGCAGGCTTTCTTGATGTCGCGGGTGCGATTGGTGGTGCTGAGATGCTTAGCAAGGAAAACTTTAGTTTTGGCATGAACGATCTCCTAAAAGGAAATTTGCTCACTGGCGCGGCGTTCTCGCAGAACGTAATGCGCAATTTTTCTAATTGGCTTTCTTTCACAGGAACGACAAATCCCAGCATGCATGCGGCACGCCAAGCAATCGCACGCGGTGAGCTGATTTTCAATAGTCGAGTATTTAATCGTACGCCACAGGTTGGCGTGCCGAACGATTTGGCGATTCCGTTGACGCGTGTAACCTGTTCGAGTTGCCACAATACTCCACAGGTTGGTGGTGCCAGCGCGCCGATGGCGGTGAGTATTTTTACCAGTGATTCAGGATTGCGAACACCAGATTTGCCGCTCTATATTTTGCGGCACAAAGCGACCGGAGCAACCCAGAGAACTACGGATCCCGGCTTAGCTATGCATACAGGGAAATGGGCAGATATTGGTCGATTCAAAGTGCCTAGCCTGCGCGGTCTATCAGCGAGGCCGCCGTATTTTCATAACGGCTCTGCAGAGACGATACTCGATGTGGTTTTCTACTACGATCGGACCTTCGCCATGGGACTAAATCCTCAAGAGGTGAGTGACTTAGTGGCGTTTCTTAGTTCCTTGTAAACTTGAGTTCGCAAGTATTCGTGGATTAGCGCGCAAAGCTTAGCCATTGCGCGCTATTCGTCGATCAACTATGCGCAGGCCACAACTGCCAAAATATAATTGCTGTGACAAAGCCGTAGATCAATGCATCGAGCAGATTTTTGAGACTTGCTGACCAAGGACGCCCCATCCAAATCGACTCCTGAACCGTTCCCGCTCCATACACGATGGCAGAAAACAGTCCAACGAAATGACCTGCATAGTGTGGGTTGGCGTGCAGCCCCATGGTTTGCAATGCTAGCAGGCCACCGAGTGCAGCGATGCCTAGATTTAACAAGAACCATTGTCCTAGCCATTTCCCCATCGCAGGTAATCCTGGCGCACGTAAAGTGATGAGAGCCACTGGGCCTTCTTTCATTTTTCTTTGCATGTCCTCTGACTGCATTTCCTTCATATCGACGCAATGCGGTGTGCTGTACAGACCCGGTTTCATTGGCACTGCATTGAGTGCTGTACGCACCGCATCGTCATTCGGTAAAGGCTTGTATTCAGAGTTATGCCATTTGAAGACCATATGGATAATGCTGCTCGCGACAAAGACGCCGATGGCGGTCACGAGAATGGGTAGCCAGAGTTGTAAGAGGTTCATCGCTTTTCCCTTTTTTGTTTTGTGTAAAAGTGAGGACAGGCATCCTTCGTCAAAGGACGGTGCAGGCAATATACGCCGGTCTCTTGCTACTTTCTACAAAAAAGAAGAAGGATTAACGCTTTACAAAAGGGCTAGTGCAGGTTACCTCATTGCGCCGACAGGTGAACATGCTTGAGCTTCCAGGTGCCAGACTCTTTCGACCACACCATGGTCAAAGGCATTTTGCTGGTTTGTGGTGCTGCGTTTGGCGGGGTGATGGTGCCCGCACGATAGCCAGTCACGATGGCATGCGTGTCATCGAGTAAGCTCACTTGTAAGCCATCAATATGAAGCTCTATCTGCGCCCCAGATTGAAAGATGCGTTCGAAGACGGCGCGATCAAGGATGCGCACGCCTTGCCAGTCTGGGTTGATCTCAGAAAAGCCTTGCTCAGGTATATAGGGCGCAAAACCCGACATGTTTTTGGTACTTAAGGCTCGGTAAAGCGAAGTCGCAGCAAGTCGAACCGCGTCTTTGTTTGTTTCGTCTTTTTCGATAGCAAAACAGGTGAGGCTACTGATCGAAAGCAGGCAGGCAAAAGTCCACTTAAAGATGCGGCGTAAGAGGTAATCGTAGTTTTTCATTCGCAGTCCAGAAATGTGGTGGGCGCTCGTAGAGCAGTCAGTGCAGTTCTAGGGTAACTTAATAAGGCAGGCGCATCGACGGCTTTAAGTGACATAGAAATGCGGTTTCAAACCAGCCTCAGTGACTAGCTCAGTGACTAACTCAGTGACTCGCTTCGGTGCCGCTACGATCTTAACTCTCAGCAAAGTGTAATTCGCAAATGAGGATCTCAGGATCCGCGTTGATACGTAAAGGAAGATTGCTACAACCCAATCCACTGCCAACCAGCAAGCGGCCATTGTTCTCGATCTGAAAATCGCCATGCAAATAGCGTTGCGAATACATTCCATGGGTTTGCCACCAAGGTTTGCCGTTTGACCGTGCGAGCTGACCAGCGTGGGTGTGGCCTGCAAATGCCAGATCAAATTCATTCGAATCAAGAAAGTGAAGAAAGTCTGGCGAGTGACTTAAAACCAATCGACATCCTTGGTGTGCGGCGAAATTTTTGTTGGACGCGGCCGCACCGGTCCAGGGATCATCAAAACCATACAGATGGACGTGGTGATACGGTGCAGGAAGACTGATTTCCTGATTGACCAAAAAATCCACCTCTGCTCGCGCGAGCTGCGCTTCGATGTAATCATGATCGCTCCACAAATCATGATTGCCAAACACGGCATATTTTCCAAGTGGTGGCTTCAAAGTTTCGAGTAGAGGTAATAGTTGATCGACGTACTGCGCGCGATGAGAAATGAAATCACCACCTAACAATAAGAGGGAGATATCTTGATTCTTCAAAACTTCGAAAGCGTCTCGAAAAATTTGCGGACAGGTGCTCGGCCCAGCATGAAAATCACTGAGGAAAGCAATGCGCAATGGTGGAAGCTGCTCGAAAGCGGAGTGCTTCGACTTGGAAGTGCAAGCGTGTCGGTGGGTGTACTGCGTGACGCCCAGCTTGCCGTGCCAGCCATGCCGGTAACTCAATCGCGCAAAGCTGCCTTTGCGCAAAAGCGAGTCTAAGATGGTTTCGCCGCCTCTACGCCACCAGTGATTGAACTTGCCACGCGCCATCTTGTTCGCTACTACTCGTGAAAAATGTTGAGAATCTTCCCGGCGCGATTCACGCTGACCAATGCGTGATTATCAACAATAAAGATTCTTTGTCCTTTATCGTCTAGTTGATAGAACTGAACGAAGACTTCGTACTTATCTTTCACCAAGTCGACACGTACCAATGCCTTTTCGGCTTGGCCTTTATTCTTTGACACCTCATCCAAGGCGAGCACAATGATCTTTCTTTCTTGTTGAGTAAAACGCGCATCGTCAAGCTCATACAGTTTGGGCGGAGCAAAATTCTTAGACGCGCGCTGCGCACCCACTGGGCAAGAAGAAATCGACACAAGCAATAATGCGATGAGTAGTCTGTGTTTGCTTGCGTTCATCACCTTAATGCGCCTCTTCCCAATTCGCTCCAACGCCAACTTCCGCCAACAAAGGCACGTTAAGTTGCGCCACATTCGCCATCAATTCTGGTAGTTTTTGTTTGACCAGCTCGACTTCGTCAGCCACCACTTCGAGTACCAATTCATCGTGCACTTGCATGATCATTTTGGATTTGAGTTGATCGTTTTCTAGCCAGTTTTGTACTGCGATCATGGCCAGTTTGATGAGATCAGCGGCGGTGCCTTGCATCGGTGCGTTAATCGCGGCGCGTTCTGCGCCTTGGCGACGTGGACCGTTGGGGCTATTGATTTCGGGAAGCCATAAGCGACGGCCGAAGACGGTTTCGACATAGCCGTGCGCTTTGGCTTGAGTGCGGGTGTCTGCCATGTATTGCGCCACGCCGGGATAGCGTTGGAAGTATTTGTCGATATAGCTTTGCGCGGCGCTGCGTTCGATGCCAAGATTGCCGGCCAGACCGAAGGCGCTCATGCCGTAGATTAAGCCGAAGTTAATCACTTTGGCGTAACGTCGTTGTTCGCTATTGACTTCATCGACCGTGATGCCAAAGATCTCTGCGGCGGTCGCGCGATGCACGTCTTCTCCATCAGTGAACGCTTTGAGCAGACTTGCATCGCCCGATATATGCGCCATGATACGCAGTTCGATTTGTGAATAGTCGGCTGACATAATCACATTGCCCGGCGCTGCAACGAAGGCTTCGCGGATACGGCGTCCTTCCGCCGTACGCACGGGGATGTTTTGCAGATTAGGATCATTTGACGCTAAACGACCAGTGACCGCGACGGCTTGGGCGTAGTTGGTATGCACACGACCAGTATTCGGATTGACCATCTTCGGCAACTTGTCGGTATAGGTCGACTTCAGCTTTGCCAAGCCACGATATTCGAGAATGACTTTGGGTAATGGATAATCTTCTGCTAGTTTTTGCAGAACTTCTTCATCGGTCGATGGCGCGCCCGATGGTGTCTTTTTGACGACCGGTAATCCGAGTTTGCCGAAGAAAATTTCACCGAGTTGTTTTGGCGAATTGAGGTTGAACGGTTGTTCGGCTAACTCATAGGCTTTCTGTTCCAACTCCAAAAGGCGATTACCAATTTCATTCGATTGCGTCGCCAACAAATCGCGATCAATCAAAACCCCATTGCGTTCGATTTTTTGTAGAACGATAGAGGTTGGTACTTCGATTTTGTCGTAAATGAAGCGCAGCTTGTTGTCGTGCTCCACTTGTGGCCACATGGCCAGATGTAATTGCAAAGTGATGTCGGCATCTTCAGCGGCGTAAGCGGTCGCGCGCTCGATATCAACTTGGTCGAAACCAATTTGCGAAGCGCCTTTGCCGCAGACTTCTTCATAGCTAATCGTTTTGCGTGCGAGGTGACGTAGCGCCAAGCTATCCATGTCATGCGATTTATGCGATTCGAACACGTAGGATTGCAATAAAGTGTCATGCACAATCCCGCGTAATTGCACGCCATGATTGGCGAATATGTGTGCGTCGTATTTGAGGTTTTGTCCGACCTTCGCCTTGGTTTCATCTTCCAACCAAGCTTTGAGTTTGCCAAGCACCAAGTCACGCGATAATTGTTCGGGCGCGCCGGGATAATGGTGAGCCAATGGAATGTAGGCGGCGAGACCGGCTTCGCAGCATAAAGAAATACCGACCATTTGCGCCAACATCGGTTCGAGCGAGGTAGTTTCGGTATCGACCGCGGTGAGCTTGGCGGCATTGATCTTTCCTAACCACGCCTCAAGTTGCGCTTCCGTTAGTACCGTTTCGTAGTGCGTGATAGCGGGGGCAGCGGGGATTTCAGGAGTGAAAGCTTGACTCGTCTTCGCTTCATTCGCACCGGAATCATCATCGCCAAACAAACCACCTTGTGCTGGTGCTTTAGCTGATTTGGCGAG
>CAYWNE010000156.1:0-10306 GCA_964459555.1 uncultured Burkholderiaceae bacterium | reverse complement strand
GATTGGTCTCTTTAACTGTCGTCAAATTAACACCGCCCTCACCCCTGCCCCTCTCCCGCCTGCGGGAGAGGGGTATTTAAACCTCAACCGATATTCTTTGCGTATGCTTCTGCGCTCAACAAGCCATCAACATCTGCTGCGTTCGCTGGCTTCAATTTGAACAACCATGCGTCAAACGCGCCGCTATTGATCGATGCTGGTTCATCAGCCACTGCATCGTTCACTGCAACAACTTCACCAGCTACTGGTGCGTAAACGTCGCCAGCTGCTTTCACAGATTCGATCACGCAGCAATCTTTACCAGCAGCCAAGCTTGCGCCGACTTTTGGCAAGTCCACGAAAACGATATCGCCCAATGCGTCTTGCGCGAAGTCAGTAATACCAACGGAAAGGGTGCCGTCAGCTTCTACGCGTACCCATTCGTGAGATTCTGTGTATTTACGATCTGCTGGAATTGTCATGTTGTTCTCCAAAAAAATTTGAATTGTTTGAATCTAAAAATCGAAAACTAAAACCTAAAACTGAAGCAATATTTGGTACTACTAAGTGCTGAACCTGCCGAGACTCTTTTTTCGCGTCGTTCCTGCGAAGGCAGGAACCCAGCGTCTTTCGTCTTTTGCGTCTCTGGATTCCCGCCTTCGCGGGAATGACAAGACTAAAACCAACATCGAGTAATGCAAACGCAATCTGCTTTCCCGACATCCTTTTCCACGTCGTTCCTGCGAAGGCAGGAACCCAGCGTCTTTAGTCTTTTACGTCACTGGATTCCCGCCTTCGCGGGAATGACAAGGCTAAAACCTCTGCGTATTCTGCGTCTCCACGGCAAAAAAGAGTTAAGCAACCAAGACTTTACCATTACGCACAAACGGCAATTTCACTACCGTTGCTGCTAATTGTTTGTCACGAATCTGCACGTGTACCGTGTCACCAATCGCCACACCCATAGGCAAGCGTGCCAATGCGATGGCTTCTTGCATCGTTGGGCTGAACGTACCGCTAGTGATTTCGCCGTCGCCATGTGGTGTTACGACCTTTTGATGCGCGCGTAAGATGCCGCCTTTTTCGCGCAAAATCAGGCCGAGGAATTGTTGTGTTTGGCCTTGTTCTTGCAAAGCTTTTTTGCCGACGAAATCACGTTCTGCGACTAAGTCGATGGTCCATGCCAAACCTGCGTTCAACGGATTGACGGTTTCGTCCATGTCTTGGCCGTACAAATTCATACCCGCTTCCAAGCGCAATGTGTCACGCGCGCCGAGGCCTGCTGGTTTAACGCCAGCGGCTGCTAATGCATTCCACAAGTCGGTGATGCGTTCTGCGGAGACAGCGATTTCGAAACCATCTTCGCCAGTGTAGCCGGTACGTGCCACCATCACTTCGCCAAACGCTGTGTTGTCTACGATCACAGCATTGAATGGTTTCATCTCGGCGCTAGCCGCTTTGGTTTCTGGCAGAACTTCCCATGCTTTAGCACGGGCATTCGGGCCTTGTACCGCGATCAAACCGTAGGCATTGGCGCCGTCACGGCGTTGGGTGATAGTGATGCCTGCATTGGTTGCGGCATTGTGGGCATTCATCCATGCCACGTCTTTTTCTGCGGTGCCTGCATTAACGACCAAACGGAACCAGCTTTCATTCATGAAGTAGATGATCAAATCGTCGATCACTGTGCCTTCTGGTTTCAGCATGGCGGAATACAAAGCCTTGCCGGGTACTTGCAATTTGTCGACGTTATTGGCGACCAAACCACGCAAGAAGCTGCGTACGTTGTCACCTTTGAGATCCACCACGCACATGTGGGAAACGTCAAACATACCAACGTCGGTACGCACAGCGTGATGTTCTTCGATTTGGGAACCATAGTTCACCGGCATATCCCAGCCGCCAAAATCAACCATTTTTGCGCCGGCTGCACGGTGTGCTGCGTTGAGGGGAGTAACTTTGAGAGTTGCTTGCGTCATGTGAGTGCCTCAGTACCAAGATTGGACATAAATTAAGGGACGAAATCGCCTGCGAAAGTGACACTTTCGCCCTGCTTTTTATTCGTTTACCCCTCTGTCCTGGTACCTGAGAGATTACGAGCATATCGACTCCAGCTCGTCGCACCTTCGGTGGGTAGTCCAGCGCATCCTTCAACACTATTTCCGCTGCTACCGCTCTCCAGAGTAGGGGAGTTTTCACACCACCCCGCTGATCGGTCCTTTTGCCTGAGAGTTTGTTGGGTATTAGCCCCTTCGGCGGCATCTCCTCGTTTCCTAGGACGCTCTCTCCCGATCAAGTGCCGCGATTATACCGCGAAAGTCACTAATTTCTCGGTGCAAAGCACTCTTTTTGTACAAATTTCAGTGACATTGCTTTTCCTTTCAAGTGAACAATCTGTCATCAATTTGCTGATTTTGAACCTCCGGCCTTTACAAAACGAACGTCGTTCAATATTGTACGTCGTCTATTTTTACAATTTAGTGCTTCGTTTCACCAGCAAACCCATCAGTGTCTTCCCAAAAAATGCCAAGCAAACATCACGATTCCGCCGCCAAGTCAGAGCCCCAAGCCATCGACTCGCGCCGTCAACGCAAGCAATTATCTAGCATGCGACTAATCGCCAATACCGCGTGGGATATGTTCGAACAAGAAGGCTTTGAAGCCGTGACCATGGAATCGATTGCGACGCGTGCCGATGTCGCCAAAGCGACTTTGTACAAATACTTCGATAGCAAAGAAGCCCTGCTCGACTTCCGGTTGCGACAAACCATGGGGGAGCAACGAGACAGCATCAAAACCCATTTGCTAGACCTGAACAATCTACGAGCACGGCTCAATTATTTGTTTCAGATCGAAGCCGATTTTCTTGAATCGAAAAAAGACTACATGCGGCCACTGCTGCACTACCGTATGCGACAAATGCGCAATGACGACCAAGTGCACAACAAGAGCCAGTTCGTCGAAGCCTTGGTCATCATTTTTAAAATGGCGCAAGCGGCGGGCGAACTGCGTTCAGACCTCAGCGCCGAAGCCTTAGCGAACTACCTCAACTTTCTACGCTCAGCCGATTTATTCGAATGGCTCAATCGCGCTGACGGCCAGCTCGACCAACTTCACCATCGTATGCTCGATCTCTTCTTAAACGGCGCAGGCGTCAACTCAGCTTCCACACAAGGTGCACAATCATGAATGCACAGGTTTTCCAGCTCACACCTTTAACGTGGGAGCAGGCATGGCAAGCAGGTAGCACTGAAGTCGGCGGCAAAGCCGCACAATTGGCCGCCTTGGTACGCTACGGCTGCCCTACTCCACACGGCATCGTATTTACAGCAACTCAATGCAAAACCTTAATCAGCGCCGATTTATGGCAGAGCGCACTGCAGGCAAGTCAAGCGCAAGACTGGCACAGACTTGACGAGATTCGAACACAAATGCTGAAGCGCGCCGACGATGAAAAACTCATCCAAGCACTTGCAAAAATTTTAGATCAACAAGCTTGGCAAGGCACCGCACTTGCCGTTCGATCCTCGGCACCAGGCGAAGATTCGCAACTCGCTTCTTTTGCAGGCATCCACGATACCGTGCTCAATGTCAGAGGTGCACAAGCGCTGGCAAAAGCACTGCTGCAGGTTATCAGTTCGATCTGGACTTCTTCGGCGTCGCAGTATCGCCAGAAAATCGGTATGCGTGATGAAGACGCGAATATGGCGGTGGTTGTGATGCCGATGATCCAAGCTCAATGCGCGGGAGTGATCTTTACCCGTCACCCTCGCAGTGGTCGCGAAGATCAATTTTTGATTAGTGCCGTCGAAGGCTTGGCCGACAAATTGGTCGATGGCAGCACCGATGGTGAAGATATCGTGGTCCAACGCGATTGGGTTGGGCTCGATTGGCAAGTCAAACAGCGCCGTCCTTCTTCATCGCAACATGGTGCTCATGAAGGCATCAATTCATCAAACACCTCGACTCTACTAAGCGATGCACAAGCCGTCACACTAGCCAAGCTGGCGCTCGATGCTGCCTATGCTTTTGATTACAGCGAGCCCTTTCTTGATATCGAATGGGTTTTCGATGGCCAGCAGTTCCACTTGGTGCAAGCACGCCCAATTACGCATAAAGCCTGTCATAGTTATGCGCCGATACGCGAACAAGGCTTTATTTGGACACGCGGCAATACCCGTGAAATTTTGCCCTACCCTGTCACCGTTAGCGAAACTGCGGTGATGCAAACCGCTGTCAATCATATGCTGAGCGAACCGCATCGCGTGGTTGGTCATGCTTTGCTTGAAGGCGCACAAAGGATCGCCTTCTTTCATGGGCATGCTTATCTGAATGCTAGCTTGATTCAATGGGAGATTTATCACGGCTTCGGGATCGCACCCGAGCTCAGCAATTTCATTATTGGCGGTCACCAATCCAGCGTAGAGGTTCCCACTCCAACGTGGCGTGAACGGGCAGCGATGCTACTCAATATGGTGAAAGCCGGACTCTTCTACAACCGAGCACGCGCCAAAGGTTTAGTCGAAGTCGCTGCCATTGAGAGCAGCGCAAAAACCTGGTCACGTGAACATTTACGTCATCTGGCTGACCGGGACTTACTGAAAGACTTGCTCGATCGCCAAGCCAATACTTATCGTCATCGTTCTGGCATGTGCATGATGCAAGGCGCGAGTGGTAGCTTGGTTGAATTGCGCAAACAAATCATCAAAGCGCTACCGGAACATCTTAAAACCAGTGCCGATGCCATCACCGCAGGCTTAATGACGGAGGGCGATAATAGCGTCAGCGCGCAGCAAGCCTACGACATGCTCAAACTAGCGAAACTTGCCGCGCAAGATTCACGCGCCCAAGTATTTCTGAAAACGAACGATGATAGTAGCCACTCGTCTATAGAACAACTTGCTGACTCGCCATTCGCTACTGCCTATCGCGCATTCATCGAACGCTACGGCCATCGCGGCAATTATGAATCCTACGTTTCGCGCCCCAGTTGGCGCGAAGACCCGCGTGAGTTGCATCAAAGTCTCTTGGCCCTGATGCAAGTTGATGGACAAGCCCTGCGTCAACGTCAATTAGAACAACAAGCTTGGGCGCGCGACATCATCAAACGCCATCTCAGCTTTGGACAAAGACTGGCGATTCGATACTTGACCAAGCAAGCCAAACAGGAATGCAATCAACGTGAATTGGCACGCAGTAGTTTCGCGCGGCTACTGGAACAAGCACGCTATGTCTTACTTGAGCTCGGCGAACGTTTAGTGAAACGCTCTTATCTCAATCAAGCGCATGAAATTTTCCATTTAACCGTGGCTGAGATTCAGCAATGCTTCCACAATCAACTCATTTCTGCGGCAGCACAGCATCGCATTGAAGATCGCCAGCGCAAGATTGAACAATGGCAGCAGCAAGCAATTCCTGACGTGATCCACGAAGGCGTCATGTCGCCAAGTTCACGAGGCACGGCGCATTCTCAAGTCAGCACGAAGATCGACCGCGATGAACATCACACCGCAGAGGCAAGCTGGCCCGGCATTGCTATTTCTATGGCGAGTTACCAAGGCATAGTGAGGAAGATCACGCACCCGAATCAAATTGCGCGGCTAAACCAAGGAGACATCATGCTGGCGCCTTCGACTGACCCCAGTTGGCTTGGACTCTTCTTAAAGGCTGGCGGCGTAATCGTTGAAACCGGCGGCTATCTGTCTCACAGTGCGATTGTTGCGCGTGAATTGGGCATTCCGACCATCGTCAATATTCCCGGTATCATGGATCAACTTCAAGATGGAGACGTCGTGCGAATTGATGGCGAAAATGCTCGGCTCTTACGATTACAACGCGGCGACCATACACACATCAAAACAAGCTAAATCTGTATGGAGATGCGTAAGCAAATATGATGAAAAAGTGCTGATCCACTGCGGACGGGTGATTTCAAATCGAAGGCGCTGGAAGATCAAAACTAAAAATACTACCGCCCCCTTCGCGCCGCTGGTAGCTCACCGCGCCACCGAGTTTTTCAACGATACGTTTAACCAAGGAGAGGCCAACACCGTGGCCTTCCTTCGACAAATTTCCGAATCGCTCGAAGGCCCCAAACAAGTCTGGAATATCGCTATCTGCGACCCCGGGTCCTTTATCCATGACGCTATAACGCACTAAGCCATTCGCCAGATGATGTGAGCTGATATTAATTTGCGGGCGTTCCCCACCATATTTAATGGCGTTGCTCACATAATTCATCAGAACTTGTTCTACCCATGTGCGAACGCCAGCGACCGGAAGAAAGGTTTCCGGTACTTGAATCGTCGCTTCCGCTTCGCGCGCTTGAATCTCGAGTCGTTGCAAAACTTCAGCGACGACAGTTTCCATGTCAATCGTGTGAAGATTTAACTCCGTCTCTTTGCGCACACTACCCATCAAAAGCAAAGCTTCGATAATTTCTTGCATCTTAGCCGCATTACGATCAGCCATTGCTAACATCACTTGCAATTGCGCTTCTGGCAAATCATGCGCTTTAGCTCGCGCAATGCGTAAAGTACCAAGTATCGTAGTTAGGGGATTCTTAAGATCATGCGCAACGCTATGTGCGTAGGCATCTAGTTCACTATTTTGTTCGGCAAGTTGCTGGTTACGCAGTCTAAGTTCATCTTCGATACGACGGCGATTGGCGATTTCCTTTTGCGCAGTTTCATGCAACTGTGCATGGTCAATCACTAAAGCCGCCAAGCGTGAAAAACGCATGCCACGCTCGACATCTCTTGCATCAAATCGATGGTCAGGCTTGAAGCGCCCCAATCCCAACACTCCGAGGCATCGTTCCCCTGCCATAATCGGAAAATCGCCGACTGCGTGCAACTCAGCATCACCGTATACCACGCGTCGCCCTGCCCATTGCGAATAATTATCAATGATCGCTGGCAAGCCAGTATCATGCGCTCGCCAACTAACCAAAGCCTCGCCCCGCTTAACGCGATCGCCAATCAAATAGGCTTGGTTGCCAGTGAAAGCGCGCACAACCAATTCATCACCTTCCACCAACATCAGTTCCGAACAGGGTGCATCGAGAATCGTGGCGGCTTGCTCGACAATCGTCTGTAATAGACTAGAAAGATCGTGGCGCTCAAGCATATCCAAACTTGTTTGGTATAGCAGCGCAAAAAACGACTGTTCTATGCTGTCGCTACCGCTACCCGAAACCTGTGTGATCGCTTGACTATCACGATCTTGCACTTGTCGCTCTAGATCTTGTTGCAAAGGTTTCCAAAGAGAGAAGCGGGTATGCCCTTGTGGAAAATGATCGAGCTGACCATAAGCGCGATAGCCATGAGCATAGTAGAAACGGGGGGCTTGAAAGCTAAACGTATCCAGCGCTGCAAAACGACAGCCACGCTCAAGCGCAGCAGATTCGATGGCCAGTAATAACCGCGCACCAAGGTCTTGCCCGCGCACTCTTTCATCAAGCCACAAATAGGTGATGAGCAACCACTGCCATATTGTCTCGCCAAGAATGCCCCCGAGCACACGACCATCTTCGTCTTTCACCACAATATTCAAGGTCTGAAGATCACGCACTCCAACCGCAGCGCGATTGAATTGCTGCAAACCCTGCCTCACCTGAGCAAGGTCGTCGTCGCTAGGATCATGAACAAATTGAAATTTCGTCATAGATACGCATACCAATTCTGAACTCAGGTGTCACGCCGGAGTTTGATTACTTGCGTCCTACTTTACCGCAAATTAATGGGATTTCGATTTCACCTGTGCGCTTAGACCTAAAAACACAATGGCCGTGTTGCATTTTGCGTCACGGCCATTTCATTTTTGTTGAAAGCTCGCTCAAAAACCAGAGGAGATTCAGGAAAGCCTTATTCCTGTACGTGCTCAATTTTCTTGGCGTCGGCTGCTGTAGGCTTACTCGCCGTCTCCGCTAACTGCGTGCCGACTGCGAGAATAGGCTGGCGTGGGGGCTCACCCCACATGCCTTTGCCACGTGCATAGTAAGCATGCAAATAACCCCAATACACAAGACCATCGGCGCTGCGTGGGTCCAACAAATAGAAAGCTAGGCGCCCCAGATTTTGATTGACCGGCACGTACAAGGCGCGATCAAGTGTGTCTTTGGTCCACGCATAACCCGCACGTTTTTCTGGCAAGCTTTCTTTCCATGCGCCTTTAATTTGCGCAGTGAAGATGCCTTGGAAGGTATCTTTAGCGATATTGCGCTCGGTCTCATGGAAGTACATCAAACTTTGCTGTTTCGGGCGTGCGGAACCCGGCAGAACTTTCAAGCCATGCGCTTCCAAAATGGGACGTAACTTATCGGCATACGCTGGGTCAACGAGATAGCCCTCTGGCACAGGCATTTCATCGACGGCTTTGAAGGCAACGTAGGATGGCAATTCCATTTTGGTGCGCGACTTCTCGCCGATGATTTGACCGTTACTATCCTTGATCGGGTCAACTACTTCGAACACATAGTGTTCAGCCAAACTCATCTCGGTGCGCAAAGGCAGACGGGCATTCTTCGCCTTCCATTGTGCTGCCCAGCGTTCACGCGCAGCGATTTGCTCGCGCTTGACCTGATCTTTGTGTGCAGCAAGCCAGAGCAAGAGTTCAAGCACGTACAGACGATTGTCTTCTATCCTTTGCGGATAAGTGCGATAGACATAGGTTTCGACGAGCACGCCAAGCGCATATTGCAAGGTCGGATAATTCGACACTAAATTCGGTGAAGAGAAAGCCGATTCCCAACCATCGATTTGCTTTTCCTTGTTGTAGCGAAAATTGCCGTAATCATAGGTTGGCATGCCACGTTCCAACATCGTCGCCCGCACATCGGTCAACATCTTGCGATTGAGGCTTTGTAAATCTGCATCACCACCGGTCGCCCATGCTGGTTCGTAGGTGATGTGAAAACCGTGGTAGCTTCCATTAGTCGTATGCAAATCGAATACAGCGGCTGGTTGGAAGTCTTGATACATGGCCAGCATCCAACGCGTATTCGCCGCTGCAGCTTTCATCATGTCGCGATTGAGATCAATGCCAAATACGTTCTCACGTGGGCCAACACCACCCTCAGGATTCGGTTGATGGCGGCGATTCAGCGGATCTTGCGCATCGGCGCCATCAGCATTGTAAGTGGGGAGTGTGACAATCTCTAAAGCTTGACGAATCTCTGGATGCTTACCTTGCACCAATTCGCGCATGATGAGCTGCATCGCATCTTTACCTTCGACTTCACCAGCATGAATGCCGGCATTGATGTAGACCCGCAAAGGATCTTTGCCAGTCGAGGCCAGTTTCCAAGCATTGAGCGGTTGCCCGGTCTCGGTGGTGCGCGGTGCATTCTTCGGCAGATAAACTTGCAAACCCTTGTCTTTCTTCATCAAGGCCGTCATGAAAATATCGACGTCAGCCACGGTGCTCGTACTCTTGTACTGATTTTGCTCGAAACGTGTTTGCGGCCAAGAGTCGTTCTTATTTTTTGCGAACGACGCAGATGGCATCACCGCCAGCAGAGCGGCAATGCTAGCAAGCGCAAAGCTAGAGCGGATAAATGATGGCGACGAAATTGCAGACTTCGCAGGCAAAGAAACATAGAAAAGCGTTTTCATAATTTTGAATCAGCGTGATCGGGAAAAAAGTTAACTATCTAGAACAACCATAAAAAAAGGCGCAGATCATGTCTGCGCCTTAGATGGTGAGCTTATTTATTTTGCTGGTGTTGAAGCTTGACGTGCTTTCCAAGCGTTCAAATATGGCGTCGCATTTGGATTTGATGCGTCCCACTTCGGTGCTTGCGCATCATTTGCTATGGTCCAAACTGCGAGTGCAACGGCACGGTCGACCTTCGCCATGTTTTCGTAATCGATTTTGCTGGCTTCGTCGCCCACCCCGTGGTAGTCAGGGAAACCATAGGCAACACTGATCGTATGCGCTGGAATTCCTTGTTCGGCCAAAGCCTTATTGTCACTGGCACCAAAATAGCGATCACTATTGACGGGATGCTTCCAAACATTGATGCCTGTTTTTACACCAGCCGCTTTGATAATCGCACCGACATCAGAAAAATCAAAACCTGTCACACCAACTGAAGCAACTTGCGCACCTTCTGAATCATCGGTACGGCCAACTTGTTCAATATTAATACCAGCTACTGTCTTTTCGATTGGGAAGATGGGATGAGCGCCGTAGTACTTCGAGCCAATCAAGCCTTTTTCTTCGCCAAAGAAAGTCATGATAACGATGCTACGATTTGGACGCTCCTTCAAACTTGCAAAGGCACGCGCCAGTTCAATCACTGACACCGTACCACTGGCATCATCGT
>CAYWNE010000155.1:0-10307 GCA_964459555.1 uncultured Burkholderiaceae bacterium | reverse complement strand
GTAGTCGTATGGAAGTATTGAAAAATTTTCCGAGTGATAGCTTCCTGAAGAAGAAATTTTCTGCCGTGGCGCGTGACGTGCGTTTGAGCCGCAATGAGTATTTCTGGATGCTGACTTGTGTCCTGAAGTGAAGAGATCGCAAAAAATAAATTGGAGTGCGTAATAAGAATGGATCTGCAAGCTTGTGAATCAAAAATTCGCGAGAAACTTGGGCAAGATAGTAGCCTCGATGCTATTTTGAAGTTTGACTGTGGCGATGAAGGTGTGATCGTTGTTGACGCTGTAGTGCGTCCGCATGTCGTCGATCATGTTGATCGCGAAGCGAATTGCACCGTGAGTTTGTCGTTGGCTGATTTAGGCAAGCTACTCAATGGCGAACTCAACCCAGTGATGGGCTTTATGTCTGGACAATTGAAATTGGCAGGCGATATGAGCATTGCCATGCGTTTGCAAAAAGTCGTGTAAAGCGATTGCTTGCGCCAAACTTGTTTGCTGCTTTGGATTGAGTCATCTTTGCCTTTTAAACCGCACGCACCAAACGATATGAAGCACAAGGCGCATTTGCTCAAACAAGGATGGTCATTTGAGATCGCGGAAGGGCAGACCATATTGTTGGCGGCTCAAGATGCGGGAATTCGGATTGTTAGTTCGTGCCGCAATGGTAGCTGCCGGACTTGTTTGTGCCAGATTAGCTCGGGGCGCGTCCAACATCAGATTGAGTGGCCTAGTCTTAGTTTCGACGAAAAAGCTGAAGGATTTGCATTAGCGTGCGTTGCGATTGCCGAGACGGATCTAGAAATAGTCACCGACACAGCCTTCCTCATAGATCAACAACAAACCTGAAATTCTCGCTATTGGCGGCTCTTGATAGGCAAAAATGGTTCGCACTGTTGTTGCAGTCCGTGTTGTTTTGACCAGCATGCGCTTTTCTCATTGGTGCTAGCCGGAATCCCTTCTTCATCAAGTTGTATCAATTGACTGCGCCAAGCATGAACCTGACGCCCTTTAATCTCTAAGCGCACCGCCCAACCTCGAGCTTGATTGGCGTTGTCCATCGCATCGATCATGAAGTTGCCCAGACTGTAGATAATCGGTTTGCCTTTGTATTCCTCGGTATCTTGAATGACATGGGGATGGCCTCCGATTACTGCATCAGCGCCTGCATCGATCATTTTGCGAGCCAGTGCGCGTTGGCGTGGGCCGGCACGCAATTCATTTTCCCAACCCCAGTGCATGAAGGGGATGACGATATCAGCGCGATATTGCTGCCGCGCTTTTTGAATATCTGCGACGACTTGCTCATCTTCGCTCCATGCCGTGCCTGCTAAATTCGCGGTCGCCTCAAAACTGCGTGGCATGAATTCGTTGTAGCCGAGCAGGGCGATGCGGTAGCCGTTTTTTTCAACGATCCAAGGAGTGTGTGCTTGAGTAAGATTGTTGCCGCCGCCGAAGTAGGTAATACGATGTTGTTTCAAATAGTCGAGCATCTCACTAAATGCTTGTGGGCCAAAGTCGCCTGAATGATTATTGGCGATAGAGACCGCGTCGACATATTTGGCAAGGTAAGGCAATGTTCGCGGATGCGCTCGGAAGTTAAAATTCTTATCGACGATATCGCCTTTCAACGCCACGACGCACTCAAGGTTGGCGATGCGAAGATCGGCGCTGGCGAAAATGTCTCTAACTGACTTAAAGGGATCGTCACCACGTGCGATGTGTTCTCCAGCTTTGCCATCGAGCACAACGTCGCCAACGAAAACCAAGCTAAGCTGCTTCTCGTCTTGGGGCTTGGAAGTGTGCGCATTCGTTTGAGCGTTCGCTACATGGGTGAGGCCAATCGAGTTGAGTACTAGGCTCAAGCCAAGAATTTTCCAGAATCTCATTTTTTCTCCAACATCAAGAAGCATTGATAGCTCAGCTCACGTTCAACTTCGCCAGCGTATAAATAATTTTTCGGGCCTAAAGCTTGTGCTTTTTGTTGAGGTTTGAAAGGACCACGATAGATCGCTTGGTGTATGGGTAAGTCTTTAGGAGAAGCTTGAAAGTAGGCGTACAGCGCAATGTGATTGATCTTCTGATGCTCGCCTATCATGGCAGCTTTGAATAAAAAGCGACCACCTATATCAATGGCCTGAATTTCATATGGTGAGTTTTGCAAACGGGTTTCAAGCAATGTGGTTTGGTCTGCATAAGTCACTTCACAACGCAGTAGTGGGCCAGAAGGTTTTGCCTTCGGTGCGGCGAGAGTGCCGCTAGCGATAGAAATGAGGGTGGAACTCAAAATGAAGTGAGCGAAGAGTTTACGCATTAGCTGCTTTGCTTGTGTGAAGTTAGTGTAATAGGTGCAGAAATTCTGAGTGAGGAAATGCAAGCTTCGTGTTGATCAGACAAGAAAGCTTACATAGAAGTTCATCTCGATTTTGCCTTTACATGCAGGTAATCGATTGAATCATTGAAAAAATGTGGATTATTCACCTCGAATTAACACTTATTAAGAAAGTTTGAAGCAAAAGTACACTTTATTCAAAATATGTGCGTATAATCAACGAGTCGTTGAAATTCGGGGTTGTAGTGCAGTAACTGCTGTCATTTCATGCTTGGTTGAGACGATGTATCGGGCAAAGCCCACTTTAACTGAAATAGGAAATAGTAATGGCAACAGGTATTGTTAAATGGTTTAATGACTCTAAAGGTTTTGGTTTCATTACACCTGACGAAGGCGGCGAAGATTTGTTCGCGCACTTCTCTGCGATTCAATCGAACGGTTTCAAATCTTTGAAAGAAAACCAACGCGTTTCTTTCGAAGTGACAACTGGCCCAAAGGGCAAACAAGCTTCTAACATCCAAGCAATCTAATTGTTATCAATTAATGCTACGATTTTGAACTAGCTTGTTCACGATTGCGAAAACCCAGCAGCAATGCTGGGTTTTTTTTCGTCTCATGGTTTGAACTTAGGCGTTTGTCGCTTTTTGAGCGTTTTCATTGAAATTCAGCAATATTTCTTACTTTCGCTACGGAAAAAATTTATACTCGGTATTACGCTAAATCAAAGTTGATTTTCGGCAATAGTTTAACTTATGCAGCAGTCCGACTAGTTTTTGGTTCTCGATAGATCGATCACGTGAGGGAAAGTGTATATTGAATTTGACGATCAAGTTTCGATTGATTGCCACCATGGGTGTGATGGCAGTGATGCTGGTTATCGGCGGTTTGATGGGGGCATTTGGGGTAAATCGGAGTAACACTGCCATTGCAGAAATTTACAGTAATCAATTGCCGTCACTTGAAGCGCTGACCTCAGCAAGAGTTACTCAACTCCGCGCTCGAGTAATTCTTGATCGATTGATTTCCCACCCTGACGCAGCTGACAAAACACAGGCTTTGCAGAAAATTGATGAGTACCTGCAACGTTCGGATGAGAGTTGGAAGAAGTATTTGAGTCTCCCGATGGACCCCGGAGAAGAAGTGAATTTGTCGACCGAAGTGACTAAATTGCGCGACCGTTATCTGAGTGAAGGCCTAAAGCCGACACTTGCGGCTTTGAAGGCTGGTAATTTAGAGGAAGCCGATAAGTTGAACACAACGAAAGTTATTGAGCTGTATGAACCATTTGCAGACAGTGTTTTGAAACTGGATAAGCTGCAGTTTTCATCGGCAGGGAAATTGTTGAGCGAAAGCCAATCTGCTTTCAAAACTTTCGTTTGGATCGATATCATTGGTGTTGCTGCTGGCTTGGTTGCCGTGTTTGTATCCGCCTATTTTCTTGTGATCGCCATTTCACATCCACTGACCTTCGTCTTGGAACAATTTGAAGCAATTGGTAATGGTGATCTTTCAAAACAAATCCGCGCGAAGTCCAATGACGAGATGGGGCAGTTGTTAAGTGGGCTCGAAAACATGCGTCAAAACTTGGTGCAGACTGTAACTGTGGTTCGGCAAGGTAGCTCTTCAATCGCGGTCTCATCGGAAGAAATCGCGAGCGGCAATATGGATCTGTCATCGCGTACGGAAAATCAGGCCGCGAGTTTGGAAGAAACCGCCTCCTCGATGGAAGAGTTAACTTCGACTGTTCAACAAAATGCTGACAACGCACGTCAAGCGAATGCATTGGCCTTGAAAGCTTCAACTGTTGCTAGCAAGGGTGGTGAGGTGGTCGGTAACGTGGTTCACACCATGGATTCGATTAAGGAATCATCGAAGAAAATTGTCGACATTATTGGCGTCATTGATGGCATTGCCTTTCAAACCAATATTCTCGCTTTGAATGCTGCGGTCGAAGCAGCGCGTGCCGGCGAGCAAGGTCGTGGTTTTGCGGTGGTGGCTTCCGAGGTGCGTAGTTTGGCGCAGCGCTCTGCGAGTGCGGCAAAAGAGATTAAGGAATTGATCAATAACTCCGTCGAGAAGGTCGAGACAGGCTCACGTTTGGTCGATGATGCTGGACATACCATGGATGAAATTGTCGTCTCGATTAAGGGTGTTGCTGACATCATGGCAGAGATCACAGCTGCAAGTGTCGAGCAGAGTGACGGTATTGCTCAGGTCAATATTGCGATTTCGAAAATGGATGAGGCCGTTCAACAAAATGCCGCTTTGGTTGAAGAAGCAGCAGCAGCGGCAGGTAGTATGCAAGAGCAAGCGAATAATTTGAATGCCGCAGTGAGCATCTTCAAGTTGAGTGACAACGATAATTCAGCGTCTCAAGCTGCTGCCAGAGTTCGTCCTGCACCTGCGGCGCAGAATAAGCCCGCAAAATCGTCATTGAAGTCTCTACCTAAACCTGCGCCACGTGCCGAGGCTTCCTCAAAGCCTGCGAAGGCTGACGATGGTAGCTCTGAACGAGATTGGGAAGAATTCTGATGTTTGAATGCTGAGGCTGACAATTCAAGTAAGGGGTTCGAGTAAGATCGAGCCCCTTTTTTGTTTGCATTGTAAATTGTTCTGATTCTTAAATTCGATGTTGCCAGTAGTTCGGCTTACTATAGGCCGCACGTAGATAGTCAACAAAAGCGCGAATACGCAATGGCAGATGGCGACGCTGAGCGAAGATGGCATAGATGTCGTTACCAGGTGCGGTGTATTCATCGAGTACGGTGACCAATTTACCTTGCTCAATTTCGCTACCAACTTCCCACATCGAGCGCCACGCCAAACCTTTACCGGCTAAGGCCCAGTCATGCAAAACAGCGCCATCGTTACAGACCATATTGCCTTCGACTTTGAGTAAGACATTCTTGCCATTCTCACGGAAGGTCCAGCCGCGTTGGCTACCATCGCTGCTGAAAGTAAGGCAGTTGTGATTGCTCAGCTCATGCAAGCTTACTGGTCGACCATGTTTTTTGAGGTAGTCTGGCGAGGCAACAACCACGCGTTTATTATCGGCGAGTTTCACACCGATCAAATTGGAGTCGGTGAGGGTGGCAATGCGAATCGCCACATCGACGCCCTCGCCAATCAGATCGACCACGCGATCGCTTAGATTGAGGGTGAGCCGGACTTCTTTATGCTCTTCCAGAAACGCAGGAATTAGTGGCGCCACATGTTGCCGCCCAAAACCGGCTGGAGCCGAGATCGTTAATTGTCCACTAGCCTTCGCACTACGTTCTGAAACTGAAGTCTCTGCTTCTTCAAGTTCGGTTAAGATTCGTTGGCAGTCTTCGAGGAAGGCGGCACCTTCTATCGTCAGCGCGATCTTGCGGGTGGTGCGTTGTAAAAGTTTAACGTTGAGTCTTTCCTCTAAAGCGTCGAGTCGACGTCCTATCATCGCAGGTGCGACGCCTTCAGCGCGGGCTGCGGCCGACAGACTGCCGCGTGTGGCGACTTCGGCAAAAGTCGATATCTGCTTGAATTGATCCACCGTTTTCTCCTCGTAAAACCTGTTGTTTTGGTCAGCGTACAGACACAAAGTTGCCTCGAAAAACTTGCAAAATGCGCTCTGCCGAAAGCTCAAACATGGCATAGACAAGCTTTGATCTTTCTATTTCCTATCAAAGTCTTTTTACAAAAAAGCGTGCATATTCGACATATTAACGCTGATTTGAAACTAAAACGCAAAAATACTGTGATTTTTCGGCGTATTATGTTGACGGAAATGTTGAATATACTGCGATTCAAGAAGTGAATTGATTCTTTATTGAGCACAATTTTTTGATTTTCTTAAAGTTTTTTTGATTTTCTGACTAAATCAATCAAATAAGAGGGAATTTATCGTGACGAATAAAAATATTGTGCAGTGCAATGAATAAATTCGACAAACAGATTTTTTCTACACTTTGAGGCTGCCATGACACAACTCCATTTACCAGAGGGAATGCAGATTAGCGCTCCCATTGAAACAGGTTTTGAAGAAATTTTGACTTTTGAAGCACTGAGCTTGGTGGCTAAACTGAGCCGTAGCTTCGAAGCGCGTCGTCAAGAATTATTGGCGAAACGCGTGGAGCGCGCAGCGCGAATGGATGCTGGTGAGCGCCCAGATTTTCTCGCAGAAACGGCGGCGATTCGTGCCGGTGATTGGACTATCGCCCCTTTGCCTGCAGCTTTGCAATGCCGTCGTGTAGAAATTACCGGTCCGGTTGAACGCAAAATGATTATCAATGCTTTGAATTCCGGCGCAGATAGTTACATGACGGATTTTGAAGATTCCAATACGCCAAATTGGAGCAATCAGATTGCCGGACAAATTAACTTGCGTGATGCGGTTCGTCGCACCATTCGTTTGGAGCAAAACGGTAAGTCCTATCAACTCAACGATAAGATTGCGACTTTGGTAGTGCGTCCGCGTGGTTGGCATCTCGATGAAAAGCATGTTCTCGTCGATGGCAAACGCGTTTCTGGCGGCATCTTCGATTTCGCACTCTTCATGTTCCATAACGCCAAGGAGCAAATCGCTCGCGGTGCCGGCCCTTTCTTCTATTTGCCGAAGATGGAATCGCATCTCGAAGCGCGTTTGTGGAACGATATTTTCGTTATGACGCAAAATGAGTTGGGCCTGCCACAAGGCACTATCAAAGCGACAGTCTTGATTGAAACGATCGTTGCCGCCTTTGAGATGGATGAGATTTTGTATGAGTTGCGCGAACACAGTTCGGGTTTGAATGCAGGCCGTTGGGATTACATCTTTTCGTGCATTAAGAAGTTTAAGAACGATAGCGATTTCTGTTTGGCCGATCGCGCCAAGGTTACGATGACAGCACCATTTATGCGAGCTTACGCTTTGCTGTTGTTGAAGACCTGCCATAAACGTAATGCTCCAGCAATTGGTGGTATGTCGGCCTTGATCCCGATTAAGAACGATCCAGAGAAGAATGAAGTGGCAATGGCTGGCGTGCGCAATGATAAAGCGCGTGATGCAACGGATGGCTATGATGGTGGTTGGGTCGCGCATCCTGGCCTCGTTGATTTGGCGATGACCGAGTTTAAAAAGGTCTTAGGCGATGCCCCAAATCAAATCAGCAAGCAACGTCCAGATGTCAATGTTGTCGCAGCTGATTTGTTGAACTTCCAACCTGAGACGCCGATCACTGAAGCGGGCCTGCGTTATAACATCAATGTCGGTATTCACTATCTTGGTGCATGGCTGGCGGGTAATGGTTGCGTACCAATTCACAACTTGATGGAAGACGCGGCCACCGCAGAGATTAGCCGTTCTCAAGTGTGGCAGTGGATACGATCAAGTAAAGGCCTGTTGGAAGATGGTCGTAAGATTACAGCGGATATGGTCAAGGCCATGATCGTTGAAGAATTGGTCAAGGTTAAACAATCAGTTGGCGATGGTGCCACCTATGATCGTGCTGCACATATCTTCGAAGAGATGTCGACTTCTGCCTCGTTTGCGGAGTTCTTGACTTTACCTTTGTATGAAGAGATTTGATTGGTGATGAGGAGACGCCTGCTCAACAAGTGAGTTGATATACAAGACAACCTTATGTGAGACAGGAAAAGAGAAAAAGGCTCAAGCTTCTGCTTGGGCCTTTTTCCATGTTGAGCATCGATTTGCTTTAAACGATCTGCCTCGCTGAAAAAAGCTGTGACCAATAAAAAAGCGAGCACGGGGCTCGCTCTCTTGTGAATTATGCGATTCAGGTTTTAAGCGCTCGGTGGCACGTAACCTTGGGCCGCATCAGCGCCATCACCGAAGAAGTGCTTTTCCATTTGGGTTGCCAAATATTTGCGAGCACGCACATCGGCGAGGTTTAGGCGGTTTTCATTGACCAACATGGTTTGATGTTTGATCCAAGCGGCCCATGCTTCTTTTGACACACTTTCAAAAATCTTTTTGCCTAACTCGCCTGGATACGGTGGAAAATCCAAACCTTCGGCTTCTTTATCTAACTTAATGCAGTGGACCGTACGGGCCATAAGACGACTCCTTTAATACTGATGGATGCTGATGGTATTCTGTTGCGATGACTTCGAATGCTGCGCATTATACGGTGCTTTCGCATTCTTGGTGGCAGGGCGGCTACGACTTCGCGCGGTAGTGCCTTGCTTTCCTATAATTGCTTGATCAAGACCAAGGATTTACGTTGCCAGTTGTACATTTTTTGCCGGTCTTTTGGCAAGTCATCGACGGTGGCTTGAACGAAACCGCGTTTGAGGAACCAGTGCGCAGTACGCGTCGTTAACACGAACAAGGAGTGGAATCCGGCGCGGCGTGCACGTTTTTCAATATGCTTCAAAATCCGTTCGCCATCGCCTTGGCTTTGCACTTCTGGATTGACAGTCAAGCACGCCATCTCGCCCATTTTGTCGAATGGGAAAGGATAGAGTGCAGCGCAGCCGAAGATCACGCCATCATGCTCGATGACGGAGAAGTAATTGATCTCCCGTTCGATCAATTCACGACCACGTTTGACTAAGGTGCCGTCAGCTTCGAGTGGTTCGATCAATTTAATAATGCCGCCGACATCTTCGACTGTTGCTTCGCGTAGGCTCTCGAGATTTTCGGTTGAGACCATGGTGCCAACGCCATCATGCGTAAACAGCTCGAGCAAAGCCGAACCATCGATTTTGTAAGGCACGATATGAATACGTGGCACGCCTCCACGTGAAGCTTTGACTGCGTGTTCGAGGTAGAAACTGGCGTCCGCTGGCAGATAATTTTTCTCTAGTTCGGCTTCAGCTTGCTTGAACGAGAGCTCACGAATTTCATCACCATCTTGATCGACCATCATTGGTGTTTCCGAAATGATGATGAGCTTATCCGCACGCAAAGCGGTCGCTGCAGAAACCGCGACATCTTCCATGGTCAGATTGAATGCCTCGCCAGTTGGCGAGAAACCCAAAGGCGAGAGTAAGACCAAGCTGCCTGCGTCCAAAATCCGGCCAATGGTGTCATAGGCGATTTTGCGGGTCACGCCCGTCAATTGGAAGTCAACGCCATCGACGATGCCAATCGGTTTCGCCGTGATGAAATTGCCGGAAATAATCCGAATCGCACTATGGGCCATCGGCGTGTTCGGCAAGCCTTGACTAAAGGCCGCTTCGATATCGAGACGTAGTTCACCAGCAGCTTCCTTGGAACACTCCAGTGCAGCCGTGTCGGTGATGCGCACGCCATTATGGAAACGGCCTTCGACATTACGCAGCGCGAGCTGTTCAGCCACTTGAGGACGCGAACCGTGAACGATCACGATCTTGATGCCGAGTGCATGCAATAGCGATAAATCCTGTGCCAAAACGGGCAGGGCGCCAGCAACGACGAGCTCACCAGGGAAGGCCACCACAAAGGTTTTTCCACGGAAAGCATGAATATAGGGCGCGACTGAGCGCAGCCATTGAACGAATTGAACAGAATTTTCCATACTCGAATTATAATCGCAGGATTATGTCATCTCACAAAACAACAAAAAATTCTCACGAAAAAGTCGCGACCGACCTCCGCCAATTGCGCGATCAACTGCGACAGAGTGCCCAAGCAGACGAACAAGCGAAGCTCGACAAGGCCCGACCATTCCAAGCGCGGGTCAAACCACAGCGTCCAGCGAACGAGCCTGAGCCGCAAGAAAGTCATGTAAAAAGCGCAAGCCCAAAAGCACCTAGAGTACCGCAAGTACAGAGTCAAGTGCCATCACGGCAGGCACAGGCGACTGGACGACCAGCCAAGCCTAGTGTCAAAACGTCGAAACCAAACGTTCAAGCGCCTCAGGAAGCACGAAGTGCGGGATCTACTCGTCCGCCGAATTCAGCGCAGCAAAGAGGGGCGGATCAGGAAAGGTCAAGACAATCCACGATTGCCAAGCCCTCGCAAAATCCGCAGCACCAAAAGCGGCGAGGAACCCAACAAGGCGGCGATGAAGTGCGGACTCAA
>CAYWNE010000154.1:0-10355 GCA_964459555.1 uncultured Burkholderiaceae bacterium | reverse complement strand
CACCAAAGGTGAGTTGGCTGGTCGTCGTAACGGTGTATTGATTTCCCAAGAAGACGGCGCAGCAGTTGCTTACGCGATTTGGAAATTGCAAGATCGCGGTCGTATGTTCGTCAGCCACAATGATCCAGTTTACGAAGGTATGATCATTGGTATCCACTCCCGCGATAACGATTTGGTTGTGAACCCAGTCAAAGGTAAGCAATTGACCAACGTGCGTGCATCCGGTACAGACGAAGCAGTTCGTTTAGTTCCACCAATTCAATTGAATTTGGAATATGCGGTCGAATTCATTGAAGACGACGAATTGGTTGAAGTGACACCGAAGAGCATTCGTTTGCGTAAGCGCTTCTTGAAAGAGCACGAGCGTAAGAAAGCTGCTCGCGAATCTGAGTAATCCTGCACAAGACCTGCCGTGCAGGTCAGAAAAAAGCTAGCAGACCCGTTTGAGAATCCTCAAGCGGGTTTCTGTTTTTTAGAGTTGAATTGTTGAAGAGGAGGCCAGCGATGCAACAGCATCAAATCGTACAGCCAAGTCATAAGCAAGCTTTGTTTTTGATGGTGATTGCACCCGCTATGTGGAGTTCCGCTGGTGTGTTGTCGCGCAAATTAGAATCTGCCCGTGGTTTCGAGGTAAGTTTCTGGCGCAGTTTTTTTGCGGCTTCCTTCGTCATTATTGCGCTGGCTTTTCAACATCGTTCAAAACTCGGTGCTAAGTTGAAAGGCCTCGGTAAATACGGTTTGTTTTCTGGTTTGATGTGGGGCTCGATGTTCTCCTGCTTCATGCTCGCGATTACCATGACTACGGTCGCCAATGCTTTGATCGTGGAAAGCTTGTCACCTTTGTTGACGGCGATTTTCGCGTGGATATTTTTGAAAGAGAAAATTCCTGGACGCACGTGGTTGGCGATTTTGGTGGCCGTTGTTGGTATGGTCTGGATGTTCATTGATGGTTTTTCTAAGCTCGATGGGCGCGGTTTAATCGGCGTTATCTTGGCAACCTGTGTGCCTCTCGCCGCTTCGTCCAATGTGATCATTTTAAAAAAAGGTGGGCAAGATGTTGATCTGATCCCGGCGGTATTCGTCGGTGGTTTGATTTCAGCTTGTTTGATGTTGCCGATGGCCTTACCATTGTCGGCTTCCGTTCACGATCTCATCATTTTGGCGACACTCGGCGTATTCCAGCTTGGCGTGCCTTGCATGCTCATGGTGCATGCGGCGAAAGGTTTGTCGGCACCCGAATTGTCTTTGCTGTCATTACTCGAAGTGCTGTTGGGGCCATTGTGGGTGTGGATGGCAGTCGGTGAAGTGCCTGCGCAAGCGACCTTGGTCGGCGGCGCAATCGTCTTGACAGCCTTGATCTTTAATGAAGTGACTGCTTTGCACTTGGAGCGCAAACAAGCGCGTGCACAGTGAATTGGTTTGTAGGTTTTTCGCGCAGCGTTTGCTGGCGACGATGTTCAGAATTTTGTTTAAAAAAGTATTGTTTTATTAAAGGAATGGATCATGTCATCAACCACCAAGCTCAAAGCTCCAGAGTTGTTATTGCCTGCGGGTTCTCTCGAGAAAATGCACGCTGCTTTCGACTTCGGCGCCGATGCTGTGTATGCCGGTCAGCCACGTTATAGCTTGCGCGCTCGTAACAATGAATTTTCGACTTTGGATGTGTTGAAGAAGGGGATCGACGATGCTCATGCGCGTGGCAAGTTGTTTTTTGTCGCTAGCAATATTTTTCCGCATAACTCGAAACTGAAAACCTATCTGAATGACATGGAGCCAGTGATCGAGATGAAACCTGATGCTTTGATTATGGCTGATCCTGGTTTGATCATGATGGTGCGTGAGAAGTGGCCTGAAGTGAATGTACATTTGTCGGTGCAAGCCAATGCGGTGAACTGGGCCGACGTCAAATTCTGGCAAAAAATGGGTTTGACGCGGGTGATCTTGTCACGCGAATTGTCGCTCGATGAAATCGAAGAGATCAAGCAACGTTGCCCTGAAATGGAGATTGAAGTCTTCGTACACGGCGCTTTGTGTATTGCTTACTCAGGTCGCTGTCTGCTGTCGGGCTACTTTAATCACCGTGATCCGAACCAAGGTACATGCACCAACTCCTGCCGCTGGGATTACAAAGTTGAGAATGCGACTGAAAATGAAACCGGTGATTTGCAGCGCATTCCGGTCGAAACCATTAAGTTCGACTTCAACAAAGCTTTGGAAGAAGCCAATCAAAGCTTCTCAGCGATGGGTGATATGAAACGCCATCCTTTGGCTGATCGTCCTTATCTCATCGAAGAGTCAGGTCGCCCAGGTAATTTCATGCCTATCCTCGAAGATGAGCATGGTACCTACATTATGAACTCCAAAGACTTGCGTGCGATTGAACACGTCGAACGCTTGGCAAAGATTGGTGTTGATTCCTTGAAGGTCGAAGGTCGTACCAAGTCTTTGTACTACGTTGTTCGCACCGCGCAAACTTATCGTCGTGCGATCGATGATGCCGTTGCCGGTCGCCCATTTAACGAGCGCTTGTTGAGTGAACTCGATGGCTTGGCGAATCGTGGTTATACCGATGGTTTTTACCAGCGTCATCACACGCAAGATCATCAAAATTACATGGAAGGTGTGTCGAAGGCGCACCGCAGTCAGTATGTAGGTAATGTTTTGTCGGTCGCCGACGGATGGGCGGAAGTGGAAGTGAAGAACCGTTTCTCCGTTGGTGATCGTATTGAAATTATTCACCCAAGTGGCAATGAAACCGTGACCTTGAATGAAATCCGTAATAAACACAACGAGGCAATTGAAGTGATCGGTGGCGCCGGGCACACAGTGAAAATTCCTCTGAATGGGAAATACGACAAAGCGCTATTGGCACGAATGCTGTAATGTGAATGGACTTGCTCTACGCAGCTTGTCCTAGTTTGTAAAGAAACGCCCACTGGTGTCGAGCCGAGTGGGCGTTTTCCTTTTTTGTTGGACGAAATGAGGGGGGGCGCCATCTCTCCTTTGCAGAAGTCTCTGCACATCGTCCTACGCGACCGAATTTTGAACCTGCGGTAGAAGCAAGTGCTCCTACGCAGGTGCATTTCTCGACTCAAACTTCGGCGGCTCGCCGTAGTTATGCAGGAGTCTCTTGCTTGCAAAAATATCTAACGAGTTACCTAAGTTTGCAAAGTTGTGTGAAATTTGCGGATTGTTGACTCTTTTCATCCTAAGATAGCGAGCTTTCGTATCAAAAATGTCCGCATGAGACATTCTTAAGAAAAGACGGAGATGAGAAGTTTGTACGGTTTGCAAATGTTTATTTTAGGATTGCTGGGCTTTTCATTGTCGCATATAGCAAGTGCTCGCACGTCTCTTCAATTGACCTTGTACTACAATGACCGGCCACCTTATCTAGAAGCGCAGAGTGATGGACGGGTAATTGGGCTAACCGCCACGCCCGCCGTGGTCGCGCTTGAGCGTGCGGGGATCAGCTTTCAATGGAAGAAGGCCAGTGCTGAGCAGCAGCTGAACGTGATCAATCGCAATACCGAAAATGCCTGTTTGGTAGGGTGGTTTAAGCGACCTGAGCGTCTGTTGGTTGGGAAATTTTCGGTGCCTTTGTATGCTGGCAAACACATGGTCGCACTCAGCTTGACTCACAATCCTCGTTTTTCTGATCGCATGCGGATTCTTGATGTGATTAAAGATCCGCAGTTGACGATGTTGGCAAAAGCCGGGTATTCATACGGACAGATCATCGACGAGCAAATTAGGAATTACACGCCGCGGCAGGTGTTTGCTACTGGTGAGAACAGTAATATGCTGCAAATGTTATTGCATCAACGTGCCGACTACTTGCTTCTTAGCGAAGAGGAGGCATTGGCCCTCATTGCGCGCTCTGAGCGACCGTCTAGCGAATTCAGGATGACCTACTTCGCAGAGGGAATCAAGGAGGATACCCGTCATTTTTGGTGTACTCGGCAGGTATCCGATCATTTGATTCGAAAACTCAATACAGCACTTCAAAAAAACGTCTCTGGGCGAACCACGAATCATAGGCATCATCGCTAAGCATGGTAGGCCATTCTCGTGAATTACGACTATTCAACGTGCTTCATCTGGTAATTGAGGCATAAAGGCGCCGCTCTTGAAGATTTGTATGATGATGTAGACTGCGACCATGCCATAAATAATTTTGGGTAGCCAAGCTGCGAGTTCTTCCCGAAACTGCGTTTGTGCCTTAGTCTCAGCTTCAACGTGGCGCCACAGCATCGCTGGCAAGGTTCCGCTAACCTCTCCCGTGCGCACTAACTCCACTACGGCGTCGTCACCTCGCATTAGATTGCTTTCTAGTGTTTGTGATAAAGTCCATCCCTGCTCGAGTTGCTTTGTCATTGCGTGGAAGTGCGGTTGTATTGTGCGATTCCAGATTGTTTGCGTCGCCAGTGGGGTCGCTTCAAACATTGGGACGCCGGCTTCCAGCAGCAGACTCAAAGCTTCATAGTATTGTCTGGCATTGTCGCGCAAAATCATGCGGCCAAGTATTGGTAGCTGAAGTAATACACGATCAAAACCTTCGTCCTTACTTGTATTGCGGCTTGGCTTGTGCTGTGACTCCTGAAGGCGTTTTTTGAAGTAATTGACGACAAAGAATAGCAAAAGCATCGGTACGATAATACCAAGCATGAATTGTACAAGCGAGATGGATCCTGTGATCAAAGCAGGTAGCCGTAGCACGCTCAAGGCGAGAATCAGCATGAGCAACGGTAAGCGCATGCGAGATCGGAGGCGTTTCTCGAGTGCGGTCTTTTCTTTGTAGACTTGAGCTAGGCGCTTATAGCTAAGACCGGGGCTGCCGGCAGCACATGCGGCACGAATCAAGGTGAACTCGAAGTAATTGAACAGTTTCGCTCCATAGGCTGCGTTAGCGATGTCGCTGCCCTTGCTGATCGCACGGCGGCAGTTCACAACACCTTCCATGTAGACGGGCTTAAGACGCAATTGCTGAAAGCTCTGCAGAGCGGGAATGCCTGCATTTTCCATCGTTGCGAGATGGGTGAAGAGCTGCGCTTTTTCTTCGGTCGTCAGAGTCGTCATTTCTATTTTTTTTGTATGCGATTATCCCCGCGCTTGCTCAGTTATCGCCTCAGCTAAGCGGTTGAACAGCGTGTCGATTTGTTCATGATTGATGATTAATGGTGGCGATAGCGCAATGATGTCACCAGTGGTGCGTATCAGGACGTCCTTTTGCCAGAAACAACGATGGAAGACATCGTAAGCACGCGTTGTGGTCTTGCCAGTCTGAGGCAAGAGTTCGATGCCACATACCATGCCCAGATTGCGAATATCTTTGACGTTTGGACTGTCGCGCAAGTGATGAGCCGCTGCTTCGAAATAAGGCGCCATATTGGCTGCACGGTCGAAAATTTTCTCTTCGCGATAGACCTCGATGCTTGCGATCGCTGCTGCGCAAGCCAAAGGATGCGCGGAATAGGTGTAGCCATGAAAAAATTCAATGTGGTCGGTTGGCGCCGCATCCATGAAAGCTTCATAAATGGCTGAAGTGCTGAGTACTGCCCCCATGGGAACAGCAGCGTTCGTCAGCCCTTTAGCAAGGACCATGAGATCAGGTTGAATATCAAAATAGTCAGCCGCGAAGGCGCTGCCGAGGCGCCCAAAGCCTGTAATCACTTCATCGAAGATCAGCAAAATGCCGTATTTGCGACAGATGTCACGTAGACCTTCTAAATAGCCGCGTGGCGGAATGATGACGCCGGTCGAGCCTTGAATCGGTTCAATAATCAAGGCTGCGACAGTCGAGGGATCATGTGTGGCGAGCAGGCGTTGCTCGAATTCTTGTGCTAACTCAGCACCATGTTCTGGTAAGCCTTTGCTAAATGCGTTCCGATTAATGTCGAGCGGGTGACGCAGGTGATCAACTCCAGACAGTGATGGCCCAAACTGTTTGCGATTGCCAGCGATGCCGCCAACTGAAATGCCGCCGAAGCCGACTCCATGATAGGCTCGTTCACGGCCAATCAAGCGAAAGCGAGCCGCATCGCCGCGGGCCCGATGGTAGGCGAGTGCCATCTTCAGAGCAGTATCGACGGCTTCCGAGCCATCGTTACAGAAGAACACTTTGTCTAGCCCTTGTGGTGCGATCGATACCAATGCGCTGGCCGCTTCAAATGCCAATGGATGTGCCATTTGGAACGTGGGCGCAAAGTCGAGTGTTGCTGCCTGCTTTTGAATAGCCTCGACAATCTTCGGATGAGAATGCCCTGCATTTACGCACCATAAGCCGGCCGTACCATCGAGTATCGTTCGATCGTCTTGACTAGTGAAATACATGCCTTGCGCCGATTTCAGCAGGCGGGGTTCCGCTTTAAATTGGCGATTTGCAGTAAACGGCATCCAAAAGTGTTCAGTGTTGAGTTCGGACATGATGAGGCAATTTTAGAGTAGCGATTGAATGTGTATTGAAACGTTTTGGGTTTTGCTGCGTCTCATAGTAAGTGACAAGCATAGCCGAATTCTTGGCGCTACCCTAGAGGAAATTGTGTAGAGTGTATCCGAATAAATTGTTACATTATCTAGAAAAACTTAGAGTGAAATCAGGATAATTTCGGGCCCGATAAGCGAGAGCAGGGCTTGGAAGGTAAAATAGAGGCTTCGACATTTTGTCGTCCTCTTATCTGCTGAATTGTTTGTGAGTTATTGTGAGTTCTAAGTCTTTGCCACCGCGTCGTTTGTCTGTAGCGCCTATGATGGATTGGACCGACCGTCATTGTCGTGTTTTCCATCGCCATATTACGCGCCACACTTGGTTGTACACTGAGATGGTGACAACTGGTGCCATCATCCACGGCGACGTCCCACGTCATCTCGACTTTAACGAGATCGAGCATCCGATTGCTTTGCAACTGGGTGGCAGCGAACCTGCTGATTTGGCGATTGCTGCTCAACGTGGTCAAGAGTGGGGCTACGACGAGATTAATTTGAATTGCGGCTGTCCCTCGGAGCGTGTGCAAAAAGGGGCTTTCGGTGCTTGCTTGATGTCAGAACCTCAGTTAGTTGCCGATTGTGTGAAGGCTATGCGTGATGTTGTCGATATCGATGTGACTGTAAAGCATCGCATCGGCATCGACGATGTGCAAGATTACGGATTCGTTCGAGACTTTGTTGGGCAAATCGCTGAGGCTGGTTGCGAGACGTTTATCGTCCATGCTCGTAATGCGATTTTAAAAGGCCTGTCGCCCAAAGAAAATCGCGAGATTCCACCTTTGAAGTATGAGTATGCCTATCAATTAAAAAAGGATTTCCCTCACTTGGAAATCATCATCAACGGTGGCGTTAAAACACTTGCTGAAATTGATGAACACTTAGAGTATTGCGATGGCGTGATGTTGGGGCGCGAGGCCTATCATAATCCGTATTTGATGAGCGCTTTTGACGCACGCTACTACGGTGAAACTGACGCGCCCAATACTCGTGAAGAAGTACTGATAGCAATGATTCCCTATATTGAAGATCAGCTGCGCCGCTTTGGTGAAAATGGTAAGGGCTTACGTTTGAACAGTATCACGCGCCACATGTTGGGCTTGAGTTTTGGCTTGGTCGGTGCGCGTGCGTTTAGACAAATGCTGTCTGATACAAAGCGTTTGGCGAGTGGCGATGCGCAGTTACTGTTAGAAGCGTGGTCACGTGTCAGCGAAACCCAAGCTGAAACAGTTTGAGTTAGTGTATTTCATACAGATGGAGTTGGCAGAATGAATGTGAAATTGGTTAAAGGCGTATTTTTTTCAACACTGATGGCTGGTCTAGGTACCATGCTTAGTTTCTCAGCTTTTGCTCAAAATAATTCAGTCAGCGTCAAGAACGCTTGGGCACGCGCAACGGTTGGCCCACAAAAAAGTACGGGCGCTTTTATGCAGATTGAATGCAAGACGGCTTTGAACTTGATCCGGGTCGAGAGTGATGCCGCGGCGATGGTGGAAATTCATGAAATGAAAATGGATGGCGGCGTTATGAAAATGCGTGAAGTTGAAAAACTCGAATGCACCTCTGGCAAGCCTCTAGAACTGAGCCCCGGCGGATTTCATATCATGTTGATGAATGTGCATAAGCCAGTGAAAGAGGGCGATCAAGTGCAATTACAATTGGTCTTCGAAGACAAGCAAGCAAAGCAAAGTCGCGTCAAAGTGTTGGCACCAGCTAAAGCGGTAAACGCGACCATGCATTAAGTTTCGGCGCCGAAAGCTCCAAGTACTAAATGTTTCTTAACTTTTGAATTCGTAAATATTTGTAATAATTAACGGCAAGTCCGGCACAGCGATCTATAGTGAAACTGTTTTCATTGTATGTCCTGTGCCCTTATAGGGAACTCAACCCGTAGGATTTTTCCCCTACGGGTATTTTTTTGCACGCCAAATTCATGGCGAATTTGCGTGTTTCGATTAGCGCCAGACTGTGTGATGACGGGAGTGCTGATGAGGGTTGGCCAGTGATAGACTTTTTCTGACTGGATTTTTGATGTTGGGCTGTAAAGTGTTTGCCAGATTCATCAAACTCTCGTATAATGCGAGGCTCACTTGATACGGCATCTGCCGCAGTGAACAATGGTGGTCGTAGCTCAGTTGGTAGAGTCCAGGATTGTGATTCCTGTTGTCGTGGGTTCGAGTCCCATCGACCACCCCACAGTTTCAAACAAAAAGCCCGCTCTTCGAGTGGGCTTTTTGTTTTGTGCGCGCATTTGAAATGAGTAAATGTCCGGCAACGAAAAAGCGCACCGTAGTGCGCTTTTTGAAAACCGTTTAGCTTCGTTTAAGGCAAGGCGATCTCATTATTGACGCTGAATTGATAATCGCGGAAGACGTGTTCAGCGCTCAATAATTCGTAGGTGCCGTCGGGCAGTTGGCGTGTTGTATCTTTGAGGCGATACGTGGTTTGGCCGCAAGTCCAGCACTTGAAGTTGCGCATGTGCGTGCATAGACAAGTTTTGTCCATGACTTTGAAGTCTTTGTTATTGGGATTCGCTTCGAGTTCGCGATTGTAAGCGTCGATGTAGGAGCAATTGCCGTTGCCATCGAGCAGATAACCATAGGCTTCGCAGCCAGGGCGAATATTGGAGCCTATCGCCGGTGTGTTGCTTAGCATGCGCATAGGGTAGCCAGTTGGTGAAATCGTGTTGACGATGATTTCTTCTTCTTTGGCTTTGAAGTAATCCTGCTTAACATCGTCTGGCAAGCCGCACTCTTTAGTCACCGTAAAGCGCGTTGCGACCTGTACGCCACCAGCACCAGCTTCAAGGAAAGAAACAGCATCGCTGCCTGTGAAAATGCCGCCTGCGGCGATCACAGGAACGTCGAGATTTTCTTCTTTGAGGAATTGCAATACTTCGGCGACGATGGTGTGCAAATCATACTTAGCCCAATCGAGACCAAAACCAAGGTGGCCACCGGCCAAAGGTCCTTCGACGATGACATAGTCGGGCAAACGGTTGAGTTTCGCGTTCTTCCGCAAGAATAATTGCAAAGCGCGTACTGAAGAAACGATGATGCCAAGCTTAGCATCGCGGAAGCGTGGATGATCTTCGATTAAGCCGAAAGAACCTAGATGTAAGCCAGCGCTCAATGTAATACCGTCAATGCCAGCATCGAGGGCGGAGGCAAGGCGCACGCGCAAAGTGTCGCGTGGACCGTTCATGGTCAATTTTTCCATGCAATTGACGAAAATCATACCATTGCCTTGTTTGGCTTCCATGGTCTTGCCAACGTGCAGGCGAGTTGCTTCGGCCAATAAGTCTAGGTCAAACTTCACATCGGTCTTATCAAGATTATTGATGTTGTATTTGTATTGTTTTGTCTTGTCTTTGACGAAGCTAGTATCAAAGCGACGATCGGAAACGTCGTGTACGAGCGCGTCGGAAATGTGCCCAACGCCGCCTAAACGTGCAGCCACTAATGCGAGTTCTGCGGTTGAAATATCGACGCCCATGCCGCCAATCATGATTGGCACTAATTCATGTTTGCCCAAACGCAGGCGAAAATCATCTACACGTTTCATTGTTTTCCTTGAACTACAAAAAATCTTATATCCTGATAGGGTAATTGCAATTTATTACTCCTACTTTACTTCGAGACAATAGACCATGCGTTTCGCACAGAGTTCGTCCCATCTGCATGCATTGTTGTATGCATAGCACGACAAATTCATTGTTGATCCTTCTGCTGGGTCTTGTGAAATCGCTGATGGTTCTTATTTTAGAATTCGATTTCTAACTTTTTTGGCGTCTGTTGTGCTAGGCCAAGTAAGCAAAATTTTCTACAGGCGCAATTCTACCTCAGCTGTTATGGTTTGGGCTTGTCATGATG
>CAYWNE010000153.1:0-10410 GCA_964459555.1 uncultured Burkholderiaceae bacterium | reverse complement strand
GGAACGAAAGTGAAAGGCAAAGCAAATAGTGGGAAACGGATTTCATAGTCGTTATGTGCAAGTTCAATTTTTTGGGTTGGAGGCGAGCAAAGGTAGGAGAACCTCAATGCTGACGATATGCGCCGATGTCTCGCGAAGTTGGATCGATCCCTTGTGTAATTTTGCGATTTCATTGGCGACGTTCAATCCAAGTCCGGCACCCTCAGCGTTACTCTTTTGCGCTGAGATGCCGCGGTAAAAAGCTTCGAAAAAATGATCTCGATCTTCTTTGTTGAGATGTTCACTTTGATTGGTGACCGTAAATTCACAATGCCCATTGTTGATGCCAATGCTTACTGATATGGCTGCATTCGGGGCAGAATATTTAATTGCGTTGATCAGCAGATTGCTTAGTAGTTGGCGCAACAAGATCTGATCGCCAGTGACGAACACATTTTTCTTGATGTCGACTGAAATAAGCGCGTCTTCATGCAACATCTGCAAATCGCTTAGGAGTTCTTCTAAGTTTGAGCTGAGGTTGACGGGAGCCTGTTCAATTGGAAACGTACCTGCCTCAGCTTGGGCGAGAAAGAGAAGTTTTTGAACGATGCTCGAAAGGCGGGAAACCTGATCAAGTAAAGAGGCGAATTCTTGCTTCTGTGTTTCTTCCCCAGGACGGTTAATTGCACGTTCGAGTTTTCCGGTCAGTATCGTCAGCGGAGTTCTCAGTTCATGGGCGGCGTTTGCAGCAAAACGCGAAGCGTGCTGGAAACTTGCCTCAAGCCGGTCCAGCATTTCGTTGTAGGACTCGATCATTTCCTGGAATTCAGCGAATTCATTTTTTGCGTCAATTCTTGATCGAAGATCATGCTTATCAATTCTTTGCATGGCCAACTTGAGGCGCAAAATGGGGCTATGCAGTAGTCGTGTGAAAACTAGCGACGTGACCATAGCAAGTCCCAAGAAGAGAGCGAGAAAAAGCTTCATAGTGTGTCTCAAGACATCATCAATTTCACGCAGTGCGGCGTCACGTTGTAGCATCAGCGCCGCGCCATTGTCTCGACTCAAATCGTAGGCTTCTATCCATTTTTGGCCATCGATCATACGAATATGTGTGCCACAACTTTTGCTTGGGCTATCGTCACGATGGGTTTCATCGCTATCGTATTGATGTTCAAATTTCTGCACCGGCCAATTTGGAGTTTGTAATAGTTCGGTGCTTGGATCTGAATGTAATCGGTGGTTGCTAAATGCGATATTTGATTTGTCGTCGAGATGAAGTTTTGTGCTCATGTCCTGCCACATGCGGTCGATCTTGTCTACAGAAAGGCCATCTTTACTCAGACGACGTAACTCAATACATAAACGAGACTCAAGACGCGTTTGTTCATAATTCAACAGTTGCGCACGCGTCAAATAAAATGCAAAACCCAAGGTTAATAGGATCAAAACAATCAGAACCGCAAAAGTATGAAGGCGAAAACTTTTCATATCGATGGCTCATCCAAATCTCGGAAACGGTAGCCGATGCCGCGCACAGATTCGATGGCAGAAAGTTGAGAGCCTCCGTCAATCTCGGACATCTTGGCGCGTATCCTTTTGACGCAAACGTCAACGATATTTGTACTCGGATCGAAGTCATATCCCCAGACATGTTCCAGGATCTGCATGCGCGTAAAGATCTTCCCTGGCGAACGCATCAAATATTCTAGGAGCGTGAATTCTCGCGTACTGAGATCAACTCTGCGATCTTCGAAAAAAGCTTGTCGACTTAGACGATCGAGTTTGAGTTTTCCTACTGTGATCAGATGCTCACGCTCACCGTTGGAACGTCGGAGTATGGCTTGAATGCGCGCATAGAGCTCCTCGACAAAAAAGGGCTTCGCTAGATAATCATCGGCACCAAGGTGTAATCCTTCGAGCCGGTCGTTGAGTTGGTTTCTCGCGGTGAGAAGGATAACGGGTGTTTGGTCGCCACACTCTCGTCTTTGTTTTAGTAGGGTGAGCCCGTCGATGCTAGGCAGCATGATATCGAAGATGTAGAGGTCGAAAGTGTCTTTCTCGATTAATGCTAAGGCAAGATCAGCGTCAATCGCATGAGTCAGTTGTAGCCCATATTCCATCAGGCCAAGGCGGACGTTTTCTGCGATTTTCAGTTCATCTTCGACCAAGAGGATTCGAATAGTGGTTTGCATATAGCTAATTGAGTTGCGAACAGGGTTAAATTGTTACCTTGATCTAGATTGTAGTGAGCTTGAAGAATCTCTTGGATGACAATAACGTCATCCGTGTTAGTAAATGTAACTAGTGTAAGGAGAAATCTTGAAACTGGAATGGCGCAGTCTCTTTTGCAGGATAGTAAGAAAAAGTGAGGTTGAAATTCTTACACTTGCTTACGAAATTGAAGTGCCGAGAAGTGCCGTCAACTTAATGTGACAATTGCTTATCCAAGAATTGTCGCGAACTCAATGCATCGCAGAGCGTAGCACGAACAAGACAGATCATTGTTGACTAAGGCGGCAATTGTCAAAGAGGCTGTGTTTGCGCAGCCTCTGACAAATCGATATGAGTGGAAGGAGATTTAAAAAGTCGAAAACTCAGCACTTCTCGTATAAACAGTGTTCTGTGTTACCGAAATGGCTGAGACAAGTGTTGCTTCATTCTCGTTGAAAGAGGAAAGATCTTCACATTTGCTTAAACAGGTGAACGAAACTACGGCTCACTTCTAATTTTTCTGTAAGTCCCTTGATTTGTACCAGATGTCGACCGCGCATGTCTCGTACTACGCCGGAGATCGCTTTTGAATTGACTAGCGTCGATCGGTGAATTTGCCAGAATAGCTGTGGATCAAGTTCATCTGCGAGATCACGTACCGGCTTACGAATCAGTGCCTCAAACGTCGCAGTTTGTACGCGCGTGTATTTTTCGTCAGATTGGAAAAACAAGATATCTTCAACAGGAATCAGTCTGAGTTCTTGCCCGATCGAAGCTTGTATCCATTGCAGATAATTCGGCTTAGGCGCGATACCCAATTGTTTCGCTAATTGCGCCAGCATATTGCTCATGTCTTGCGGTTCGCTAGCCGTTTGCAGTCTCGCTTTCAGTCGTTCGACAGTTTTGCCTAAACGTTCTGGATCGGCGGGTTTTAGAACATAGTCAACAGCGCCTTGATCGAAAGCTTCGACCGCATATTGATCGTAGGCTGTAATGAACACGATATGGGTTTTCGTTCCGATGTCGCGTGCCGCTTCAAGCCCAGTTTTCGCGGGCATGCGGATATCGAGAAAAGCAAACTGCGGTTGATGAGTTTCAACGAGCTGCACGGCCTCTTCACCATTTTTGGCTTCGCCTACAATTTCGAGCTCGGGCCAAACTTGTTCCAGGCGAGAGCGCAGTTGGTCACGCATCAAGCGTTCGTCGTCAGCAATAATCGCGGTTGGCATGCTTTTCCTTTATGACTTTTGAGAGTAGGGAGATGGTAGCGATCTTTGGTTTACTTGGCAATTTCAAATGGGATTTCGATCGCGACGCATACACCACTTGGTTGATTGGCTGTAATGATCAATTGCGCTTTGTCTTTGTATAGAAGCTTCAATCGCTCGCGAATGTTCTGCAGTCCGAGCCCAGTACCATTGCTGGGGACAGCTCCAAAGCCTAGACCATCGTCACGTACAGTGACTCGTAACTTGTCTCCAAAAACTTCTGCCCTGAATGTTAGCGTACCACCCTCAGCTTTGACTTCCAAACCATGTTTGATCGCGTTTTCGACAACTGATTGCAACATCATCGGTGGGAAGGATGCTGAACGTAATTGCTCTGGCATCTCGAAGTCTATCGTTAAGCGTTCTTCCATCCGCATTTTAAGCAATTGTAGATAAGATCGTACGATATCCGCTTCGCGTCCTAAGTTTGTCTTCGCTGCGTTTTCGCGCATTTGTGGTAAGACAGCACGGAGATATGCAATCAAGCTACGTTGCATCGCTGCTGCGCGTGGAGGATCGGTCTCGATCAAATATTCGACGGACGCTAAGGTGTTGAATAAGAAGTGTGGCTCGACTTGTGCCTGCATCATTTGCATTTGTGCTTCACTGACCTGACGCAGTAAGGCTTCTTTTTCTGCGGCGGCGTTAGCGACCTTCGCTTGTTCCTCCGCACGAACCTTGCCGCCCATCAGTGCTTTCATGCCAAATAAGCCGAAAACAAGTAGTGCAATGAAATTTTTAAACCACTTTGAAGATTTAGTCTTTTCAACAGTGCTGGCTTCTTCAGCCGCTTCAGCTTTCGCTTTTTCGATATCGGCTTGAATTTGTTTTGCAACTTCTTTCGGCAAACGAATATGGACGTCGTCTTTGCCAACTGTGATTCCTGGCATCGGTGACTTCGGCAAATCCTCAAGCTTAGTCTTGTTGGCCTCGTCAATTTTTTCCGTAATCTTTTCCGCTTGCTCGTCCACTACATCAACGCCATCAGCGTTGATTTCGACGCGCTTACCAACGGTAAGATCTTCGGGCTTCCGGATTCGAATGCCAGTGCTATCTATTTCTAAATTCGCATCGTCGGTCTTAATGATTTGTTTACCATTCTCGGCACTGAAAGAGGCGTCTTTAGTTTTTTGCTTGTTCGATTTGGATTTGACAACGGTGGTTTCGCTTGGTGAAAACGCTTCCTGAATGATGTCCCCGGAAATAAAAAGTAGAATTGCAAACAAGAAAAATTTCCACCAACTGAGTTTTCCAACCCAAGTTGCGGTTTTGTCAAATGCAATGCTCAAGCCTGACAAGATTTGTTTGGCGAGTCGTTGCAGTTTTTCGAGAGTCTGTTGATCCATGTTTATCAAACTGATTAGATAGAGCGTAATTTTGCTGCGTTTTGCTGAGCGATAGTATTGCGTGGTGCAAGGGATGCTGATTTGTTCGCACTGTATCCTGTCGTGGCGAACGATGTATGCTGATTGCGATGATCAGGCAAATTGGAGGAACAGAGCGTCATTTCTGCGCACTGTTCTGCCGTCAATTGATCTGGAAATTAGACGGGGAGGCCTCGTGGTAGTTTGATGAAACTATCACCGGGCTTCTGCGCAAGCCACGCACGCAGGTCTAGTTGCGTTTGAGGCCTTGCGTAGAGATAACCCTGAGCCAAGTGACAACCGAAACTCATCAGAGTATCAGCTTGCAATTTGGTTTCTACTCCTTCGGCAATAACTTTGATGTTGAGGCTTTGACTCAATTGTACGATCATTTTGGCAATGCTGCCTTCGCCAGATTTGTCATTGATTTCATTCACAAAAGCTCTATCGATTTTCAGTTTGTCCACATTCAATCTTTGCAAATGACTCAGAGATGAGAATCCCGTGCCGAAATCGTCGATTGAGATTTGGACGCCGAGTTGTTTAATGTGAAGCAAAGTCTTTATCAACATCTCGGGGTCATTCATGGCCATTGATTCGGTAATTTCGAGCTCTAAACAGTTGGCGGGGGCGTTCGTGTCAACCAGTGCTCGTTCGAGACTTTGCAAGAATTGTGGGTGAGAAAACTGTGCTTGAGACACGTTTACCGCCATTTTGAAGTCGGTGTAACCTAGTTGATGGAGATGCTGTAGTTCAAAACAAGCACTTCGTAGCACCCATTCACCAATATCCACAATCAAGCCCGAATATTCTGCAATGGGAATGAATTGGTCCGGTGGTACGAACTGGCCATCTTCATTTTTCCATCGTAGAAGTGCTTCAGCGCCGACTGGTGTTTGCGTGCGCATATCGACTTGTGGTTGGTAAACCACGAATAGCCTTTCGTTTTCAAATGCAGCGCGAAGTGCATGCATCATTCTTACACGCTCGCGAATTTCCACTCCCATGTCAAGGGTGAAATAGCTATGCGATGCTCGTTGATGAGCTTTTGCTCGTTTCAGAGCGATATTGGTGTCCTTCAGTGCGTCAGAGCCGCCGCCGTCATAACCCGCTAATCGAATTAATCCTATGGTTGATGACAATTGTACTTCCTGTCCATCAACGTTGAATGCTCGTTGGAATACATGGCTAATGTTGTTTGGTTCAACTAGCCCTTCGTCACCTAGTAGAGCGAAGGTATCACCGCCAACGCGAGCTAGGTGACAAGATTTGCCAAAATGGTCGAGCAATTCTTTGGCGACAGCGCAGAGCAAAAGATCTCCGAATTGATGACCGAGCGCATCATTCGTTTCAGCGAAGTGATCAATGTCAATCAATGACAAAACGCTTCGATCTTTGAGAGGGGATTGCAAAGTCTCATTGAGCGTTTGCAGTAATTTGAGTCTATTTGCTAGTCCTGTTAACGGGTCAAAATAAGCATATTGGTGCAGCCGGCTGGTCAACATGACATTGTTTAGACCTACCGAGATATTGCTGCAAAATACTTCCAACAGCCGTTTATCTAGGTCACTTACGTTGAGTTTGGTTTTCAGGAATACAGTAAGGTTGTTTTGTGAGCCGCTTTCAAAATGCAAAGCAATGTTTGAATGTTGATATAAATTGCATCCTTGCTTGATGCATTCTCCGATCAACGTTCGTATTTCTAGATCTTCGATTTTGTCGGCGGTCTTCTGGTTTAGATGAGCAAAGTCCGCGCTCGTTGCAATAATCAGCAGGTCAGATAAGTCTGCGGCTCCATGATTGTCTTCTAACTTGTTGCAGACGAAACCTTCCATTTTTCGTCCTAACAGCGCAGAAACCTGTTGCAGTACACCATGCGAAAAATTCTGCAGCCCTTTTTGGGACATCAGTTCGGAGCTGGCATTGACAATATATTCCAGTCCACGTTGGTTGGCAGTTATAGAACAGATTTGTTCGTATGAACGGATTGCCGAGGTAACCGTTGTATATAGTTTAGTCCTAGTCAATTCGGACTTTGTTTTGTAGTCGTTGATGTCATAGTCACGAATGGCATCAATTTCCGGCGCATAGCCAGGTTGTCCCGTGCGCAAAATGATACGGACATCTATCAGTCCGAGATTCTTCCTTACGAAATTAACAAGGTTCAGACCTGCATCCTCTTGTTCCATTACAACATCCAGTAAGATTACTGCGATGTCAGGTTCTCTTGCCAATATGTCGCGAGCCTCTTGCGCTGAGTATGCGTGCAGGAACGTGAGGCTTCGATTTTGGATCTCTAAGTTACCAAGAGCGAACATAGTCGCTGAATGGACGTCGGGATCATCATCAATAATCATGATGCGCCAACTAGGCTTGCTAAGTTGAACGCCGTGTAACTCAGCACTTTGCTCATCCATGAAAATCAATGCATCGTCATTTGCTTGATTTAATTCACTCATTCGCTGAGGCACTCCGATGTAGGTGCGGTGCATAGAGAACCGTGGTCTTCACGACAATCATTTCACGCAGTTTATCTTTTGTTGTGGGCTCAGTATAAAACAAGAATATGAGAGCGCGCTGTTGGTTTGCTGCAAATATCGTGTTTTCCTACAAATTTCTCTCAAAAAAGAGGAACAAGTTTGTTCTCTAGGCTTGAGATGCGGATCACTGATAGAATCATGTGAAATTCTTTTTAACTCTCGAATGTAGCTATGTCTGGCAATACTTTTGGTACTTTGTTCACGGTAACGACTTTTGGAGAATCACATGGCCCTGCGATAGGATGCATCATTGACGGCTGTCCGCCCGGGATGGAATTGAGTGAGTTGGATATTCAACCCGATCTTGATCGACGTCGGCCAGGAACTTCGCGCCACGTAACGCAACGTCAAGAGCCAGATCAAGTCGAAATCTTGTCGGGAGTGTATCAGGGAAAGACCACTGGGACACCGATCGCGCTGCTGATTCGCAATACCGATCAACGCAGTAAAGACTATGGCAATATTGTCGAGAGTTTCCGGCCTGGTCATGCCGATTACACGTATTGGAACAAATACGGTATTCGCGATCCACGTGGTGGAGGCCGTTCTTCTGCTAGGCTTACAGCGCCCGTAGTTGGCGCTGGTGCTGTCGCCAAAAAATGGTTGTTGGAGAAATATGGCACGCAATTTTTTGCTGGCCTGACGCAGTTAGGTGATATTCAAGTTCCATTCCAAGGATGGGAACACACTTCTACCAACCCTTTCTTTGCGCCGACAGCCGATTCTGAATTGATCACGCGCATGGAAGACTTTATGGATGCTTTGCGTCGCGATGGTGATTCGATAGGGGCGAAGATTGAAGTGCATGCGCAAAATGTTCCGGTTGGCCTTGGTGAACCCATCTATGACAAGTTAGACGCGGAGATCGCTTATGCCATGATGGGTATTAATGCGGTGAAAGGGGTTGAGATTGGCGCGGGGTTTAAGTCAGTCGGGCAACGTGGTTCTGAGCACGGCGACGAAATTAGCCAGCAAGGCTTCCTGAGTAATAACGCTGGTGGTGTGCTCGGCGGTATCTCAACTGGACAGGATATTACGGTTGCAATGGCAATTAAGCCAACTTCGTCCATCCGTGTGCCACGCCAGTCCTTGGATATTCATGGCAATCCGGTGAGTGTGGAAACCTTTGGTCGTCATGATCCTTGTGTTGGTATCCGCGCGGCACCCATTGCGGAAGCGATGCTCGCACTGGTCTTAATGGATCACGCTCTGCGCCATCGCGCCCAGTGCGGAGATGTCTCCAGATCCCCAATTGGTCTGTAACTGAGATGTAATTATTGTAATTTCTTGGGCAAAATTTTAGTTGGTTTGTTTGTCGCTTTTTTGGTGAATTGCAGATCAAAATTCAGTATTCTTAAATTTTTCTAACTATTATTTTGCTTTTCTGAGTTTAAAAAAGCGGTCTAAGGCGGTTTTGCGGCGCACAAATGTGGCATAATCAAGAGCTTACTTTTTGATTATTTATTGTTCACCTCTAGGCCGCAAGCTATGTCCAAGACGCTTTATGACAAACTCTGGGAATCTCATTTAGTTCACTCCGAAGAAGATGGTACCGCATTGATTTATATTGATCGCCATCTCCTACATGAAGTCACTAGTCCCCAAGCCTTCGAGGGTCTTAAGCTCGCCGATCGTGCTCCGTGGCGTAAATCTGCTAACTTAGTTGTTGCTGATCACAACGTGCCAACCACCAATCGTGCGAACGGTATCGATGATCCGACATCACGTTTGCAAGTTGAAACGCTAGACGAAAACGCCAAAACCTTCGGGCTCACTTACTTCAATATGCAAGACTTGCGTCAAGGGATTGTCCATGTGATTGGGCCTGAACAAGGCGCGACCTTGCCTGGTATGACAGTGGGTTGTGGTGATTCTCATACTTCGACGCATGGTGCATTCGCCTGCCTAGCACACGGCATCGGTACTTCCGAAGTTGAACATGTTCTGGCAACCCAAACGCTGATTGCGAAAAAATCGAAAAGCATGTTGATTCGTGTCGAAGGGGAAATTGGCCTCGGTGTTACCGCAAAAGATATCGTATTGGCGATCATCGGTAAAATCGGTACGGCTGGTGGAACGGGCTATGCGATTGAGTTTGCTGGTTCTGCAATCCGCGCGCTGTCGATGGAAGGTCGCATGACAGTGTGCAATATGGCAATTGAAGCTGGTGCGCGTGCAGGTATGATCGCGGTCGATCAAACCACGATTGATTACGTAAGAAATCGTCCGTTCTCACCAAGTGGCGTGCAGTGGGAAGCTGCGGTCACTTATTGGAAAACTTTGCACAGTGATGATGGCGCGCAATTTGATACTGTAGTTGAGATCGATGCAAGCACCATCATCCCACAAGTGACCTGGGGAACCTCGCCTGAAATGGTGATTTCTGTCGATGGAAAAACACCTGATCCACAATTGGAGTCGGATGCGGTCAAACGTGAGGCAATCGTCAAAGCTTTAGCTTATATGGATTTGCCTGCGAACAAATCAATCACTGAAGTGAGTATTGATAAAGTATTTATTGGCTCCTGCACTAATTCAAGAATTGAAGATCTGCGCGCTGCAGCTGCAGTTGTTAAAGGTAAGACCAAGGCGGCTAATGTAAAACTAGCTATGGTCGTGCCGGGATCTGGATTGGTGAAAACACAGGCTGAGCAAGAAGGTTTGGATAAGGTCTTTGAGGCGGCGGGTTTTGAGTGGCGTGAGCCGGGATGCTCAATGTGTTTGGCGATGAATGCTGATCGATTGGAGCCTGGTGAACGATGCGCGTCTACTTCGAATCGCAATTTCGAGGGACGTCAAGGGCAAGGTGGACGTACTCACCTTGTGTCGCCAGCGATGGCTGCAGCGGCTGGAATTGCTGGCCATTTTGTTGATGTTCGACACTTTTAATTCTGCAGTTGAGTGCATCGAATTGATTTAATGATGGAGAAATTGTGATGAAAAAAATGGCTGTGTTACTGATCGCGGTATTCGCTTTGTCTGCTTGTAATACCATCCAAGGAATTGGAAAGGATGTGAAGAAGGTCGGTGAAGTTGTGGAGTCCG
>CAYWNE010000152.1:7900-10410 GCA_964459555.1 uncultured Burkholderiaceae bacterium | reverse complement strand
AATTAATGAGTCATGGCGATACGACGTACCCACAACGCCCACTGTCCAAATGCTGGGTCCATCACATCGCGTGGATTCACTTGTGTCTGCTTTTCCCGCAAGAGTACGTCACCGATCACACCAGACAAGCCATCACCACTATCCCACCAACTGTGAACTTGCGCGAGTTCGATCATGGCCGCGATATGTTCGGTTCGTAAAACTTTCACATGGCGTGCCAGTTGATCGATAGCGACGTAATGATATTCGCGGTAGGGTAAAGTCCATAAGGCGCGTGCCAATTGCAGCACGTCCTCCGCCGAGCATTTCAGCAATCCAACTTCTTTCATCAAGGCGCGACGTTGCGGTGCTTTGATACCTAGAAAATGAAACTGATTCAGCATATACGCTTCCATTGCTGCCATATTTTCTGGCCGCGCATTGGCGATGAAGCATTGTTGAAGCTTCTCGAAATAGTCGATGATATGCATGGGCTTGAAATCCGAATTTAATGCGCGTAAATCGCGATAAGTTTCGGCTAGTTTCTCATCTTTTGCGCATCAAACCTAGCGCCACTTTTAAATCCTCATATTCACGAACCACAACCACCACCGCAGCCACCGCCACACGATGATCCGCATGAGGAACCACCATCACAACTGCTACTACCGCAAGAGCTCGAGCTGCCACAGCTACTACCGGAACTCGCTGCTTGTTGCGTGCGTAGACGTTCTGCCTCATAGGCATCAAACGATGCTTGCGTGATCAAACCTAAGGCCAGCAGGCTACTCGCATCAAGGCTGCGCATGTGCTGCGTACTTCCGATGGGACTTCCTTGTGCACTCATCGCATTCAAGTAAATCCCTTGTTGCTGTTGACGGTAAGCGTAACCATTCGGCATCTTTAACTTACGATCTAACGCGAACAGCGCAGGTAGGCTTGGTGCTGCCGGATCACGGCCGCCGCGTCGACGCGCAGTCACCAAGGTCGCAGCTAGGCCACTGTTCATATTGACTGGCATTGCGCTTGCCTCTAAGTGAGGTATCTCGCGTTTGAAGTGACGTCGACAAAATTCGTCGATGTCAGACGAGTGCGAGGTCGATGCGGGCAAGTTGATCCAAGCGTGCCATACCGAATCGGCAGCTTTGCTTGGCAAGGCACAAGGGTGAGGGCTGTAGCGTACACAGTCGAAGAAGCGCATCAGCCCTTCTGCGGCGCGGATAAAAAAAATGGCATCCGTCGGGATGCCATGGAATTCTTGCGGCGCTACTGTGCGCCAATGTTCGTAAAGTGTTGGTGGTAAGTCTTCTAAAGCGTGTTGAAAACTCGATTTGCGGACGATGGACTGGTAACGATAGGTGGTCCACGCTTGAGCGATTTTTTTACTGATACTTTTCATCTGTCATTCTCCTTTTTGTTGTTTTTCATTGTCATTTTCTTTTAGCACTTTCAGTCTAGAAGCAGTTTATGACAAACATGTGACAAGCGCATGAGGGGAAATACGTAGTCTAGAAAATTGTTAGTAGCCAGAGCACAGAAAAATGAACGAAAAAAAACGCCATCTTGCGACGGCGTTTTCTTTGCGATTCGAAGCAACGATTAATCGCGGCTCATGAAGATACGCAAGACATACCAGAACATCAAGGCGATCGAAGCGAACAGTTGCAAAGCCGCGGCAACATATTGCTCATCGTCATAGTGATGGAAGACATTCGACGCGTCATACAAAATCGCCGCACCAGCAAAACCCACCATCGCTACCGAGAAGAACAAGCCTAATTGGAAACCGAAAATAGAACCCGCAACAATCAAAACAATGGCCAGGATACCGCCCCATTTCAACATGCTCCCCAAAAAGCTGAAATCTTTGCGCGATGTGTAAGCAACAGCGATCAAACCACCAGCCCCGATCAAAGTCACAATCGCCGCATTGGTGATCATGCCAGGAGCGATGCTATTAGCGATGAATAAAATCGGTACGAACAACAAGGCTTCAGCAAGCACATAAGCCGCCAAAGCGGCATATTGCGCGCCCTTACTTGTTGCAGTGTGCGCCGTGCGTGAGGCCAACCAACCGACCAACATAAAAGCACCGAGAATCGCTAACCAAGGCAAAGCCAACATCGCACGCGCCAAGCTTTCGGCGATGCCTGATTTAAACAAAGCACACTCAATCAAAGTGAAGCCAACAATAGCGGCGCCGAGATGATTAAAAGTACGGCCAATAAATTTTTCACGGGATGGGCTATAACCACCTTGTGCGTCAACGATTTCCATGTTTTCCCTTTATTGTTAATGTGAAACTCTCGCTCCCCACAACCGAGAACAAGAGTGTGCGCAAAGCTTAACGTGATTTTTTACCAATAGCAATCGCCCTCATCCCAGACGACTGCAAGGCGCGGAGCCGAGGACAGTGCGCATGCACGGCGAGGCGAACGCAACAACGTTAGCATCCGTTTTCTCGTCGGTTAAGGATCGACGCAAAACTGCGCTAGCTAGGCGCGGAGCCGAAGACAGTGCGAATGCACGGC
>CAYWNE010000152.1:0-7800 GCA_964459555.1 uncultured Burkholderiaceae bacterium | reverse complement strand
TCGTCGGCCAAGGACCGACGCAAAACTGCGCTAGCTAGGCGCGGAGCCGAAGACAGTGCGAATGCACGGCGAGGCAAACGCAACAACGCTAGCATCTATCCTTCGTCGGCCAAGGACCGACGCAAAACTGCGCTAGCTAGGCGTGGCGACGAAGACAGTGCGCATGCACGGCGAGGCGAACGCAACAACGCTAGCGTCTGCCCTTCGTCGGCCAAGGACCGACGCAAAACTGCGCTAGCTAGGCGCGGAGCCGAAGACAGTGCGAATGCACGGCGAGGCGAACGCAACAACGCTAGCATCCGTTTTCTCGTCGGCCAAGGACCGACGCAAAACTGCGCTAGCTAGGCGCGGAGCCGAAGACAGTGCGAATGCACGGCGAGGCGAACGCAACAACGCTAGCATCCGTTTTCTCGTCGGCCAAGGACCGACGCAAAACTGCGCTAGCTAGGCGCGGAGCCGAAGACAGTGCGAATGCACGGCGAGGCGAACGCAACAACGCTAGCGTCTGTTTTTCGTCGGTCCTTCAGGGTATTGGACTTTGGCACTGCCCATCCCATGTCGCTTCGGCTCACTAACCGCCGTCACTGTCCCATCGGGATGAAACACAATCGCACTGGCCGCCCCAATTTCCTTATCGCTTTCATCGATAGTCCAACGGTGTCCCTTAGCTGCTAAAGCTTGCGCTTGCGCAGTCGCACTAAATCCTGGCTCGACTTGTGTTACCTCTCCATTGCGCTCTGACATCCGTGGCGCGGCGAGGGCTTGCAGCATACTCATTTTCAGATCGACATGATTGACGATACTTTGCAAAACAGTAGTGATGATGGTGGAACCGCCGGGGCTACCAACAGTAAACACTGGCTTGCCATCTTTCAGAACAATCACTGGTGCGATGCTACTGCGAGGACGTTTACCTGCTTCAGGAATATTCGGATGCGGAATCGTGAAATCGAAATCGGTGAGTTCGTTATTCAAGAGAAAACCATAGCCGGGCACCACCATCCCATTACCGCCCCAATCTTCGATGGTATAGGTATAGCTGACGATATTACCTTCACGATCGCTGACCGTTAGGTGCGTCGTGTGCTTGCGCTCTTCGGGCACTTTCTTGGACGGCCGCAGTGGAATGCTAGGGTCTTGTTGGAAGTCGTAGGGGTCACCTGCCGCCGCTGCCGTAGCGCGTGACATCACTTGCTGTGGATTGATCAAAGCCGCGCGTTGTTTGGCGTAGTCTTTACTCAGCAAACCTTGTACAGGCACATCGACATATTCAGGGTCGCCCACATAGGCATTGCGATCGGCAAAGGCTAAACGTGCGGCTTCGATATACAGATGCTCAACTTGCTCACGCGGCAGCTTATCGAGTTCGAAATTCTCGAGGATATTCAAAGCTTCCGACACCGTGATACCACCACTACTCGGCAAACCCATGCTAACCACGTCGAGGCCGCGATACGTTGTGCGAACGGGCAAGCGCCAACGTGCTTCGTAGTTGTCGAGATCGCTCAAACTCATTTTGCCAGCAACCACACTGACGCCCGCATTCACTGGCGGTTGATTGACGGTATTCACAAACGCCTGGGCGACAGGGCCACGATAGAAAGCATTGACGCCGCCCTGCGCAATCAAACGATAGGTCTTGGCGAGATCAGGATTCTTAAAATGAAAACCGACTGGCAAGGCTTGGCCCTGATGCAAATACAAAGCACTACTCGAACCATAGCGAGCAAATTTTTCGGCGGCACCTTGATTCAAATGATGGAAAATCGGCGTGATCGGAAAACCTTTTTCAGCCACACTAATGGCGGGCGCCAAGACCTTTTTGAAAGACATGCTGCCATAGCGCCGCAGCGCCTCATCCCAACCGCGAACAGTTCCGGGAACGCCAACCGACATGCCGCTATTTACCGCGTCTTCCCAAGCAATCGCTTTGCCATCGCGCATAAACGCATCGGCACGAAATCCTTGCGGCGCAGTTTCGCGGTGATCGAGTGTAATAAAGCGTTTTTCTTTAGCGAGATAAATGAGCATGAACCCACCGCCACCGATCCCGCAACTAAATGGGTCTGTCACACCGAGCGTTGCGGCGGCAGCGACCGCGGCATCAATCGCATTACCGCCATGATTGAGTACATGCATCGCCGATTGCGTGGCGTATTCATTAATGGTGGCAGCTGCGCCGCCGCGCCCGTGCATTTCAGGTGTTTTGTGGGTAGTGCTGTGGCTCGCCGCGATCGCGGGCAACGACCATGGCAACAAGAAACTACAGGCGATCAAGCAAGATAGGCGACGACGAGAGAGTGCGACCGAAGTAGACATAGAGTTCCGTTTAACAATCGATGATGAGGACAGCGCCGCTTTGTGGCAAGCTGATGACGCTTACACAGTGCAGCAACTTCTCAACGATACTCTATCGCTTTGGAACTAGGCAAGCGCCGAACAGGACTTAGCTAGTTCAACTCAGGACACAATCGGTCTTAGCCACCAGACTCGCAAGCCGACGCAGCTCCGCTTTAACAACTTTCGCCTCACCACTATGTATCAGGATCACCTCGATCTCACCTGAGGTCGGCGCTTCTACTGGCAACTGTGCGGTGTCCATCCATGCACGAAAGGCATATAAAAAAGCAATCATCCCAAATAAGATGGTCGCCAAACTTTGTAAAAACTTTTTGATTGAGAAAAATCTCTGCCAACGAAAACGCATCGCGAACTCCTCTTCGAACTAGCAACGGATTTAGGTGATGCAGATTTCGTGCCACTTTGGACTAGGATCCTAAGTCTTTGATTTTTCTGATTCTCAGGCACATGCACAGCGTCTTAACTGTCCGCGGCGTTCACAAGCGAACACTTTTTTCCTTCGGCCGTACAGTCAACGGACAGTGTCAAAATTGCAATTCAATGCACGATAAGCTCGCTGCGTAAATTCAGCAGCATCGGGACAGCAACGATCCCGGCGATTGACGTACTGCGACGAGTCGAACCATGAACCGCATTTTGTTGCGTCTGCGGACGTGTGCATTTTGGCCTTATCCAAGAAGTGGAACGCACTGTATTGATTCGGCATGAACTGGCGGCTTTAAATGAGGGTTGGTGCGAACCTGCTTAAGATTTATAGTTCAACAAAGCTGAGCGTAGCGACAACAAATCAAAATCAGCAAAGTTCTGAAAGCGCTCGTCACGTTTGATCATCACCAAACGTATCACACGCACCTGCGGGAAACGACGCATCACATAGCCTTTCAATTCAAATTCCTGCTCAGTGTTGGGAATACGAATTTGGATCAAGACTTCCTGATGCACAGGGAAGACATAGGCTTCGTGATGTTGTTCCGGATCGCCTTGCAATTGCACTCGAATCGCTTGCTCTGAAATATCAATGATTTTCCAAGCACCATGCCATGGGCCATTGGTTTCTGCGAGCAAGGCAGGCACATTGGTAGCGGCTCTCGCCTTACCACGTTGATCGGTCAAGCTCATGGTCTCGATGGTCGGTTGAAGGCAGATTAGATTGGTGTAAGCAAACGGGCCCGTTTCCGGCACCACGCGTTCTCGCACCACGGTATCGAGCACCGAGGCACCGCGTCCTGCTTGCGATGACAGCAAAGAGATCGCATTGCCGACATCGAATTGGCGCCCGCGTCCGAGTGCTGCCCGACGCTCATAATCGAGAGTACGTTCAAGGTCAGAAGTATCGGGCACAACGATTTCAAACTGCTTCAATTGCGACACATGCAAGCGCTCTCCGTTACTGCCAATTTTGAAGAACGCCGGTGAGCCTTCTGCATCGGTATCAATCGCCGTCAAGCTGTATACAAAATGCCCGTTGACACGATAGGCAACGACCATGGTATCGAACACGATTTCATGTTTGTGATTGGGGTAATAACGTTGTTTGCGTCCAATCGGAAATAGCTCCATGACTGGTCGTAACCATGCCAAGCCCTTGTCAATCGAACTGGTCTCATCGAGCACGATATGGGGCTTTTCTTCGCTACCGAAGGCGATACTGAACAAAGTCTTTAACACGTCAATTATCCACGTTACCAACCTGTAATTTTACACAGGCCATTCTGCGCACTGAGTATTTCAATGATGCATTTTGAATTTTGCAATGAGTATGTGCAGTTCAAAACCCAGAATAGGCGCAAGAACATCATGCTACTAAGCGACTTAAACGACGAAATCGCCGTGAATCTGAGTTCCCATTGGTTTTGGGCTTACAATAAACTGGAATATTTCTTGCCATCAAGATTTATCAGCTTTAGGATTTCACTTTGTCCCAACAATTTTTTGCCTCACCGAACTATCGTAAGAATCGTTTATGCAACTCGATCCCCGCACCATGCTCGTCGTTTGGGCCGCCACCAATGTCATGTTTGCAGGCATGTTGGCGCTGATCAGCCTACAGTCGGAAAACATTCGAGGAGCAAAACAGTGGGCTTGGGGTGATTTGCTGATCGGCCTCTCATTCGCACTCGCAAGTCAAATTAGTTTTCCACCTAAGTTCATCGTGATTTTGGTGGGCTCAATTGGCGTCGGCATAGGCATGGGCCTGCTCTACAATGGGATTGAAGCCTTTCGTGGTAAGCGTTGTTCGTATTGGATTCCTGTCGCGCTAGCAGTGATACTGTTAGCCAATAACTACGGTTTATCGACCCTGGTCTACGAACCCCGTCTACGCATCTTCATAAACTTCTTGGTCTTCTTCGCCATCCATCTCGCTTGCGCGCGAGCCTTATTAATTCGCATCGAGCCTGCATTAAGAACCGCGTATTGGCTTGCAGGTGTTTCATTCGCCTTGATTGCGGTATTAGCTGTCGCGCGTATGGTCAATCTACTGTTCTTGACCAATGACACCGTCAGCATGTTCAACACCACGGGCGTGAACCCCTATGTGTTCTTCTTTGCCAGCATGGCACAAATGTCGATGTCCTTGGCCTTCATGCTGCTGATCAACACGACTTTGTCCAATCAACTCAAGAATCTCGCGGCCACTGATCCTCTGACAGGCTTGATGAATCGCCGCAGCCTCGACATGGAAATCACCCGCCAACTGGCAAATGAAAAACGGCATGGTGAATGTTTGAGTTTGATGATGATCGACGTTGATCACTTCAAAACGCTCAACGATAAGTTTGGCCATCCAGCCGGTGATGAGGTACTGCGTCGGCTCGCCCATTTAATGCAATCAGTAGTGCGTACCAATGACTACATCGCACGCTACGGCGGTGAAGAATTTTGCATACTCTTGCCGGGCACTAGTGAGACCCAAGCCTTGGTTTTGGCCGATCGCATTCGCCGCCTATTCACCGATCTGATCATCGAATGGGAAGGCAATATCATCAGTAGTAGCGTGAGTATTGGTGTTGCCGATACCGAATTCGACGCACACGAAGTGCATTCCCTGCTTGGTGCAGCCGATCTCGCCTTGTACATGGCCAAACATCAAGGTCGGAATCGTGTGGTCGCCTTCTCTACTTATGGCCAACATGATGTGAGTATTGTCGCCAGCAGGGCTTAGCGGCATTGCCCTGTTGACAGATTCCCGCATCTATCTCAGTTTGGTCGCCGATAATTGTTCACGCTGAATCGGCTTGCCACGCAAGAACACCGTTTGAATTTGGTCATAAGCCTGGATACTGCGTAGCGGATTCTCTCGCATCAATAAAAGATCTGCCTGCATCCCCACTGCCACGCGACCAATTTGTTTTTCCAGTCCCAGCGCCTTGGCATTGTCGCGGGTCATCGCGTCAAATAACTCTTGCAAGCTCATGCCCGCCTCTAACCAGCGATCCATTTCCCAACGTCCGTTCATGCCAGGAAATTGTGTGTAAAAGGGGCCGCTCGGTGTATCGCTACCAAATTGCAAGCGCACACCAGCTTGATGCAAATTGGACGTCATACTACGAACAGTTGCGAGTGGTTTGGCATACATCGCCTGCATCGCTTGATAGGTCTGTTCCGCCGTCATTGATCCAGTAGACACTTGCTCGCTCAACATGCGCTGAAAATACTGGCCTTGATGCGATTGATACCATTGCCTCAAACGCATTGGTATGGCATTTGCAACATAAGTATGCTCAAAGAAACGCGGATTCGTTTCTTCTTGCTCGCCATACAGCACTTGGATGGTTGGTTGCACACTGATGCTCGCCTGCTTCAGTTCTTGGCTCATCTGCCTGAGACGGGTTTGATTGAGATTTTGCTCCACATCCTTATTTTCATGCCATAGGCCATGGACTAAAACATCAACCCCAGTCTGCAAAGCGAAGTCATACGCTGCTTGTGAATTACCATGCAAATAGACAGGCAAATGGCGTTGATGTGCCGCTGTCACCACCGAGCGAATAAGATCGACAGAGGGCAGCGGCAAATTGCGTTGGGCGCCAAAGCCGGTTTCATAGAACACTTTGACACAACTTGAACCAACTTGATGAGCGAACGCAACCACCGCCTCTGGGCTATGTTGTTCAGGCACAAAATCGCTCGGGTAAACATTAGCTTGGGCTGGATCCCAAAGCATCGCTTGGCTTTGTGGCACTTTGAACTGCAGCTCCTTACCGACAAAGATCGCAGGATAGCCATTAGGAATCGTCACCGGCGTACAAAAATGCGCACGTGGCGCCATAGGATTTTGATTCCATTCAGCGATAAAGCTCGTTTCTCCAGTGAGGTCCAGAAGTGTTGTAAAACCAAAATAAGTGTAGCTGCGGGGCATTTGTTCACGCGCTTGCCTCAGCATTTCCGCATCTTTAGGGTCGTTACCATGATAGCCTGGCACACCATCCAAGTGGACATGGGCATCGATCAAGCCCGGCGTCAAATAGGCGCCTTTTGCGTCGATAATTTTGGCATTAAGGAGAGGCCAGGCGGATGACAAGCCTTGTTTGCGCGCCGCCGCTTTGCGAATACCTGCGATTCTGTCGCCCTCGATCAGAACATCGTGCAGAATTTCGCTGCTAGCCTCACCACCGATTATTCGCGCATTTGCAATCACTATGCTTTCGCTGCCGGCGCCCGCATGGGCCGTCAAGGCAGTTAAGAAAGACAGGGTCATCGCCAATCCTAGGCGCAGCGCACAATGCAGTTTCTTAGCACTTACATTGCCTCGAAAAACCAATTCTTGAATAAAGCTTAGTAATAGCATCTCGACTCCAAAATCATCAAACAGGTCGAAATTGTGTTTTCCTCACCGATATTACGCGACCTCAAACGCGTTCGAGGATCTCGATTTCAAACTCAAAAGCTTCATCCTCTCATCCACTTTGGGAATCAGTCTGTGAAGCATTAATTATCAATAAATTTACCTCGCTTATGTGCATAAGCTATCATCTCAATATGAGTACATTTATTAGCCATCTCCAGATCGCCAACGCCACGTTGTGTCTTTTGCTTGCATTGCAATTGTTCGCCGTGCCAGCGATGCGCACAACACCAAAGCGAATTCTGGCGCTCAACTGGCTTTTTTATGCGCACCAAAGTATGGGGTTGGCGGCGATTTTGAACGGCTATACGCTAAGCTTCGGCATCGCACGCCCTCTGATCGCAATGTTCTTTGGGCCGATTTTTTATATTTATTTCTTGGTCGTACAACGTCCAGATAGCAAACTGGTGTGGCGTGATAGCGTACATTTCCTAGTCGCGCTTTTAATGTTCTTCACAGTGTTTCTAGTGAAGCCCCTACGTTTCCTCATCGACTATCTGATTTTTCTAAGTTTTCTGTGCTACACCGCTAGCATCGTTTGGCAAATTCGAGAGCAAATATGGATCCACGGAAGTCAGAGTGAGCGAGCACTT
>CAYWNE010000151.1:0-10583 GCA_964459555.1 uncultured Burkholderiaceae bacterium | reverse complement strand
GGTTTTCTTAGCATCCTGTGCTTCCTTATACCAAGGGCGTTGAGTTGGGTCGTACCCAGCAGGTGGTGGATCATCTGGTACGTTGACGAAAGTTTTGTCCGGTTTTCCTTGATACACACTCAAGAAATTCCCTGCTTTTTGCACCATATTCAACGAGGTCAAAAGATCGGCGCCATTACCTAAACTGGTCGCCATGCTTGTCATCATCGACATATTCGTCTGTATCCAGTTGCTCAGCAGTGCGTTGTAGCCCGAGGCTACCCCACGCATCTCTTTATTTAAGTCAGTTTCAATTTGAGACTTCAAGCGCAGATAACTACTGAAGGTCAGCATGATGGAACAGACTGTAATCAAAAGTCCGATGGCGATAATGAGTCGCGTTTTTAGGGATTTCATGTTGATTCCGTTGTGCTAGCGATTTGAACGAGTGGGTAAGATTTGCGGTAGATCAAAGATTTGCCGCACAAACATATATTACCCGTAAGAAATAAAACTTCAAATCAGAATCTATTTCTTTCACTAAGCCTTGCGCAAAATTATGCGCAGAATCGCAATCTTCTGTGAGCAAGAATGAACGAGAGGCTAAACCATTGCCGCGTTCCTTGTACAAGTTCACCCATCTTTGCCATTAATAAGGGTCACAAGGAACGAAAAACCCGAACAGTAAGCAAACTTATTTAAAAAAGCACAACGATCGCAGGATTTTCAATCCCCCGAAGATATGTTGCAAATTCACCTCATTTGCACAGCTCGGTTACTTAACTTTGTTATTCAGTTCGCTTGTATAAAGCTCGCAGCCAACATTTCAGGACCGATCTGCACAATGCAAAATACAGCGTCGACAGAAAGTCCAATTCAAGTCAGCGAACAAATGGACAAAGTAACCCGCCAAATTTCATCAGAATCGATGTTCGTAGTTCACCCTGACTGTTAATTTCGGCGGATTGAAGTTATCGCGTACGATGCTGCCAGCCTGACTTAAATAGAGTGAACGAGAATATGGAATTTGATGAATCAGATTGCTCGCGCTAATACGCACATTCGACATTGCATCAAATTTCCATAAGCCATAGGCTTCCAAACTTCTTCCTAGCGTACTGTAATTCCATTGCGTGTCGGAGGTTCTAACTAGACCCGCAGTTTGCAAAGAATAACTAGCACCGATGGTCAGTGGCAATTGATTCGGTTTGTAGTCAGCGCCAATATTGAAACGCAAAGGCACCTGCGAATCCAAACGATTATTGGGTCCTGGTACAGTATCAATGCTCGAACGATTCAGGCCCACATTTGCGCGAAAATCAAGCGCTGGCGCATCCTCGATCCAAAGGCGCAAAGGAAACTTCGCTTCTAGCTCCAATCCACGCGTCGTCGCTTGCCCAACATTGCTCGGTATCAAGGCCCAGAGTTGGTCACGGTAGATCAATAAATTGCGCGTGATGCCATTAATTCTTCGAACGAACATATTGGCGCTAAAGACACCTCCGCCGTCGACAAAATACTCATAACTGAAATCGATGCCGGTCGCTAATTCCGGTTTCAGATTTGGGTTCGGCAAACTATCAGGCGAAGTTGGACTATTATTGGTCGAGTAGTAGTGGCGATGAACCAAATCCCAGGAATTGACCGCTTTATAGGCTCTTGAAAAGGCTAAGCGGAACTGCTGATTGGGTTGATCAGGCAACTTATACAAACTCTGCACAATCGGACTCAAAACCGAAGATGAGTTGTTAACAGGATCCAAGCCACTCCCTCGCCCGTATAGCTTGATACCCTCCCAACGCGCCCCTAAATAGAATGACAGTTGCTTATTGACCGTCCATTCATCCTGCGCAAATACAGCCGCTCTTTGCACTTTGAACTCAACATCTTCTCGTTGATCGATTGCTTGCACCACCAGATTGATTGCGGTGGTACCACGCGTCAGATTATCGCTGCTTTGCCAACGCGATGCGGCTTCCCATCCGAACGAAAGGACATGATCGTCAACATAAGGAGCACTGTACTTGCCGCTGCTTGACCAACCGCGATTGTAGTTTTCGGTATCTACATGACGCGCAAAAAGTGGATTTTCATCGCTCGCTCTACCGAAGGTATTGCCGGCAGATTTTGAGTGCCAATAATGCGTACCAAAACGTAATTCCAATTTGGCGCTATCACCAAGTTTATGCATCCATTGCACACTATTGCTGAGGTTCTCACTGGTGTTCTCGGTATTGTAGTCTTCGAACACAAACGGATAGAAAGTCCCAACTTCACTCACGGTCTGTGTACGTGAGCGGTTATTGCTTGCATTAAGGCTGATGAAAGAATTGAGACTCAATACATCTTCATTGTTCAAAGTCCAAATGGCTCTTGGCGCTGAAGAAAACGAATGATTGTGATTATTGTCGGCATTGGCTGTACGGCGTAGCTGCAAAGTCGTCCCTTGCGCATCACTCGTCCGTGTCTCACTCTCGCTACCACTATTGCGCGGATGTCCGTAATAGACATTCAAAGGCAAGCTATATGAAACCGCACCAAGCTTATCGGAGAGCTGGATACTGGAGAACAAACCAGAAGCTTGCTGGCCACGCTGAACATATCCGAGTTTTGCGATGTACTGCGCAAGCTGTATGCTCTTTTTCAAGATGATATTGATGGTCCCGGCAACGGCTTGCGTACTGAATTCGGCACTAGCCGAGCGCACGATTTCAATCCGCTCAATCAAATCAGGGGCGAGACTCTCAATCGAAAAGCCTGGAGGACTTGGTTCGCCATTCAATAGAATTTGGGTGTAACCCGATCCCAAACCACGCATGCGAATACCACCACCGACCACGCTCACACTAGGCAAGCGCTTAAGCACATCAGTAATTTCTGTGTCGCCATAGCGCGCGATTTCTTCTTGTGTGACGACGATTTTGCTGGCCGTATCAAAGCGCCGTGCATCATATTCGCGATTCCCCTTCACTTCTACTTTTTGCGATTTGGTAGTCGCAGTCGTATCAGATTTCTTGTTTTCGAGCTTTTTACTGACATCGACGAGTGCTTGTGTTTGTGCCGATAGTGGCGCTAGTTGGGCAGAGTCAGACTGTGCGAAGACGAGATTCGGTAAGGCTGACAAACTCAGGAAAACAAAACGAGGATTGGTAAAAAAAACATTCATGTAGAAAGAAAAAATAATGATGCGTTTGGGGTGACATGGGCGAATACAGGTAGGAATACAAGTGCCAGTCAGCGAGACCAAGGCAGCGAAACCAAGGATTACCTCGTATTCAGACCGAAAAAACAAGTAAAAGTTTCAAATTTCGTCAATCTCCCGCTACGGAACTTAATCCAACAATGCTCACTCTTAGATTCAATCTCAATGTGGTCGCCGATAGACGACAAGCGCCAGAAACGACCACGCTGCTATCGAAGATAACACGATCCTAGGAGAAAACCCATGATCAAACTGTATTATTCACCGGGCACGGCATGCCTCGCGCCGCATTTTTTACTCGAAGAATTTGGCTTGAAATATGAATTAGTCTTGGTCGATACCAGCAAACAAGAACACCAACAAGAAAGCTATCTCAAGCTCAACCCCCTTGGAAAGATTCCTCTGATGATGGATCACGGGTTCTCTCTAACCGAGAGCGCCGCGATTTGCCTACACCTGTGCGACACCTATGCAGCTCAACAAGCGCCACAATTTGTACTCGCTTTAGGCTCAGAACAGCGGGCCCAACTATACAAATGGATGCTGTATCTCTCGAATACTTTGCAAGCCGAATTAGTCACCTATTTTTATCCGGAGCGCTTGCTAGCCGACCCCGCCCTCGCAGAAAAAATCAAACAGAGCGCCGAGCAAAGAGTTGTGCCTATGCTCACGCATCTCGATCATCATCTACAACAACACGGTGGTGCTTATCTTCTCGACCAACAAATTTCCATCGCAGATTTCTATTTATTCATGCTGGGTCGATGGTCACGCGGAATGCAAAAACCAGCGCGCGACTACCCGCACTTAGGGCCTTTCATGCACCGAATGTTCGAACGCAATTCGATCAAGGCCGTGTTTGCACAAGAAGGCATACAAGCGCCGTACTTCTGATAAGGAAAATCACAAAGCCAGCCATCATGCCGCTTGATGGCTGGCTTAATTCTGGTTTATCTCTAGCAAACGAAACGATCTCAATTGCTCGACGTTCGTTTTAACTTCCTCATCAATCGATAGATAAATGCCATTTTTCTGCAGACACCTTGATGTGTAAGCGCTCATCACGACCATGTGCACGACCATCATCCCAATCATCAAACATAGTGTCGATGGCATAAACCTAAATACAGACTACCAACAAGAGACTCCTATACAAAGTAGCGAAGGACCGAAGCTTGAGTGAGAAGCGTATCTGAACAAGGGCACGGCGACGAGCGTGCAATTCAGCAGGCTCAAGATTCGGTCGCGTAAATTGTGCAGAGGTCTCTACAAATATGTGTTGCATTGGTCGCGTCATGCTTATCCACACGCAAACGCAAAACTGAAAGCACAGAATGCTACAGTGTTCGAGTTTTCCAACACTTTCGAGGCGGCATTCGACTTTAGAGGATTTTTTCTAAAACGCCCTCTACTGCGACTCTCAAGTAGATTCTTAGAGGAGAGCAGCGCATTTGCGGTATCAAAATCCACAATTTTCTTTGTTGCATCGCAAATAGACACTACTCACTCCGCATCTCAATATGACATGCAGATCAAACTAGATACCAATAGATCCTAGAAAGGGACAGGTGCAGTTTGATTGCATCGTCGCTGGCTAATGACGTTCGGGAGGAGACAGTCCGAGCCGCTGCAAATACCGCAGTATTCACCTTAGTCAGTGTTTTAGTTTCACTCATCCGTTTGTGCATTTTCAAAACGCCGTCGATCAAGGCAGGGCGCAGCTTTGCCGATTGAAAAACGGTTGCATGAGAATGCCAAACTGTACTCAATGGGAGTCGTATGATGAAGTTTACACTAAGCATTAAGAAAATCGTTGCCAGCTTTCTCCTGCTCGCACTAGGCATGCTTTCCAATATCGCGAGCGCAGAAAACTACACACTCTGGATCAATGGTCGAACCGGTGGTGGTGTCGTTGGTAACTACAATAGCTTTACCTACTGGGGTCCCGGCACTACTGCCGCAGGCGTCAACAAAAAGTCTGTCAACTGGGATGGCTATAACAGTATCGCCTCACAGAATGGCAAAATCCGCGACGCGCTCGATTGCTTTTGCACTGGTTCAAATTGGTGCTATATCGCCACTCACAGCGCAGGTGATTTGATGCTAGGTTACACGCTCGCTAACTACGGTGGCTCAGCACGTTTGAAGAAAAATGCTGTAGCCAACTCGAGTGGCCAATGCGGTAACAGCGATGGCTCCACACAGGTCGGTTGGAATATCAAATGGGTACGTACAGCATCAGGTGCTGCAGGTGGCTCAGAGCTGTCTGACGCTGGTTCTTGGGCTGTCAGCGAACCATTGGTGAAGGACCTTAAAACCAGCACTGCACGCGCCATGTACAACCACAACGAAACACGCAATGTTTGGTTCTATATGTACGCTGGTGCCAAGGGCACAATCTACTCTGGCATCTTGCCAGGTCAGGACGATGAAGCAGTCGCTTATCACTCGACCGGTGGTGTAGCTGGTTCGTCGGGAACCTCACTTTGCAATCCTAGCGATTGGTTCTGCAATGACCTGACCATGGGCACGGCAAGTAATGAAGGCGGATCGGTAAAGTGGGCCTACCATTCCGTTGTATTTAGAGATGACTCTGAATCCTACAATCATTACGCCAATGGTAACTGGCAAGGCATTATCTCGGTGGTGCGAGCGGCAATGGTGAGCTACGCGCTCTAGGCTAGCTAATAACGATAACAGTCATTACCGCAATACAGGAGGATGGAAGCTCATCCTCCTACCCCACCTCACCAAGCCAACAATGTCCAAGACGCCTCGAAAACAGCAAGTTCACAAGCAAGGTTTAAACAGTTCAACGCCCCTGTCGCAGCGATCGACTCTCATAATAGGTGTGGCGATCAGTACCGCCGTCTTATCACTCGGAGTTTGGTTTCTTTGGCCCCAAACATCGACAGAACAGCATTCTGTAACGGCGCCCCCCGTCGCAACCAGCGATAGCCACCAAGGTGCTCAGCTCACTTCCATGCCACCGAGCCCCACTCCACCGCTAGCTTTAGCGGAAGAAAAACGCCGAGCACAGGCCCAGTTCGACCAAGTGAGCAAGACTTATTGCTCTTATCTTGAAAGCACCAAGTATCCGAATTATTCACGGCCGATCGCGCAACATCCTGATCAGGTCTATCCCAATCAGCCGATCAAAGAATCGCACCCTATGCGCAATGCGTACGGTGGTGCAGATCGCACGATCATGCTGCAAACTACGCAATCCCGTGTCTACCTCGCTGCGAATGAAAGTGTGCAATTTGGTGTGAGCGCGGTTGATCAAAATGGTGCTCCCCTGAACCTGAGGATTACTAGCGCTGCAGCACGTGGTCTGAGCTTCGACAATAAAGGAAATCCCCCAGCGCAAGCGCTCAACTTCAGCACAGTGAACGGCGAGAATCCCAACCTTACTGCCAGTTTGACGCCAGCGAATTCAAATTTTGCGCGCTTCGATGGCACGATACGCATTGATGTGCAATATCAAGTCAACGACAAACAAGGCCAAGTATTTTTCGACGTTATCTATACGCCTGAGACGCCCGCAATATGGACTGGAAAGGTGCGCGAGGCCACAGAAAATGGTGATCTCAAATTCTATTTACCTGTCTCAATTAAGATCCCAGGCCGCTACCTAGCCAGCGCACGGCTGGACGATGCGAAAGGCAAGCCTGTCGCCTATCTCAGCTTCAATGATCTCTTGAAACAAAGTGATACTGAAATCCCACTCACTGTCGCGGGAAAGCTGCTGCGCGATAATGCAGTGCAGTTTCCAGTCACTTTACGGGACATCGATGCATATCTTTTGAAGGAAAACGTCGATCCAGATCGACAGCTAATGCCACGGCTTGAAGGGGCCCAGCACCTCAGTAAGGTTTATCCGCTGAAGAGCTTTTCGAACGAAGAATGGCAAAGTGAAGAACGAAGCCGCTACCTCAATGAATTTGGTAAGGATTTGCAATTGGCGCGTTCTGCTCTCATCGCGACCGATCCACAACTTGCACAGAACGCGCAACTGCAAAATCCTTGCGCGGGCCGCTAATAGCCGCTAGTACATCACGGAAAGTTACAACAGAAATTGAGTTGTCGTAAAACTGCGAGTATCATCAAAAGCACACCAAGTGCTTTGCTCCATCTCCGGTAAGTATGACACGATTCAAAAACTTTATTTTCCATCGACCTAGACTAAGCCTTGCGCTCGTGATGGGCGCGCTCGTTGGCTTTGTCTTGCCGTTTCAAAGCGAGCCAATGACGCGGGCATTGATCGCTTGGAATGCCGGCATCTGGACCTACCTCTTACTTATGGCGTGGCTGATGAGCCGAGCCCATCACGCCCTCGTCTGCGAAATCGCCAAACAGGAGGATCACAGCGGGGTCATCGTCCTGCTGCTAATGTCGATCTGTTCTTTGTTCAGTTTGGTCGCGATCGTGTGGGAACTCGCTTCAGTACGCGAACTTGCTACCGCAATGCGTCTAACGCACTATTTACTTACCGGTATCACCATCGTGGGCTCTTGGTGTTTTATGGCGGTACTATTCACTTTCCATTACGCTCGTCTTTACTACACAGCTGACAAAGCCCACGCCCCTCTGGCTTTTCCCGATCAAGAGCTCATGCCCAATTACTGGGATTTCTTATACTTTTCATTTACGATCGCCACCGCAGCGCAAACATCCGACGTTGTGGTTCGTTCACGCGCCATGCGCAAAACGGTGCTCGCACAATCTGTTTTGAGTTTCTTCTTCAACCTTAGTATTCTCGGCCTTTCAATAAATATTGCTGCCAGCCTGTTAAACACTGGCGCGTGAACAACTTTGAAATGCGAAAGCTAAACAAATGGCTTTCTCGCTAGGTGCATCTCGAAGCACTATTCGGTTCACTTCAAACGCAATAAAAAAACCCAGCCAAACTGGCTGGGTTTGCCTCGAGTCGGGATTGTTTTAGTAGCGAACCTGAGCCCGATAAATCAGTTTCGTCGATCCTTCGGCAGGTACTTGAACTTTCCAAACAGCGGTATTACTCGCCCCTTTAAGATAAGGATGACTCGTCGAGAGTACTTGCCAATCACCAGGCATCGGTTCTTGCACAGTGACAGTTACCGCTTCTTTCTTCGCATTTTTTAGAACGATCTCGTAAGCACTCTCGAAAACATAATTGTATTTCGAGGTCCCAGTAATCTTTTTAAAGTCCGTTTGCTTCTTATCAGCCGTCACGTCAAATGCGTCACCCAACTTCAAGCGCACTTTCTCGTTCTTCGGAGTATGGTCGATTCTATCTTCGCCAATAAACTGGGCATTGCCCGAACTATCTTTTTTATAGACACGCACCACACCCTTGGGCAATGGCATGCCGAGTTGGCTGCTATCTTTATTATCAAACTCTAAGAAAGTACCAACTTTTAGTTTCTGTCCTAAATCACCGACCTGTCCCTGATAGTAGTAATCAGCGCCACGCAATAAAAACTCCTTACGGGCGGGCACACCACTTGCTCCCAACAAAGCGACTTGTTTGGTTTGATTCTCGGCGATCGTGGTAGGCCGACCAAGCGTATAAAGATGGTACTCAAACAAAGATTCACTTTGCATTTCAGGCGCCTTCGCCATTGGTGCTGCAGCCATTGCTCTCACCAATCCGCCTGGAGCAAGTTGCTCACGCACTTGGTTCACATCGCCGGCGACCAGTTGCAACTTCGCATTCTTGTAAGTAGTCCCACTGGTATTGGTGAGGGTCACCCATCCTGAGATATCGAGCTTGTCTTCAGCGGGGTTCAGCTCCAATACATAATCGGCTTTCCATCCCAAACCACCGGTTAGATAACTCAATTCGATATCTTGAGTGGCGTTCTGCGCACTTTCCAAAGCCATCGTCAAGGTTGGACGATCCCGCAGATTATTAGGAACGCTGTTGTAAACGATGCGAGCTGGCAAACCCGTTTCGATACGATTCCCAATCTTCAAAACGACACCTTCATTGGCTGATAAAACCTCGGCGACCTCGGTCGTCTCTGCCCCCGTTGTTGGGTTAGTACGAACCACATTCACCGTTTGGCCAACAAACTTCTCCAACATTTTCTGCGGTGTGAGCAATTCAAAATTGAAATTTTGCTCCAACACCGAAACACTGCCCGGGGCACTCACACTGCGCAGCAAGGCTGTTTCAGCGCGCATATTGGCACTCACATCACGGAAGGCTAAATTCAAACTACCACGCTTCAAAGGAATACGACGCAAATCCTTTACCAACGCGAGATTCTCGTTGTAGATCGTTACTGCGACCTCTTTCTGATCAGCCAAGGTCGTACGTTGCTCTGTTTCTTGAGCATAGGCGTTCAGGGACAAACATGCCATGACTAAGCTAGCTGTTCGTAACATTCATATCTCCTCAATGACGATTAAGCTGAGCGGCTTCTGCCTTCAGTGTTCTGTTGATATTTTCTACAACGTTCTATTTGGCGAAATGGACTACATCAATAGCGCTGACAATTGCGCAAACAGGCGTTCCAAGCCTCGTTCCAGCAATTGAAGAATAATGAAGGCCACCAACACTGAAAAATCAAAGCCGCCAATTGGTGGGATCAAACGTCGAATCGGCGACAAGAACGGTGCATTCAGAGCGCTTACTAGTGGCGCAAGCGGAGCATGAGGATTCACAAAACTAAACACGACCTCAAGAAGCAACAGTCCCATCAGTCCAAAAATAGCCCATTGCGTGAGCTTGTAGAGCGAGAGTAGGAGCAAGAACTGCCATGCGAATAACGATGACAAGGCAAGCAACAAGGCGCTGGCGGCGAGCGAAACGAGGTAAGCAGCAATGATACTCGCCCAATCAAGTCCACCAAATCCGGGGACCACACGACGTATTGGCTTAACGATCCAGTCCGTCAGTTGAAAGATAGAATGAGCAAACGCCATTGGCGGTCTGACGCGCAGCGCCTGCATCCAGAATCGAAGCAGTAAAAACCCAGCCAATACACCTGCGACAGCACTAATGATAAGTGTCAGCGTCTCATACAACATAGTTCATTCCTCAAAAAAAAACCCACTGGGTGACGAACACACAGTGGGTATTGTGCCTGAATAAAACCAGGCGTCCAAGCAAGAAAATTATGCTGGACGTGTACCAGTTGGGAATGGCCAAGCCGCTGTTGGGCTTACTACTGTCTTGGCTTCCGCTGGTGCAGCTACTGCTGCTGGTGCAGCTGCTGGTTTAGCTGCTGCTTTTTTTGCAGCAGGCTTAGCTGCTGGTTTTTTTGCTGCTGGTTTCGCTGCTGATGCGGCCTTTTTCGCGGCTGGTGTAGCCGCCGCTTTTTTTGTTGCTGGTTTTGCTGCTGGCTTAGCTGCTGCTTTTGTAGCTGCTGGTTTTGCTGCTGGTTTTTTAGCTGCTGGTTTAGCAGTTGCTTTT
>CAYWNE010000150.1:0-10684 GCA_964459555.1 uncultured Burkholderiaceae bacterium | reverse complement strand
TCACCGATAGCATGACTTGGCACTTGGCCAGAAATCACAATCATCGGAATTGAATCCATGTACGCGGTCGCCAAACCTGTAACAGCATTTGTGACGCCCGGTCCCGACGTCACTAAAGCCACACCGACTTTATTGGACGAACGAGAATAGGCATCGGCTGCATGAATCGCAGCTTGCTCATGGCGAACCAAAACGTGTTGAAATTTGCGCTGATTAAAAATAGCGTCGTAGATATAGAGGACGGCGCCGCCGGGATACCCGAAAACGTGCTCCACTCCTTCTTCAGCTAAGCACTTGACCAGAATCTCAGCGCCTGTGTACTCAGTGTTGCGATCCGAATGCTTATCCGCACCGCGTTCCGATTGACGATCGGACGGTCGTTCTGAACTCATCTTGTTTCCTTTCAAGGTCCATAGGAGATTGATCGGATGTTCTTTCCTGACGAAATTCAAGTTTCAACAGCATTCACCTGGCATTCCTTTTTGTGCGGTCACTTCTACCTTCTACCACCCGTTGGGTGATATTCCAGAAAAAGCTTAATGGCGACTCGTGCAGACAGGGTATAGCTAAGAAATCTTACATTTCTCACGCTTATGGCATGGGTTAGAACAAACAGCTACTAACATTTACTGATAGTGACTTATTGACGAAGGCATTGTGGGCCAAATCAATAAGTTGGTGTGCCTCGAGATTTTGAAGCGAGGCTCTACAGTACTGCGATGCAGCAAATTGGTCAAGTATATTTAGCGAAGATTTCTCATTTTTTGAATTTCGAGAATGAAAAATAAGCTCCTATGCGACGTGTAATGCAATTTTTCGCGACAGTAGAGGCGTTTTTTGTTAGCATGTGCGCACTTTTGGTGCATCTCATTGCAGCGGCAGTAACATTATGATTTCTTTGTCAACCGCGCTCATCATTGAAACGTTATTTGGCCACCAAGCCTTAAGCGTAAGCGAGTAATGAATCGATGGAGTCAGCGAAGCTGCAGAGAACGGATAAAGCACCTCTACTTTTGTATCAGGAATTAACGATCCAACCGCATGGCTACACGAAAAGAACTCTCTAATTTTCTCGAAGGTGTTGAAAGACGCGCCTTCAAGCATGCGGTCTACATGGTTCGCAATGAAGAATCTGCACTCGATATTGTGCAAGATTCCATGATCAAATTATCAGAAAAATATGGTGACAAGCCAGCCGATGAGCTGCCCTTGTTATTTCAACGCATATTGCAAAATACCATCCTCGACTTTTTCCGCCGAGAAAAAGTCCGAAACAATTGGGTCTCTTTGTTTTCCAATATGGGGCCCAATGATGGCGAAGACGAAAACTTTGATTTACTTGAAAGTTTTGCATCAGAAGAAGGCAGTGAGGCTGCTGAATCAACAGAAAACAAACTAGAACGTGAGCAAGTTCTCAACATAATCGATGACGAAATAAAAAAACTTCCAACACGTCAACGAGAAGCCTTCCTGATGCGTTACTGGGAAGACATGGATGTCGCCGAGACAGCATTAGCCATGGGGTGTTCCGAAGGAAGTGTCAAAACCCACTGCTCTCGCGCCACACACACTTTAGCCGCCGCCCTTAAAGCCTTAGGAGTGCACTTATGAACTACGCCAAAGAAAAAGCCGAAATCGACTTCGCTTATAAAGTCCGTCGCGCCATGACTGAATCGGCGGAGAGCCTTCCTGCGGACACACTTGATAAGTTAGCAAAAGCTCGCGAACTGGCTTTATCGCGCCAGAAGCCTGAAGGTGGTACCGCTGTTCTCGCGCTGAGCGGCGCCTTAGCCGGCAATACTGGTCGCTCAATTACTCAAAGACCGTGGTTCCGTAAACTTGCATTCTCCCTGCCTTTGATTGTGCTTGCCGTGGGTCTTTACGGCATCTACGAACATGAACAGCAACAGCAGATTAATGATTTGGCGGAAATCGATGCTGCGGTTCTGGTCGACGAATTACCGCCAGATGCTTATGTTGACAATGGATTTAACGCGTATTTAAACAAAGATAACAAACCTGCAGAACAAAAGACTGAGGAATAAAGCTAGATATGAGCAAATACGGCCAATCCAGCAAGTACGGCAAGTTTAGTGGTTTTCGCTTTCTCAACGTCAAAGCTGCAGCAATCGTGATTGCAGCTTTGATGGGCTTGGCGCACCTTAGTGCATATGCAAATTCCAGCACTTCCGTGACAAGCACTGCGCAAGTGAAATGGGCCAGCCTCAGTGGCGATCAAAAAGCTGCGTTGTCGGCGCTTGCGGGAGAGTGGGATGGCATGGATGGATTACGCCAAAAGAAATGGTTGAGTGTCGCCGAAAAATATCCTGCGATGAAACCCGAGGAACAAAAGCGCTTCCAAGAGCGCGTTAGCGCTTGGGTCAAATTAAGTCCTGAGCAACGCATGTTGGCACGCGAAAACTTCACCAATACTGCAAAAAAATCGGCCGAACAAAAGTCGGCGCAGTGGCAGCAGTATCAACAGTTAAGCGAAGAAGAAAAACAAAAGCTTGCTGCTGAAGCAAAAAACAAAAAGAGTGTGACAACACTTCAACCTGAATCGAAGCGCACTGGTGTCGTCCTCGAACCACTTAAAAAAGTACCGCCAGCCAAGCTGGAAGCGTCAGCAATTTCTCAACCAAATACGAATAAATAGTGTCTTCTGCAACAGCCTCCCTCACGCCAACTCCATCTATTAAACGTCGCCTCATATGCATGATCTATGAGGCGCTTTTGGTTTTTGGCGTCATCTTTTTTTCCAGCTTCATTTTCGATGTCGCGACGCAAAGCAAACACGCATTGAAATTGCGCGCGGCACGTGAGGCATACCTCTTTGTAGTAATCGGCTGCTACTTCGTTTTCTTTTGGCGCCGCAGCGGACAGACGCTGGCCATGCAGACTTGGCGCATCAAGCTAGTCGACTTGGATGGCAAAAAAATCCCATTGATTAAGGCGGTTGTTCGCTACTGTTTAGCATGGTTGTGGTGCCTACCCGGCTTGATCGTAGCGCACCAATTAGGATTGAAAGAAGGTGCACTTCTTATTCCTGTCAGTTTAGGCTTCGGGCTTTGGGCCCTTGCGGCGCACTTGCAAAGTGACAAGCAATTTCTCCACGATCGCTTCGCCAAAACAAAGCTGATCGAACTTCCTGCCATCAACACCAAGAACGACAATTTGCCAACATAAAGACAATTCGAAAAATCTGCAGTCTTTTTGCAAACAAGATTTGGTCAAAATGTAAATTTCTTTTGAGGAATTTGGGAGATTCCTCTAATCAATGCTATTCTAATGCCAAACGATCGAGACTAAAGACTAATAAGATCTATAGGCATTTTCATGCAAACAAAGACACCAAGACGCACTCGCGACCGCATTCTAGATTTATCACTGAAGCTATTTAACGACTTTGGTGAACCCAACATCACGACGACCATTATTGCGGAAGAGATGAGCATCTCGCCCGGCAATTTGTACTATCACTTTCGCAATAAAGAAGACATCGTCAATTCACTCTTCTTACAATTCGAAGAAGAAATCAACAAAAAATTAGCCTTTCCACAAGGACGCAAAGCCAATATTCAAGACATTTGGACTTACCTCCATCTCACCTTCGAGCTGATTTGGCGTTACCGTTTCTTCTACCGCGATCTCAACGACTTGCTCACGCGTAATCGCAAGCTCGAACTGACTTTCAAACAAATTTTGAATCACAAAATCAAAGTCGCAACTGAGCTCTGCATAGGCCTGCGCGCAGATGGTGAATTTGAAGCAGATGACATCACAATCGACGCTTTAGCGACCAACATGGTGGTCGTTGCAACCTATTGGCTCTCTTATGAATACGTTAGAAACCCGCGCAAGTACACCGAACTACAAACCATGTCCGAGTCTTTAGCGCGAGGCTGTTACCAAGTCATCGTCCAAATAAGTCCCTACCTACGCGGCAACACACGCGAGGTATTTGAAAAACTGTCACAAGATTATTTGATAAAAATTAGACAGCAAGGCTAATCAATCTCATTAGGAATACCTGCGATGAAATCGGTATGTGTTTACTGCGGCTCAGCGCCCGGCAACTCGCCCGCTTACACAGAACAAGCGAAAAATCTTGCCGCGCAACTGGTTGAGCATAAACTTGATCTGGTCTATGGCGGCGGCGATGTCGGCCTGATGAAGGTGATCGCCGATGAAGTTCTCCGACTTGGCGGCCATGTTACCGGCGTCATTCCGCAAGCCTTGTTCGATCGTGAAGTAGGTCACCCTTCCCTCCATAAACTGCATATCGTCATCAATATGCATGAACGTAAGGCCTTGATGGCCGAACTTTCCGATGGCTTCATCGCCATGCCCGGCGGATTAGGCACACTAGAAGAGCTCTTTGAAATGTTCACTTGGCTGCAGCTTGGCTTCCACCACAAGCCGCTTGGCTTATTGAACGTCAACGCTTATTACGATCACCTCCTGCAATTCTTAGAACAAGCAGTCGGGGCCGGCTTCCTCAAAGCTGAGCACAATGCATTGCTGATCAAAGAGACCGATTGCTCGTTGCTACTGCAACGTATGCAACACTTCGAAAATGCAATCAACGGCGTTCGGCCCTAAGCAATTGCTCTGCCTCAGCTTACTTCCTTACAAATTCAGCGGAATCGAAGCAACATAAAGGCGGCGCGCAACTCTAATTCTGAAGCAAATCAAGCAATTCCTAGCCTTTACAAGGTAAAATAGCGGCTTAATGTCAGAAGCCTGACTTCCCTTTGAAATCCATTATTACGGCCTCTTACCAATGAAATTTTCAAAACAGTTTTCGCTCTATCAATCGGAAGCGACTCAATTCTTGAACGGTCTCAAGCAAGCCAATCCACAACTGGAACAATCGCAACGTGATGGCCGCGCTTTGTTATGGGATAAGGCCCCAATTGATCTCGAAAATCAGCGTCGTCTCAACGAGGCTCGTGTGAAGCAACAAGCCTACGTCTATCAAACGAAATAAGGCGGGATCATCTGCTGATGCTGGGTCTTGCGCATGACGAGACTCCAACTGCAGATGCAGCGCGCGACCCATGTCTACGACGACCACTCCTGCGACAGAATTACCACCAGCTGGTAGCCATGACACGACTCCCGACGTCGTGGACGGGATTGCATTTGCCAAACTCTATGGCGAGCCCTTATTCAAGTTGCCAAACGATCTTTATATTCCTCCCGATGCACTTGAAGTTTTCTTAGAGTCCTTCGAGGGGCCGCTTGATCTTTTGCTGTATCTGATCCGCAAACAGAATTTCAACATTCTTGATATTCCTATGGCGGAGGTGACGCAACAATACCTCAATTACGTTGAGCAAATTCGTAAGCACAATCTCGAACTGGCAGCCGAATATCTTTTAATGGCAGCGATGCTGATTGAGATTAAGTCGCGCATGCTGGTGCCAAGCAACAAAACCCAAGAGGGTGAAGAAGCCGACGATCCGCGCGCCGCTTTGGTACGCCGCTTATTGGAATACGAACAAATGAAGCTGGCGGCCTATGAACTCAACGCCATGCCACAACTAGGTCGCGACTTTTTGCATGCACAAGTGTTCATCGAACAAAACACGGTTTTGCATTGGCCACAAGTCGATCTCAACGATCTGAAGCAAGCATGGGCAGACGTGCTGAAACGTGCGAAATTAGTTGCCCACCACAAAATCAGTCGTGAGGAACTCTCGGTTCGTGAGCATATGAGTGCGATTTTGCGACGTTTGCAGGACCACAATTTCGTTGAATTTTCTGAGCTGTTTGACCCAAGTCGTGGTGCTCCTGTTGTCGTCGTGAACTTTGTTGCCCTACTCGAACTAGCTAAAGAAACTTTGATTGAGATCACGCAAGCAGAATCGTTTGCGCCGATTTACGTACGCTTAGCATATGCTCCGGTCTGATTGATCAGATTCGCACACCAATAAAAACACAGACATCCCCATGAAAATCATTTCCACCATTGAAGAATTGCGCGATCAGCTGCGCGGTCAGCTACGCACGGCCTTTGTCCCGACTATGGGCAACCTGCACGAAGGTCATTTGTCATTAATGCGCCTGGCTCGTCGTCATGGCGACCCTGTTGTCGCATCGATCTTCGTCAATCGTCTGCAGTTCGGCCCGAATGAGGATTTCGATAAATATCCTCGCACTTTTGAAGCTGACGTCGAGAAGTTGGAAAAAGAAGGGGTGTATGTGTTGTTCGCACCAACCGAAAAAGACCTGTACCCAGAACCACAAGAATATCGCGTACAACCTCCCGATGATCTAGGAGGTATTCTCGAAGGCGAATTCCGCCCTGGCTTTTTTAACGGTGTCAGCACAGTCGTTTTGAAGCTCTTCTCTTGCGTACAACCACGCGTCGCTGTCTTCGGCAAGAAGGATTATCAACAACTGATGATCATCCGCAAAATGGCCAAGCAATTCGCGCTACCGACGGAGATCATCGCAGCAGAAACTTGGCGTGCGGATGATGGCCTCGCACTCTCCTCTCGCAATGGTTACTTGAGTGCAGAGGAACGCGCTGAAGCGCCATATTTGTATCAGACACTGAATCGTATCGCCGAGGAAGTACGAGCTGGTCGTCAAGACTTTAGCGCCCTTGAACAAGCTGCCATGCAAGGTCTCGCGGATCGCCAATGGAAACCCGACTATGTCGCGATTCGCAAGCGTTCTAACCTGCAAGCGCCTGATGCCGCAGATATCGCAGCCAACGAAGCATTGGTTGTTTTGACAGCCGCCAAACTCGGCAATACGCGTTTAATCGACAATCTCGAAATCTAATTGAGATGATGTTCGTTTTTGCTCGCCCGCGACAAATTCTGTTCCTGCTCGCGCTGGCTTTCATATCTCTTCAAGCCTGTGAAGCACGCGCCGACGTCAGTGTGGTCGACGATGGCAAACGTGAAGTGCGCTTAAGCCAACCAGCAAAACGCATCATCAGCCTTGCGCCTCACGTCACCGAATTAGTTTTTGCTGCTGGAGCAGGAAAAAAATTAGTCGGTGTTTCTGAATACAGCGACTATCCTGAAGAAGCAAAAAAAATTGCCTCTATCGGCAGCATCTTCGCCTTAGATCTCGAAGGCTTACTTGCACTCAAACCTGACCTCGTGATTATTTGGGGAACAGGAAACGCCAAGCTATTGGCACAAAAACTCAGAGACAATCAACTCAAGGTCTATGAGAATGAACCGCATAATTTCGAGGACATCGCGTCAAGCATAGAAAAAATCGCGATCTTGAGCGGCACCGAAAATATCGGTAAGGAAAACGCGAGGCTATTCCGCCAACGCCTGCAGAAACTCACACAAGACTATCAACTGCGTGACAAGCAAATCCCACTTCGTGTATTTCATCAGATGGTGAAGTCACCATTAATGACCGTCAACAAAGATCACTTCGTTTCGAAAATGATCCAGACCTGCGGCGGCGTGAATGTATTCGCTGACCTCAAAGACATCAGCGCGACAATCACGGTCGAAGCATTAATTGCGGCCAACCCTGATTTCATCTTTAGCAGCGGCAAAGACAGTAGCAAGATCAACTCAGAGTGGACACAGTTCCCCAATCTCAATGCCGTCAAGAGAAAGAATCTGTTTAGCATTCCCGGTGATTGGTTGCATCGTGCGGGACCGCGCGTCCTCGACGCCACAGAAATGCTTTGCAAACAAATCAGCGAAGCGCGTGCGAAATAAACACGACGCCCCTCTTAAAAACGCCTTGAAAACCTAATCAATTCAATCAGACGTTACTTCCAATCGCGCGGATCAACCTGATAAAACTTATAAAACTCTTGATATAAGTGCGGGTGGTAGTAGGCTAACGCATCACTCTCGTAAAAATACGCTTCACTGCAAACTGCAAAAAACTCTGCTGGATTAGTCGTGCCATAGGGATCAATCAAAGTTTCAATACCCGCCTGTACTGACGACTGCAAACGCTCATATTCACGTGACAACACAGCCGCCCATGCACGATAGGCTTTCGTCGAGGGCAATGGTGGCGCGCCATCCGTAGCACCATCTTCACTATCTAATTGATGAGCGAATTCGTGCACGACAACGTCATGCGCGCGACCATCTTCGACGCTTGGATGTAGAACTTCGTGCCACGCCAAGACGACTCTGCCATCACTCCAAGATTCTCCCGCCAAAGTCTGACTATGTTCAACCACGATACCCCCAGCTTGCGTTTCCTTACGTGGCACTTGGAAAATATCTGGGTAGATCAAAATGTGTGTGAGACGTGGATAGACCTCGGTCTTACGATTCAGTAACAACATACAAGCGCGACCTGCGATCGTGACACGCATTTCGTCGGTGACCTCGAGACCATTACAACCGACGAAGGTCTTTTCATGCAAAAATTGTTTAATCTTCTGCTTCAGTTGCAGTTGCACGTCAGCGGGCATATGGCGATACGGAGCAAGATGACGCCGCAGAATTTTAGAATAATGCGATGGGAAGGCGCTGCGCAATGCACGTTGCAAACGCCAACGTGGATACACAACAAAAACCAATACCAAGATCGTAACGATTAGAGCCAGAGCCCACATAGTTTTTCTTTCAAGACGCGGTGCACATGGCTCCCAATAGTCTCGCATATTGGCATAAGCGGACTCATTTCAAGGGCAAATGCATATCGAACACATTGAGCGAGCCGAAAGCACGCCAGTGCATTTCCTGCGATAATGAGGAGCTCGTCGCGGATATCATTTCATTTGAGACCGCTGTCTCGACTCTGACACACTTCAATTAGGAACATTGCTTTCTTCACTATGCGCAAAGGCATCTTTTACGCAGCGAGCTGCTATCTACTGTGGGGGCTCTTCCCCATTTATTTCCGTGCCCTGCGCGATATCCCGCCGCTCGAAATCTTGATGCACCGCATGGTATGGGCCTTATTATTTTTGGTGATTGTGTTGAGTCTACGCCAGCAATGGGCGTGGATTAAATCCGTCGCCCAGCAACCACGCGTCATCGCTCGTTTCGCTGCCAGTGCCCTGCTCCTATCAACCAATTGGTTCATCTACATTTGGTCAGTGAACAATGACCGCATTGTCGATGCCAGCCTCGGTTACTTCATGACACCCTTGGTCAATGTCTTGCTGGGTTTCGTTCTACTCAAAGAGAATTTACGAACGCCGCAGAAGATTGCCGTCCTGTGCGCAGCGGCAGGTGTCGCTTGGATGAGCTTTCATGTCGGACACTTGCCGTATATTGCGCTGAGCTTAGCGTGCACCTTTGGTCTCTATGGACTGCTGCGCAAAACCGCGAGCCTCGGTGCACTCGAAGGTCTCTCGCTCGAAACGATGCTGCTATTCCCTTTTGCCTTCAGCTACTTGCTATTCCTCGCTTGGCAAAATCAAAATGCGTTTCTGCACTCCAGCGTCAATGCCCAAGCGCTTGTCATCGCTGCCGGGCCGATCACTGCGATTCCACTTTTGCTATTTGCCGCTGGTGCCCGCCGCATTCCACTAGCTACTTTAGGATTACTGCAATACATTTCACCGAGTATTCAGCTGTTAATGGGCGTCTGGCTTTACAAAGAACAATTCGGACATGAAAAACTGGTGGGCTTTATGGCGATCTGGGCTGGACTGATTTTGTATAGCGTCGACGGCGTACGAGAAAGTTTCAAAAATAAATCAGCAGAAACGAACACCAATCAGCTCGCACCTCTGGATTAATGAGTCAAATTAAACTTATAGGAAAGCCAATAAAACCGCTTTTGTAGGCTTTTTTGTATCAAAGCTGTGAAATATCCTGAAATCGTGTCGATTCTGCACAAATTACTTCAATTTTTTTGACATCTGAACCTGCATTTCTGCGAAAATTCGCATCTTTATTTTTTGGCGCGCAAGCGGTTTAACGAACTGGCCCAGGCGTCTCCCGTAACAGGCTTTTTGGAGACCTTAATGAAATTCCGCTTCCCCATCGTCATCATTGACGAAGACTTCCGCTCTGAAAACACTTCTGGTTTGGGCATTCGCGCGTTGGCCGATGCCATGGAAAAAGAAGGTATGGAAGTTCTGGGCGTTACCAGCTATGGTGACCTTTCGCAGTTCGCACAACAACAGTCTCGCGCTTCGGCTTTTATTCTCTCAATTGACGATGAGGAATTTGGCGAAGGCACAGACGAGGAAAGCGATTTGGCACTGAAGCCTTTGCGCGCCTTCGTCGAAGAAATTCGCTACAAAAACGCAGACATCCCGATTTACCTGTACGGTGAAACACGGACTTCGCGCCATATTCCGAATGACATCTTGCGGGAGTTGCACGGCTTCATTCACATGTTTGAAGACACGCCAGAATTCGTGGCACGCCATATCATTCGTGAAGCGAAGTCTTACCTCGATAGTTTGGCGCCACCGTTTTTCCGCGCCTTGGTGCACTACGCGAATGACGGCTCCTATTCTTGGCACTGCCCTGGTCACTCCGGTGGCGTAGCATTCTTGAAGTCACCCATCGGTCAAATGTTCCACCAGTTCTTTGGCGAAAACATGCTACGCGCCGACGTCTGTAATGCGGTTGAAGAGTTAGGTCAGTTATTAGATCACACGGGTCCAGTCGCCGCTTCCGAGCGCAATGCGGCGCGTATTTTCAACGCCGACCACTGCTACTTCGTCACCAACGGTACATCCACGTCCAACAAAATGGTATGGCACTCCACC
>CAYWNE010000149.1:0-10693 GCA_964459555.1 uncultured Burkholderiaceae bacterium | reverse complement strand
TGGCCAGAGACTGCAACTTGCGTGGCACTGTCTATGACGAAAGATGAACAATTGGAGGTGATCGCTCCATGGGGATTGAGTGATTTGTTTGAGTTGAAAGTCACGCCTAATCCCCACTGCCCAAGTCCCTCAGCCTTCGAGCAACGACGACGCAGCAAGAATTGGCAGCAGACTTGGCCTCGACTACAGTATGCGACTGATGAAACGACAGAGTGGGAGCCGCATCTACCTACACGCTGAAATACAAAATCTAAACAATGAGGAGAAAATCGTATGATTAAGAAATTGAGCCAAGTAACGATAGGCCTGCATTGGTTGATTGCAGCATTGATGATCGCCTTGCTAGCGGTTGGGATGTATATGGCCGAGACTGAGACATGGTCACTCTATCCATGGCACAAGTCGTTTGGTATTCTGGTATTCCCGTTGGCATTGGCTCGCATAGTGTGGCGGATCAAAGAAGGTTGGCCAGAACCTGTTGGAGAGTATCCGCGCCATGAACAGTTGCTCGCCAAGCTCACGCATTATCTCTTGTTGGCGGCAACGGTGTTAATGCCTGTTTCGGGCATGCTGTTCTCTGCCATGAGTGGACATGGATTCGAATTGTTTGGTCTGCCGTTAGCCGCGCCACATCCTGATCCGGCAAAGCCTGGCGAGGTGTTGCCGGTCAATGAAGGTTTGGCGGATTTTGCCCACGAAGCGCACGAAGTGATGGGTTGGATCTTGCTGATCGCGATTGGCTTGCATGTACTCGGCGCACTGAAACATCATTTCATCGACAAAGACCAAACTTTGCAACGTATGCGCGGTAAGCTCGAATGAGTTTGATGCGTTCCGATGCCTGATTCAATGATGAGCCAGGCATCTCATGAATTGGTGAGTGTGGCTTGTTTATTTTGTCTTCAACTCGATACCAGCGCGAGTTGTCGGTGCATCACAGCGCCTTAGTTTGATCTGTTCCATAAAGTGGAGCGTGGTATCAAGGATCAGACTTTTTTCTGTGGCGTTGCGTGTCATGCCACCAAAACTCATATGAGTGGCGCCTTCAACGACCGCGCTCCATTTGCACGGTGCTTGCATATCATTAAATGGATCGAGGCGCGTTTGCCAAGAGAGGCCACCGAGCTCGGTGTCTTTGGTTCCTGTCATGCTGAGTACCGGTGCTGAGATACTAGCCCAAGCGTGTTGCGGAAAAATGCTGCCGACTCCTTGCGGCGACATCGCAACATAGGCGTCGAAATGAAGTTTCGGCGCTTGCAGCCCGAGATTGTTTTTAGCACCGGCCATCAACATCGTTGTCGCCGCCCCCATAGAGTGTCCCAACAAGATCGTGGTATCGCTGGCGCAATGTTGCTGCGCATACTGTAGAGCCGCTTGAATATCGAGAAACCGCCCGCGGTATGCCCCATCATCAGTGACGAGCGATGACAGTCCGTTCTTTAAGCCGCCGATGATGCCTTTTCCTTTCATGTGCTGGCGTAAGGCTGGCATGCCGCTTTCACGATGCCCGGGTACGACTGTGTACCATGCTTGCTCTTGCAAGGCTTTGGCTAAATAAACATAGCCTGTTTCTGAGCCAGCGGCGCCGTGCGAGATGATAGCAATCCCTTTGCAATTCGCGACTGGATAAATGCTTGCAAGTGTCTCGGTGCCATCTTCGCGGTGCAGATGCTGAGTCTCGGTTGTTGATTGCGCCTGTGATGCTACCGTTAGTAGAGCAAGCGAAACCAATGTGGCGATATGCTTGTTGCTGAAGTAGTTGAGTGATGTCGTCTTCATATTGAGCTAGCGTGATTAAACGTCGATATCGCTTGGGGGAGTGTTCGCACTTGGGAGGTGGAAGTAAAAACATGATCCCTGACCTTCTTCAGATTCAAATCCAATACTGCCACCCATCTGTTGTACCATTTCTTTGCAAATCGAAAGGCCCAGACCAGTTCCGCCTTTCTTGCGCGTATTACTGCCATCCACCTGGGAGAATTTCTTAAAAATCTTATCTTGATATTGCAATGGGATGCCTTCGCCAAAGTCACGTACTGAAATCTTGATGAACTCTTTACCATCCTCTCGAATTGCCTCACATTCGATATCGATGCGGCCGTTAGCGTGCGAATACTTGGCGGCATTCGATAGTAGATTCGACATAATTTGTTGAAAGCGTTGAGCATCACAGCTGACGCCAAACTTGGCGTCAGAATGATAATGAAAATGTACTTGATGTTGCTTGGCATAGCTTTGATTGTTTTCAATGGCAAGCTTGATTAATTCATCAAGTTTGTGATCGGCGATGGCGAACTCCATTTTGCCTGCAGCCAGTTTGTCCATATCTAAAATATCGTTAATGATCAGCGCGAGGTGCTGTCCATTTTGTAAGGCAATGCGCACCATCTTGTCGAGTGCTTCGGGTAGTTTGCCAAAGACGCCACCTTCAATCAATCTGAGTGAACCGATGATGGAGGTCAAAGGCGTTCGAAGCTCGTGACTGACGATAGAAACAAATTCACCTTGCATGGTTTCGAGGCGCTTACGGGCGCTAATGTCGCGCACCACAACGATTAATTCCACGTGATCTTTGCGTTCGGTCGCGCTCAAACTGACTTCGATATCGAGTTTGTCGCCATAGTGGTCGGTGATTTGTGTTTCTATATGCAATGGCGCAATTTGACCTGGGCGTAAGAGCGCGCAGCCTTCCAAGAAATGTTGGAGTTGTTCTTGGATTAGCGGGTTTTCCTCGCATTGCAGGCGCTGCAAGAAACTGCACTGTGCAAACTGAGATTCGGACATTTTCCAAATTGCGAGTGCGGCTGGATTCACGGTCTTGATTTTGCCGTGTAGGTCAGTACTAATAATGCCATCGGCCACGCTATCAAGGATTGCTTGAGTGTATTCTGCGCTGTCCTGCAGCCGCGCCTCAGCAGCGAGACGGGCACTGATATCGATTACTTGTAAGATCCAATAGGGCTGTACTAATTTTTTGCTTTCGACCAAGGCAATACTTATAAGGCAATCGAGCTGAGTGCCGTCACGTCGATGCAGAGCAATTTCATATTGCAAACTTGATTGATCTTGCTGGCGCCAATGCTGTAGTAGTCGCTCGGTATCTAATTCGGCCGCAAGTTCTGCGCTGGTGAAGGAGGCGAGATCTTCTTCGTCATAGTCGACTAGATCTAGTAGTGTTGGATTCATTCTAAGCCATCGACCATCCATTCCGAGCAAGGCCATTCCTTGTGGGGCGGTTGTAAACGCGCGCATAAATTGTTCGCGGCTTTCACTTAAAGCGAGAGAGGCGAGTTTTTGAAGTCGATAGGAACGCAAAACTCGCCACACTAAGGTGGCGACGACGCTTGCGGTCAACCATCCTAACAAGCGTAGGCTCCATAGATACCAGATATTGTGTTCCGTTTTTAGTGATTGGGCTTGTAACGCCAAATCGCGTCCCGGCACTTCTATGCGAAAGCTCAAGGCCTCAGTGGGGGGAAGGGTAGTCGAACTCCAGATGCGTTTGGCATGGCCGTCGAGGTCTTGTTGCTCTCGATCGATAATTGCCACTGATATGTCGAGTTCTTGCGCACGTTGAGCGGCCTTGGCAAAAACAGCGTCAGGTTTCAACACAGTACTTACGAGCCCCCAATAGCGCTCTCCATCGAGATAAACGGGAACTCGATATGCTAAACCTGAGCCTCCCTGTTTCAGATCAAATGGCCCAGCGAGGGTGGGTTTTTTTTGTTTAATAATTTTCTCAACAGCCGGCCATTGGCTTGGATTGTCCGGATAATATAAGCCTATCGCGGATTCGTTGCCTTCGATCGGCGCCACAAGTTGAATTCGATTGTCAGGTGCGATCGCGATATTTCGGATATTGGTCTCGGACCTTTGCAAGTTCTGCATCCAAGCTTGTATTTCTTGCTGGTCGTAGCGGCCGTTTTTTGCCTGAATATAAGACACCATTCCAGTTGCCAAATGGATGCTGGAATTGAGCTCTGATTCAATCAGTGCACGGATCTCACCTACTTGGCTAAATAGATTTTGCTGGCGTTCGCCTTGCTGGCGTTCCTTCTCTTCGAAAACGATAAACTCCGTAGCGACAAAAAAACCGATACAAAGGAGTATGGGCAGCCATATGGTAATCCAGTGCCGCAAAAAGGGTGATTCGTCTTCGATCTTTAACGGAGGTTTATACATAAGTCTGCAAAAGACAGTAATTTATGGATTCAATCATAAAGCTGCAGAACTGTCGTGTGCCCGCGTGTTGGACTGTTGTATTCGAGAAGTAATGTTTCTGGAAATTTAATAAAAGATAAGGATTTGTTAATTCATTTGGTCGTTGTGGACCTCTCGTTCGTGACGATTATCGCCGCTTTATGCCTTTGATTTTGCGCTTTATCTCAAACCGAGAGCGCGTAAGAACTGTTTTTTGTATCGTTCAACCATCAATCAATGAAGTGATGTGTTTGGAGGAGTACAAATGTTAGAAATCAAAAACGTGGTCAAACAATTTGGCTCGAAAGTAAAGGCAGTCGACGATATCAGTTTGAATTTGCAACGCGGCGTGGTTGGCTTGATCGGTCATAACGGCGCAGGTAAAACGACGCTGATGCAAATGATCGCTACGCTCAGTAAACCTACTAGCGGTAGCATCATTTTTCAGGGTGTTGATATCGTCAAACATCCTGATGCGATACGCACTCGTTTGGGGTTTTTGCCACAAGATTTTGGGGTGTATCCAAATCTCAGTGCACTCGAACTCATGCAGTATTTCGCAGGCTTGAAAGGTGTGAAAAGTGCGGAGAGGATTCGTGAGTTACTCGATCTCGTAAATTTGACAGAACACGCGCATCGTAATGCCGCGCAATTTTCAGGCGGTATGCGTCGTCGTCTCGGCATCGCGCAGGCCTTGTTGAATGATCCCGATATTTTGATCGTTGATGAGCCGACCGCGGGTTTGGATCCGGAAGAGCGTTTGCGTTTTCGAAATCTCTTAGCCGAGTTAGGTAATGAAAAGTTGGTCATCATGTCGACGCATATCGTGTCTGACGTGGAAAGCGTTGCCAGCGAATTAGCGATCATGCGAAAAGGGCGTCTAATTGGCTTTGATACACCGGACGATATGATTGCCCGTGCACGTGGTCAGATCTGGACGGTCGATGTGAGCGGTGCGGAATATGAGCAGATGAAGAGCCATCTGCAAATTCTGCAAGCCTTGCGTCAAGGCGAACGTTACCAATTGCGTATCGCCCATAGTCTGCAACCTCATCAAAATGCGATTGTGTCCGAGCCAGATCTTGAAGATGCGCTGATGGCCCAGCGCTACTCTTTACAGGAGTATGCCCATGCCTAAACTCGACACATTAACGGTGGGCACGGGGCTGTCTCACACAACGCCCAAACTCAGTTGGCTCGACCAAATGCGCGACAGCAAAGATACCTTCAAAATTTTGGTGTTGACAGAAATACGTTTGCGCGCGCGTCGATGGACCACACTGTTCGCCTTGTTTCTGATGGCCCTCGCATGTTGGAGCATGATTGTCGATCCGTCGACGGGTTATGCCATGCTGACGATCAATGCGCGCCGTACTTTGTACACGAGTTCGGCCTTGGCGATTGGTAGCGCGACGCTTCTTGGACTCCTACTATTGTTCGCGGGTTTCTATTTGATACGGGGACGTGTCGGTGAAGATTTGCGCACCGGTATCGGTAGTTTGGTGGCGGCGACGCCGGTCAGTAATCGCTTATTCTTGATCAGCCGATGGTGCGGCGGCGTGCTGTATTTTATGTTGCTAGCTTATGCCGGTATGGCGACGGTGATGGTTTTGCAATTGGTACGCGGTGAGCCAGGCTTGGAAGTTTTGGTGTTCTTGCAGACCTATACTCTGACATTCTTACCCTTAGCTTGTTACGTGGTTAGTATCGCGATTCTATTCGATAGCGTGCCGTGGTTGATGGGTAAACTAGGTGACCTCGTGTTCTTCATTTTGTGGGTCATGCAAATGAGCTTACTCGGTGAGATTGTGAAACCCGGTAGTTTTGGTGGTAGTGCTTTGTTCGTCTTTGATTTCACGGGAATGATGACTTTGATTGCGAACTTGCAAACGATCGTGACGACCACTAATTTCTCAGTTGGCGGCAGCAGTTTTGATGCAGCTTTGGAGCCTTTGCGGTTACCGTCTTATGCTTGGGGGATGAAATTTGTTGTTCTGCGTTTCTTCTCCGCGGTGGTTGCCTTGATTCCCTTGTTCATTGCCTTCAGGTTCTTCCACCGTTATTCACCTGATCGCGTCAAGCCATCGCAATCACGTCAACGTCGCAATCCTGTGCAATTGCTCAATGATCTCTTGCGTCCTGTTGCCTATCTGGCGAAACCCGTGATGCGTGTCTCGGTCTTTGTGCCCGGCTTTCTTGGTCAAGTGATTGCTGACGTGGCTCTCAGTTTGCTCGCATCGCCAGTTCTCATCATTGCCATTGTCGTTCTTAACTTAATGGGTGTAAGTGTTCCAAATGCAGGTTTGTCAGGTTTGGTTGCCGCCGCTGTTGTGTGCTGGGGTGTCGCCATTGGCGAGATAAGTACAAGGGATTTCCAAGCAGGAATGGAAAGTATGACGGACGTGACGAAGGGCGGCAGTGTCCGTCGTTTCTTGCGACAGATTGCAACCGCGTTGGCTTTGGCTTTGCTTCTTGGTGGCGTGGTTTTGTATCGCAGCTTTGGTCAAGATTTGCTATCTGGTGAGGTCTTGCTGAGTGGATTCGTAGCAGGTGCAATGATGGCTTGCGCTGCTGGTCGAATCACACGAACGTCACGTTTGTTTCTTGCATTTTTCTTGATTTGGTCTTACGTGGCCAGCCAAGCGCGCGCCATTCCATGGATTGATTTGTTTGGATTTAATCATGTGGCCAATCAAGCAACCTTGTTACTCTTGTGGGAAATGGCAGGCCTCGCCTTCGTTGCGGGGCTGGCCCATACGATTTGGAAAAGTCGGTAGATACGGGATTTAGGCTCGTGAAGAGTCTCCGATGACACATCAATGGACCGATTGGTCCATTGATGTGTTGTAAATTGTGAGGCAGACTGGCGTCTAGCTGTCCTTTTTGCATTGTTTTACGCTCTGTTTTGCCAAGGCATGGTAACGTTATGCAATATATTGCCTTGCGTAAATTTTTTTTGGGTGATTTTTTCTACCTCAGATTGTAACTATGCCGCTGGAGCTCAGACGCAGCCCTCGTATTAATGTAACTTGGCGCGGTGCCTTTCGGGGTGCCGATGGTACGATATTGCCGGTTAAGGTGATCAATATTTCAGACTCAGGAATCTTGTTTCAATGCCCGCAACCCGCTGCGATTAATCGTGATTATCAGATGATGCTCGAGGTTCCTCATATCGACCACATCCAAGAAATGTATAAAGTGCCATGCAAGATTCATGTATTGCATTGCATTTTGAGTGGCGACTTTTTTCGTGTTGGTGTCAAGTTTGTAGAGATCTCTGAACTGCATCGTGATTTGTTGGCCGCTTGGGTTTCACTGACCAGTAAGCTCGATCCTTGACTCTCTTCATTGCGTCACGACTTGATCGCATGCCTTGATCCATGTCAGCTTTACATAGGCTGGGGTTGGTTCATGAAGGCTTGTGCTTGTTCTTCTCCCTTGAAAAAGCTAAAATGCGGGAGTTTTGGTGCTCGCTGACATGCTCATGTCGGCGGTTAAACGGGAAACACGAAGTAATTTTTTGATCGAAATTGCTAGCGTGTGCTGCCCCCGCAACGGTGTACAAGCGCAGAATTTCTTCTGCCAGTCTTCGCTCAATACCACTGTGCTGATGCATGGGAAGGTTCGAAGGTGATGCTTGTCAGCCCGGATACCGGCCAAGATAAGTGAAGTGCTGCGAACGGGGATGTTCGAGTGCGTCAAGATTCGCTCTTGCCGTTGTTCTCTCTTATTCCATCCTTATCGCGCATTTTGTAGTCAAGCACCCAACGGGGACCTCGGTTGCTTGTGACCTTCTTTTTCAAAGTGTGTATGAATTCTCTTTCCAAACTCTTGGCTGCGACCGCTGCAGTTGCTGCTGCATTTCCTGCGCAAGCACAATCTCAATCGAACGGCGATCACGCCGAGCGTGTGATTATTACTGCTGGCCGTCAGGCGCAAGTTGCGAAGGATGTCTTGGCTGATAACATCGTAATTACCGCAGAGGACATCGCTCGTTCTGGTGCGACCACCGTGGTCGATCTCTTGCAACAACAACGCGGCATCGAAATTTCACGTACTGGCGGAGCCGGTTCGGTGTCATCGATTTTTATTCGCGGTGCTGGTAATGCACAAAGCGTGGTGTACATCGATGGCGTGCGTGTCGGTGCATCAACCACAGGCGGGGCGACATGGAGCACGATTCCGCTCGCGCAAATTGAGCGTATCGAAGTTGTCTATGGACCGCTTTCAAGTCTCTATGGCGCTGATGCCATGGGTGGTGTGATTCAGTTGTTTACTAAAAAGGGTAGTAGAACTGCATCTTCCTACGCAAGCGTCGGTGTTGGTAGTGATCATCTACGTAATTGGAATGCGAGTATTTACGGCAACGATAATGCTAGCTTCACCTATGCGCTGAATGCCGCTCGTGAAACTAGCGATGGCTTTAGCGCATCTAAGCCTGGCGCAGGCGCTTACACCTACAATGCAGATAAAGATGGCTACACTCAGAAAAGTTTCAGCGGTAATCTCGGCTGGGCCTTGGATAGTAATTGGAAAGCCGGCGTCTCTTTCTTGCAAAGTACGTTGGATGTCGATTTTGATGCAGGTCCGAATTATGATGATCGTAACCAGCAGAAGTTAGAAAACACAGCGGCTTTCGTTAAAGGGAAGTTCAGTGCTGATTGGAATACGAGTTTGCAATACTCGCGCGGCAACGATCGCGTGTTCACCGATGCATCTTACGGCAAGAGCACTGCCGAGACTTTGCAACGTGGTTGGAGCTGGCAGAACAATATCAGTTTTGGTCGTGACGTTTTGCAGTTGATCGCAGAAAAGCGCAATGAAGATGTGAGCACGACGACAGCTGGTGTTTCAGGTGAACGTGATACGACCTCGTACGCAGCGGCTTATACTTTGAAACAAGAAGCGCATTTGGCGACTGCGAGTGTGCGTCGTGATCGTAGCTCTCAATTCGGCTCTCACAATACCTATAATTTGGCTTACGGTTACCGTCTGACAGAAAATTTTAGAGCCAACGCGAGTTACGGCACGAGCTTCCGTGCACCAAGCTTCAATGAGTTGTATTACCCTGGTTATGGTATTGCTCAGAATCGTCCGGAGCTAGGTAAAAATAAGGAAGTTGGCTTCCTCTACGATGATAATGTGACGAGTATTAGTGCTGTTTATTACGATAATAAAATCACTGATCTGATCGCGACAGCCTACCCATGCCCAGTTCAGCAAAGCACCCATAAGTATGGCTGCGCCTACAATATCAACAAAGCGAGTTTGTCGGGGTGGACTTTTGCCGCGAGCACCAAACTTGATCAAATGCACCTGCGCGCTAGCGTCGATCTTCAGGATCCCAAAGATGATTTGACAGGTAATCGTCTGCCGCGCCGTTCTAAGCAACATGCGACTTTGGGTGCCGACTACCGTTGGCAAGATTGGCGCTTCGGAATTGAAAATGTTCTTTCTGGCGAGCGGTATGACGATCAAGCGAATAAAAACCGTTTAGGTGGCTATGGTTTGATGAATTTGGTGGCGACCTATCAGTTGGCGAAGAATTGGAGCGTGTTGGCGCGTTGGAATAATATCGCTGACAAGAAATATGAGTTAGCGCGTAACTACAACACCCCAGGTTCGAAGTTATTCGTCGCTTTGAATTTCGGCGCGAACTGACGCAGCATTGAAACATTAAAGTGCTGATTTTAGACGAGCTCTGCGACCTACCAGACGCAGGCTCGTCGCTAGTCATAAAGTGTTTTGTATCCACCCCAAACCAGCGATAGGAAATCGAGAATGCCTCAGCTGATGACTGCTCGTCGCGCGATTTTTCTGCTAGCCGCCATGCTGGGCATGTCGCTCGTGAGTGTCTTGTTCGCTTGCATGACCGGGTCGGTGAGTTTGAGTTGGATCGAATTATTTCAAGCGTTTCAAGAGCTCTGTCATGGCCAAAACCAAAGCCTGGCAGCAAGTGTGCTTGATTTGCGTTTGTTCCGCGCCTTGTGCGCCTTTGTGACCGGCGCAACGCTAGCCTTATCTGGCGTCTTAATGCAAGCGTTGTTACGCAACCCTCTGGCCGATCCCTATGTCCTCGGCTTGTCGGGCGGAGCTTCGGTTGGTGCCTTGGCGACGATTTTGTTTGTCGGCGCTGGTGTCTTGGTCGACATGGCGGCCTTCGGTGGCGCGATGAGTGTCGCGGCGCTCTTGTTTATTTTGGCGTATCGCGATTTTCGTGGTGCCGGTAGTGCCGAGGGCAGTGCGCCCTTGTTGTTATCGACCGGTGTGATCGTGGCAGCTGGGTGCGGCGCGATTGTCACGCTCCTATTATCGATCGCACCTGATCAAAGCTTGCGTGGCATGCTGTTTTGGATGATAGGCGATCTCTCCAATACGCAACCACGTTACATGGCCTGGAGTATTTGGTTTATCGTCATGCTGCTGATGCTGTACAAAGCACGCGACATCAATATCGCCGCCATGCATGCTGATAATGCACGGGCACTCGGCG
>CAYWNE010000148.1:0-10695 GCA_964459555.1 uncultured Burkholderiaceae bacterium | reverse complement strand
GATCGATAGTTTTCTCACTGCACTGGTAGTGGCCGTGGTGCTCGGTTTTGTGAACGCGGTATTGCGTCCGATTCTGATTATTCTGACTTTACCTGCCACTGTGCTCAGCTTGGGTTTGTTTATCTTTGTGATTAATGGACTGATGTTTTGGGCGGTTGCGAGCATGGTAGACGGATTCCACGTTGGCGGATTTTGGTCAGCCACCTTTGGCGCAATCTTGTACAGCGTGATTTCTTGGGCGCTCTCGACACTACTTCTTAAGAACGATGAAAACTCATAATTTTAGTATTGAGTTCTTCCCGCCAAAAACGGAAGACGGCACGCAAAAATTGCGAGCGACCCGTGCCAAATTGGCAGAGCTCAATCCCAAGTATTTTTCTGTGACCTTTGGTGCCGGCGGCACCACGCAACAAGGAACCTTGGACACAGTTGTAGATATTCGCAACGAAGGTTTCGATGCAGCGCCGCACTTGTCTTGTGTTGGTGGTAGCAAAGAATCGATACGCCAGATTCTTAAAACCTATCAGTCGCATGACATCCGTCGCTTGGTTGCATTACGTGGCGATTTGCCGAGTGGCTATGGCATGGGCGGTGAATTCCGCTATGCGAATGAGCTCGTCGAATTCATTCGTGCTGAGACGGGCGATTGGTTCCATATCGAAGTCGCGGCGTATCCAGAGATGCATCCACAAGCACGTTCACCACAAGACGATTTGAATAACTTCGTTCGCAAAGTGAAGGCAGGCGCCAACGCTGCAATCACCCAGTACTTTTACAATGCGGATGCCTATTTTCAATTTGTCGATAACGCACAAAAAGCGGGCGTCGATGTGCCTATCGTGGCTGGTATCATGCCTATCACCAATAGCAGTCAATTGATGCGCTTCTCGGAAATGTGCGGCGCCGAAATCCCGCGCTGGGTGCGCTTGAAGTTAGCAAGCTTCGGCGATGATAGTGCCTCGATCAAAGCTTTTGGTTTGGACGTGGTGACGCAAATGTGCGAACGCTTGTTAGCTGGCGGCGCTCCGGGTTTGCATTTTTATTCGCTGAATCAGGCTGCGGCAACAACGGAGATTTGGAAACGCTTGTTGGCGTAATTGAAGCTCTGTTGTTTGCGATGAAAACGGAGGCTAGGCCTCCGTTTTTTTGTTTACGGCATCAATGATCTCTTCTAGACTGCAGAACTTTATTCCCAAAGTGAGTGCATATGGAGCAGAAAAAATCGAAGGGCATGCGAGCGTGGTTGCTTATCGCCGGCGGCGTTTTCATATTGCTCCTCGTTCTTTTGCTCCTTTGGCAGAGCAGAGGTACGGAGCTTGATGGTGGCTCTCAAGCCTCGGCACAGAAAATGAGTGCTACGACCGCACTTGTTGGCGCAGAACAAAAAGTCCAGTCATCAGTGCAAGTGCATGGTTCGAGCACACAATCCTTCAACGAAGGCACATCGAAATCGCCGCAAACTAAGTTCAATAATGCGGATGAGCTCTGCAAAGATTTTGCATCGAAGTCTTCAGCGACATGGACTGAAGATGAGTTTGCCGAGGCCTTGCGTGATCATATTCAGGGTGGTGATCTTGCCCTCGAGGAGTGGTTGCGCGCAATCGCTAACACTGGCACGGCAAGACAGAAGGGTGCGGCCCTGTCCTTACTCATTGCGTCTGTCGATAGAGCTACGCGTAAAGAGGTTTATGCCCGCACACCGAATTGCGATCAAGTGAAAGAATGTTCTGCTTCATTGGAGGCTTTGGTTGGACAGAAAACAAGCCCCTATGCATATGCTTTGGCGAATACGGCGATCTATCTACCCGACCCTGCCCTGTACGGAATGGCACATAATATTTGTAAGCGGTTTAGTTTCAGTAGTGATGCGGTCTGTGAGCGTGTTGGCGCATTGCAATGGATGCAGTTGGATCCGGATAATGGCGCGGCAGCCCTCTATGCCTTGGGTGAATTGAAATTAGCACCGTCCGATCAAGATCAAACTGCCTTTGAAAATGCACTCTATCGCTTTGGGCAGGCAAAGAAATTTGATGTGTATTTTGACGTAGCGCGTGAGTTGCCTAGCCTGCCTTCTTCGCTTAATGATTATCGAGGTCATACCGAACTAGATTCTTTACGAGCTTACTTTGGGGAGATTTCCCCGCTGCCACCTCACAGGAATGTCATCCGAGGATGTAGTGGAGATTATTTGAAGAATGCCAATCGTCGTTCGCTGTGTGAGAAAGTCGCAAATCAATATTTGCGTGAGAATGCTTTCCTTATTGACCGTGGCATCTTCTTGAAACTAGCGGCCAACTTAAATTGGGATAAATCGAGTTTGCAAAAGTATGCTGATGAATTGGATGAGGTGAATGGATATTATCGTGCTATGAGAGAGCAACAGAATCGACAGTATCAGGATGCCTCAGGTCGATTAGCAGTCTGCCACCGTACCCTCAAGTGGAATGCGAACATTAGCTTATATGCGGCAAAGGGAGAATTTAAGCAGCTTCAGCAAGATGCCAAAGAGTTTGGCATGTCGCGTGAGGAAATGATTAATATTGGTCGACGTTTGAAGGATTCTCGCTAAATGTCTGCATTTAGTTTCGTAGTCTGGGTGGCTCTTGTAGTTCTTTGAGATGGAGGAAAATCGATTTCCTCCATCGCACTTCAAGAAAAGATCTTCTGTAACTCTAAGCCGGGTTCAGCAGCCCGCATAAAGGCTTCGCCCACGAGGAAGCTATGTACGTTGGCAGCCCGCATAGTCGCCACGTCTTCGCGCGTGAAGATGCCCGATTCGGTCACGACCAATTTGTCTTTGGAAATGTGAGGTAACAGCTGCAAAGTGGTATCGAGGCTGACCTCGAAGGTGCGGAGATTGCGGTTATTGATACCAAGTAGCGCTGTCTTAAGTTTCAGCGCTGCTTCGAGCTCCTCGGCATTATGCACCTCAACCAAAACATCCATGCCGAGTTCATGTGCACAAGCTTCCAGTTCTGCCATCAAGCCATGATCGAGCGCAGCCACAATCAGCAATATGCAATCTGCACCCCAGTCACGTGCTTGATAAACTTGGTAGGGATCGATCATAAAGTCTTTACGCAACACAGGCAGGCTGCAGGCGGCGCGAGCTTGCTTCAGGTAGTCTGCCGAGCCTTGGAAAAACTGTTCGTCGGTGAGAATCGACAAACACGCAGCCCCATGTTGTGCGTAACTCTGCGCGATTTCCGAAGGGGCGAAGTTTTCGCGAATCACACCTTTTGATGGTGATGCCTTTTTGATCTCTGCAATGACTGCGGCCTGCGCCTGTGCGATCTTGGCGCGCATACTTTGTTCGAAACCTCGGATTTGCGATTTCGCTTCGTGATTGCTTTCGACCTCGGCACGTAAACTATGCAAGGACTGATGCGCTTTCGCACGAGCGACTTCGTCTACTTTGACGCTGATAATTTTATTCAGAATATTGGACATCTTACTTTCCTAATTGATGCGTTACCTCGATCAGCTGTTCGAGTTTGGCTTTGGCTGCGCCTGATGCAATCGCTGCTTGCGCTTTCTTCACGCCATCGCCAATCGAGTCAGCAATGCCCGCGCCATATAATGCCGTTCCTGCATTGAGGCAGACGATGTCGGTTGCTGGTCCAGCCACATTATTCAATACATCGAGAATGCGGGCCTTCGATTCTTCCGCACCCGATACTTTGAGGCTGCGATTTGAAACCATCTGCAAACCAAAGTCTTCGGGATGAATATCGTATTCACGAATTTCACCGTTGATGAGTTCACCGACCATGGTTGGCGCACCGAGTGACACTTCATCCATATTGTCACGCCCCCAAACCACGATGGCATGTTGCGCACCAAGACGTTGCAAGACACGGACTTGAATACCGACCAAGTCAGGATGAAATACGCCCATTAGAATATTTGGCGCACCAGCTGGGTTGGTGAGTGGTCCCAAAATATTGAAAATGGTGCGCACACCAAGTTCACGACGTACCGGCGCTGCATGTTTCATCGCAGCGTGATGATTCGGTGCGAACATAAAGCCGATATTGGTTTGCGCGATCGATTGAGCGATCTGTTCCGGTTGCAGATTGATGTTAACGCCGAGCGATTCTAAAACATCAGCACTACCAGACGAGGACGATACGCTACGACCACCGTGCTTGGCCACACGTGCACCTGCCGCTGCCGTTACGAACATCGATGCCGTCGAAATATTGAAGGTATGTGCACCGTCGCCGCCGGTGCCAACGATATCAATCAAATTCTTGGTGTTAGCCATCGGCACTTTGGTCGAGAATTCACGCATGACTTGCGCTGCAGCTGTAATTTCGCCAATGCTTTCTTTCTTGACGCGCAAGCCCATGGTCAGAGCCGCGATCATGATCGGCGACATTTCCCCACCCATGATGCGGCGGAATAGATGCAACATCTCATCGTGGAAAATTTCGCGGTGTTCGATCAAACGCGTCAATGCTTCTTGCTGTGAGATATTCATCTTACTTCCCCATTAAAAAGTTCTTTAAGAGAGCATGGCCGTGCTCAGACAAAATCGATTCAGGATGGAATTGCACGCCTTCAATATCGAATTCTTTGTGGCGCACACCCATGATTTCGCCGTCTTCAGTCCAAGCAGTCACTTCTAAGCAATCGGGTAAGCTGGAGCGCTCAATTGCGAGCGAGTGATAACGGGTGACAATATAGGGGCTTGGCAAATCACTGAAGACACCAACGCCGGTGTGGGCAATCGGTGAGGTCTTTCCATGCATGACCTCTTTAGCACGAATCACTTTGCCACCGAAAGCTTCGGCGATGCTTTGATGACCTAAGCACACACCGAGAATCGGCAGTTTGCCCGCAAAGTGTTTGAGTAAAGGGACTGAAATACCCGCCTCCAAGGGCGTGCAAGGCCCTGGAGAAATACAGATGCGATCAGGCTTCAGCGCCTCGATTTCTTCTATCGTAATTTCATCATTGCGATAAGTGCGAACGTCTTCACCGAGCTCGGCAAAATATTGCACGAGGTTGTAGGTGAAAGAGTCGTAGTTGTCTATCATTAGTAGCATATTATTTAAACCTCTCAATACAGAGAATTTTGAATTTTTTATACAGATCGAATTCAGTACTTATGGCGACAGAAATTCAACCAGCGGGATGCAGATCAAGGCGCACAGCACAGCAATATGTCGATATTGCGAGCGTGTGCAACAAAGAGCTGCGCCCGCTGATTGGATTTATGTGCCATAAGTTAAATGTCTCCATCTAACCCATCTTGTACTTGTTCTGCCGCACGCAACATGGCGCGTGCTTTGTTCTCCGTTTCTTGCCATTCCATTTCTGGCACAGAATCAGCGACGACGCCCGCTGCCGCTTGTACATACAGCATGCCATCTTTGAGTACGCCAGTGCGAATGGCAATCGCTAAATCCATCTCGCCACCGAAAGAGAGATAACCGCAAGCGCCGCCATAGATGCCGCGTTTGATGGGTTCTAATTCGTCGATTAGTTCCATTGCTCTCACCTTCGGTGCGCCTGATAAAGTACCCGCTGGGAAGGTCGCCTTCAGCACGTCGAGATTCGACATATTCGGTTTCAACAAACCTTCGACGTTCGACACGATGTGTTGCACGTGTGAGTACTTTTCGATGACCATTTTCTCGGTGAGTTTGACGCTGCCAGTCTGCGCGATACGGCCGATGTCATTGCGTGCTAAGTCGATCAGCATCACGTGTTCCGCGATTTCTTTGGGATCGGCTAGTAATTCCACTGCCAGTTCTTCATCGCGTTCTGGTGTCGCACCGCGTGGTCGTGTGCCTGCGAGGGGGCGTATTGTCACTTTCTTGTTGCCATCGCTGAGCTGCTCGTTACGCACCAAAATTTCTGGTGAGGCGCCGATCACATGCATATCGCCGAAATTGTAGAAGTACATGTAAGGCGACGGATTGATCGAACGTAGCGCGCGATAAAGAGATAGTGGTGAATCGACATAGGGTTTCTTGATGCGCTGACCGATTTGTACCTGCATCAGATCACCGGCCATGATGTATTCCTTGGCTTTCAGCACAGCTTTAAGATAATCTTCTTTAGCAAAGTCGCGAATTTCTTGGGTGCGAACGGAAGCGGAAGTGACTGGTACGTCGACACTACGGCGCAACATCGCACGTAAATCCTTCAAGCGTTGACGCGCTTTACTCCAAGCTTCTGCTTGTGTTGGATCCGCATAGACGATGAGATAGAGTTTGCCGGACACATTGTCGATCACCGCTAACTCTTCTGTGAGTAGCAGTTGAATGTCCGGTAAGCCGAGGTCGTCTTTCGGTGCGGAATGTTCCAGACGTTTTTCCACATAGCGTACGGCGTCGTAACCAAAATAGCCGGCTAAACCACCACAGAAGCGTGGCAAGCCAGGGCGCAGAGCGACGCGGAAGCGGCTTTGATATTCGGCGATGAAGTCGAGTGGGTTGCCTTCATGCTGTTCGACTACTTGCCCATTCTTGATGACTTCGCTTCGCATGCCATGGGAGCGAATTACGGTGCTAGCTGGTAGACCAATGAAAGAATAGCGGCCAAAGCGTTCACCGCCTTTGACCGACTCGAGTAGGAAGCTATGTTTGCCACCATTGGTCGCTTGGGCCAGTTTTAAGTAAAGCGTGAGCGGTGTTTCGAGGTCGGCAAAGGCTTCAGCAATCATGGGAATGCGATTGAAGCCTTGTGCTGCCAGAGATTTAAATTCAAGTTCAGTCATGATGTCGTTTAAGTTCTCAAAACCTTGATTTCGATCCTTGCTCAGAGCCAGCGTGTTAGCTAGTTTCCGGGCATTGAGAAACGCATAGCTCGACAGACCTCAGGCCATAGAGTTAGTGCGAAGCTGCAAATCTAAATTGTTGGTCGTGCTAGTAAATCGGTGTCAAAGATGACGAGAGATGAAAAAACGTCGATGTTGTAAATGTTCTGATTCCATTTGGTACTGAATTGGAATAGACGACAACATCCGCGCTGGTCTTAAGCTTGCCAGCGTCGCCATAGCCAGGCCTCAAAGGTGCCTGGAATTGTTGATGGACGTTTCTTATCGAGGAACATGCTATTTGTGATAGATGTTGTTTGAATGAATTTGTTTCAGTTTTGCTGTACGTTGTTGCCGTTAGTTCGTTCGATTTTGTTTGACTAAAATTTCAGCAACTTCCAGCAATGAGGCGACTATACCATCACTTTCTATGGTTTGTACAGCCTCGCCATGATTGTAACCATATGGCACCACCAATACCGGACAGCCTGCGGCACGCGCGGCTCGAGCATCATTGCTAGAATCACCAATCGCAAGAACTTGCTCCGGTGCTAGCCCAAAATAACGGCATGCTTCTGTTAATGGTAGTGGATTGGGTTTTTTGCGGGTAAATGAATCGCCGCCATAGACCACCTCGAAAAACTGTTTCAAGTTTTTCTTTGCTAATAGAGGCTCGGTGAATGCAATCGGCTTATTGGTGACGCAGGCTAAACGCATCCCTAATTTTTTCAAAGCTAGCAAGCCCTCAAAAACACCCTCATACAGTACACTAAAGTCGCCATTGATCGCGAGGTAGTGATGTTGATAGCGCTCCATGGCGAGCGGGAAATGAGCTTGAAGTTCGTCCTCAGAGAAATCTTCGGCGAGAACGCGCATGATCAAATTTTCCGATCCTTTGCCAACGAAATCTGTCACCGTTTGTAAATCTAAAGGTGGCAACTGGAAGTCGGCGCGCATACGATTGATTGCCGCGAGAAAGTCTGGCGCGGTATCGAGCATGGTGCCATCGAGATCGATGATGAGGGCGCGGATGGCGGAGATTTGGCTTGAGGAGAGCTTCATGAATGAAACAAGTACTTGGTCGATGCAAGGCACTAATAGCTAGCCAAAGATAGCGCATTCCTTTGGCTTAGCTCTGCACAAACGCGATGTCATACTCGCGTTTGTTTGTACAACGAAATCATTAGACGATGGGAGTGCTGGGTACTGTTGATATCAGTGTTTTGCGGCAGCTAATTCTTGGCGCATGGCGTCGATCACAGCTTTGTAGTCGGGTTTGCCAAAGATCGCCGAGCCTGCGACGAAGGTATCAGCTCCAGCCTCAGCGATTTCGCGAATATTATCAATCTTCACACCGCCGTCGACCTCAAGCATGATGTCGCGTCCAGATTCGTCAATCATTTTCCGCACCGCTGCGATTTTCTTGAGAGTGTGGGGGATGAAGGACTGGCCCCCAAAACCAGGGTTCACCGACATCAACAAGATGATGTCCAGTTTATCCATCACGTGCTCAAGGACATTCAATGGCGTGGCCGGATTCAAGACCAAACCAGCTTTGCAACCGTGATCACGAATCAGCTGCAAACTGCGGTCGATATGCTCAGAGCCTTCTGGGTGGAAGGTGATGATATTGGCGCCAGCTTTAGCAAAGTCGGGAATGATGCGATCGACAGGCTTTACCATCAGATGGACATCGATAGGGACCTGTACATGAGGACGAATCGCTTCGCAGACTAAAGGGCCGATCGTTAAATTCGGCACGTAGTGGTTATCCATGACATCAAAGTGAATGATGTCGGCGCCGGCGGCAACCACATTGCGAACTTCTTCGCCCAAGCGGGCAAAGTCAGCGGAAAGAATACTGGGGGCGATGCGAAAAGTCGTCATGATCGAATTATGGGTATCTGTAAGATTGCAAAAAATAGCTGGGGTGTTGGCTCTTTAGTCTAGTCAAGCATCCTCGACGAGGGAAGCGCAGCCAAAGCCGTATTTTACTCCTGCAGATATTCTCGTGCTCAAGTAAGATGATGTATTCGTTCCAATAATCGATAGGCGAGCCGAGATGTACTATGGTGTTTTTGAATAGGACACCGTCGCAGAAGAGCTCGCGGATTGCACAGAAAGGATGTCGCAAAATCTATGCCTATGTATGATTTCTCGGTCAGTGTGCAGACCCAATACCTTGCAGATCAATCGAACCCAGATAAATTGCAGTTCGTTTTTGCCTATACCATTACGATCAAAAACACGGGACAAGTCCCGGCGCAACTCATCTCACGTCATTGGATTATTACTGATGCCAATAACAAAGTGCACGAGGTAAAGGGCTTAGGTGTGGTCGGACATCAACCGCTTCTAAAACCTGGCGAAGGCTTTGAATACACAAGCGGCAGTTCCTTCGAGACGCCGCATGGGACGATGAAAGGGCATTACTTCTGTGTGGCCGAGGATGGTCATCGGTTCGAAGTGCCGATTCCTGAGTTTGTGTTGTCTTTGCCTAGAACTTTGCACTGAGTTCAGGCTTGGGCTCAGGTTTGCGGTGGGCTCTATCTACGACCTTAGGATGATGCTTCGTCTTTGTCTTTTTGTGTTTGTTTTTTCTGTTGACTTGGGCGACCAGAAAACATGGTCCACCAAATAATGAAGACAAAAATGAAAAAGGCACCAAAGGCCTCAAGTGCAAGTAGCCACATAGTCTGAAAATCCGAAGTCGTTTGTCCGCATTTTAACAGTAAGGCCGTCTTTCGCGCGGTGGCTGCAAGTATCGCCATCGACTAGACCGCGGAAAACGGGAAGGGGTATGATGTGATGTTGGCGATCAACGCAAATTAAATTTTCTAGCAAATTCTAGAACACTCTTTTTACAGGTGACCCGTGGAATATCAAAACATTATTGTTGAAATCAAAGACAAAGTGGGCGTAATTACTTTGAATCGCCCAAAGGCCTTAAATGCATTGAACGACCAATTGATGGATGAGTTGGGTCATGCTTTGTTAGCTTTTGATCAGAATGATGAAATCGGCTGCATGGTTATTACAGGCAGCGAAAAGGCATTTGCTGCAGGTGCTGATATCGCGGCGATGGCAGACTACAATTATATGGATGCCTATAAGGGTAACTATGTCACGAAGAACTGGGAGCATATTTTGCGTGTGCGCAAACCGGTCATCGCTGCGGTGGCTGGATATGCGCTCGGTGGTGGTTGTGAATTGACGATGATGTGCGATTTCATCATCGCTGCTGATAATGCCAAATTCGGTCAACCAGAGATCAAGCTGGCGACTTTGCCAGGCTGCGGTGGTACGCAGCGTCTGCCACGCGCCATCTCCAAATCCAAAGCGATGGATCTTTGTTTGACCGCGCGTTTGATGGATGCGAATGAAGCCGAGCGCGCAGGTTTAGTATCGCGTGTGGTGCCGCTGGATAAATTGATGGAAGAGACGATGGCGGCGGCCACCACGATTGCATCGATGTCCTTGCCGGTGGTGATGATGATTAAGGATGCAGTGAATCGTTCATTTGAATCTGGCTTAACCGAAGGTGTCGCCTATGAGCGCCGCCTGTTCCATGCAAGTTTTGGCACGCATGATCAGCGTGAAGGTATGCATGCTTTCTTAGAGAAGCGTCCCGCAAACTTCAAGAACATGTAAGCCCATTTTCAGTTAGGGCTTTTGAAGGTATAAATAACAAGCCTGTTTAATGCTAATGAAAACGCCCCGCGCCAGCGGGGCGTTTTGTTATTGGTTTGGTTTATCTCGAATCGCAGCGGAATTCGTGTGCTACGAGAAGGTGAGTAACAATAATTAATATAAATCATTTAGATCCTACTTGCCGAATAGCATTATTTCTTGCTATAGTTCGCCTCCCGCAGAAATGCGGAGCGAGAAAAAAAGTGATACGCCTGTTAATCCCTCTGGTGTTTTGA
>CAYWNE010000147.1:0-10809 GCA_964459555.1 uncultured Burkholderiaceae bacterium | reverse complement strand
AGTATAATCTGCATCCGCAGCAGGTTTTGGATGAACTTGCGCGACGCGAAGGGATCTCAGGTTTGGTCGAAAAAGCGGCGCGACCTGAGTAAATCGGTAAGTTTTGTAACAGTATTTGAATGTCCTAGGGCTCTCGCATGGATAACTGTATATTTTGTAAAATCGTCGCCAGACAAATCCCGGCTTCGGTTTTGTATGAAGATGATGATTTGTTGGCGTTCAAAGATATCAACCCAGCGGCGCCGTTTCACGCCTTGATTATTCCGAAGAAGCATTTGGCTAGCTTAGCCGACGCCAAACCGGAAGATGCGGCATTGTTAGGTAAAATGCTGGAATTGGCGCCAAAACTGGCGGCTGAGCATGGTTGTGCCTATGTTGAGAATGCTGACGGCAGCAAATCAGGCGGCTTTAAAACCGTGATCAACACCGGCCCGAATGGTGGCCAAGTGGTTTATCATTTGCACATGCATGTGCTTGGTGGCGCTAAGCTGTAATCGAAATTTGAGTAAATTCTTGGGCGTAAGCTCGAAAAGGAAACAAGATGGGTTCATTTAGTATTTGGCATTGGCTGATCGTGTTGTTGGTGGTGGTTTTAGTGTTCGGCACGAAGAAGCTCGGTAACGTTGGCTCCGATTTGGGCAAAGCGGTCAAAGGTTTTAAAGACGGCATGAAGGGCGAAGACGAAGCATCCAAAGATGCTGCGAAGCCTGCGGATCAAAAAGTCATTGACGTTGAGACTAAGGACAAGTCGAACCACTGATTTTCGCTTCAGTGATCGATCACGTTTATGATAGATCTCGGACTTACTAAGTTAGCCGTCATCGGGGCCGTCGCATTGGTTGTGATTGGCCCTAAAGATCTGCCCAAGGTGGCGCGCATGGCGGGCACCTTGTTCGGTCGCGCGCAGCGCTATATCAGCCAAGTGAAGACGGAAGTCAGTCGCGAAATGGAAATGGAAGAGCTGCGTAAGATGCAGCAAGAAGTCCAAAGCGCGGCGCAAGAAATTGAACAAACGGTGCAGCAAGAGCTCAGCGCGGCGCAGCAGGAGCTCAATACTCTGGTTGAGCCTGAACCTGCCTATTCTTATTCTTACCATGATCGCCAATATGCGCTCGAAGCTTTGGCGGAAAAAGCCAAAGATTTTCGTCGTAAGAAATTAGCGAAAACCAGCAATGTACCGTCTTGGTATAAAAGCCGTCATGGTCAGCGTACTCGCATCGTTTCCGGTGCTGCCCGCATGGCACGCCATCGCGTGAAATCCGTTACCCCAGCGAGTTTTTTCTAATGTTCATGTTTGAACCTCACATCAGCTAGGATGCCCATGAGTGATGATAATTTCATGGGAATGCAGGAAAGCTTTATCTCCCATCTCGTTGAGTTGCGCGATCGTTTGGTCAAAGCCTGCGCGGGCATTGCGATTGTTTGTATCGCTTTGTTTGCTTGGCCGGGCCCATCGAAGATTTATGATTTTCTTGCGGCGCCGATGATCGCCGCGCTACCGACCGGTTCGAAGATGATTGCGACCGGTGTGATCTCACCCTTCTTGGTGCCGATGAAAGTGACTTTGCTCGTCGCTTTTGTGGTTGCCTTGCCCTGGGTCTTGTATCAAGCTTGGGCCTTCATCGCACCGGGTTTGTACACGCATGAAAAACGATTGATTGCGCCTTTGGTGATCTCGTCTTCCGTGCTGTTCGCTGCTGGTGTCGCCTTCTGTTATTTCTTTGTCTTTGGACGCGTATTTAAATTTATCTCAGAGTTCGCGCCGACTTCGATTACGGTCGCGCCTGACATTGAAAACTATCTCGACTTTGTGATGTCAATGTGCCTCGCTTTTGGCATGACGTTTGAGGTGCCGGTGGTCGTAGTAATCTTGGTGCGTATGGGGATCGTCAGTATCGAGAAATTTAAAGCGATACGCAGCTATGTGATCGTCGGCTCTTTCGTGGTTGCTGCGATCGTGACGCCACCTGATGTGGTCAGCCAATTGTCCTTGGCGATTCCGATGTGGTTGTTGTTTGAAGTCGGATTGTTGGTCTCCCCGATATTCGTCAAAGCGACCACCGCGCCAGAAAACGATCAAGCTTGAAAGGACTGGCTTGATTAATTATGCTTGCGGCAATGCGCGCAGCCACTGCACTAAAACGTAAGCATCTTTAAAGCCGTCGATCAGATGTTTCTTCACGTCTTCGTGTAGCAAGCCTTTGAGTGGCATTTCAGTCCACACCATCATACTTTTCAACTTTAGATACTCGATGTGAGGATGCTCAGGATCATAGCCTTTGGGTGGGCGTTGTAATTTGCCTTCCTCAACCAGTGCACCGTAGCGTGCTTGCAGCTTCTTATTCTTGATCAATTTCTTAAAGCCTTCAGCGTCATCGACGATACCTTGTCGTATCGCCTTTAAACGATCGGCGGGTGGCATGTATTCGCCAACTGCGAAAAACAAACGACCTTCGCCCAGTTGAAAATAGTAAGCAGGACCGCCGCCTTCGCTTGGTTTCTTGCGGCCATTCGGAATCAAAGCTGCGGAGAAATTCGTTTTGTATGGCGACTTGTCATTTGAGAAGCGCACATCACGATTGATTCGAAACATGGCTTTCTTGGGATCGCACTGCGCGATTTCGGGATCGAACTTGCTCATCGCCGCAATCAGTTCGGTGACGAAGGCGAGAAATTCTGCTCGCAGGATATCGTAGCGCGGTTTGTTCATCACAAACCAAGCGCGGTTGTTGTTATCGGCGAGTTCGCTTAAGTAGCGATCCAGATCAATCACGTGCATGTTTTTCTTTCGGTATTTGATTCGGTATTTCCAGCTTAAACAAGCGCTTATTTTTCAGGTTTAGGAATTTCGCGCTTACCAACGATTACATCCACGCTCATTTCTTTGCCTTCGCGCAAAATCTTGAAAGTCACCTTGCTATTCGGTTTGAGTTTGGCGATTTGATAGAACATATCAGTCCGATTGCGAATCGGATCTTTGCCGATTTGCGTCAAGATATCGCCTGGTTTAATGCCAGCTTGAAAGGCTGGACCATTGCGGAGCACACCTGCGATGATGGTGCCAGTTACCTGCTTAAGATTAAAGCTTTCCGCCATTTCCGCGGTAATGTCTTGCGGGTCAACACCAATCCAACCCCGCACCACTTCTCCCTTGGTAATAATTTCTTCCATCACCGACTTGATAGTGGAAACGGGAATAGCGAACCCGATCCCGAGTGAGCCACCATTGCGCGAATAGATGGCAGAGTTAATGCCGAGTAGATTGCCATCGACATCGACTAGTGCACCACCGGAATTGCCGGGATTCACGGCGGCATCGGTCTGAATAAAATTTTCATAGGTATTGATGCCGACACTATTGCGACCCATCGCCGAGATGATGCCCATGGTGACGGTTTGCCCGACGCCGAAAGGGTTGCCAATCGCCAGCACGATGTCGCCGACTTGTGCATTGTCGGAATGACCTAAGGTAATCGCGGGCAGATCTTTGAGGTTGATTTGTAAGACTGCCAAATCTGTCTCGGGATCCGTGCCCACCACCGCAGCTTTCGCGGTGCGTCCATCGGCGAGCGCAACATCGATACTATCGGCACCTTCGATCACGTGAAAATTGGTGATGATGTGACCTTCAGGTGAAACGATTACGCCGGAACCACTGCTGGCAGGACGTTCTGAACGTTGCGGCAATTGATCGCCGAAGAAGCGCTTGAAGAAAGGGTCATTCTGTAATGGATGCACAGCATTGGAGTCATCTTTTGAGGTGCCAATGCTGACCACTGAAGGCATAGATCGTTGCGCGGCGTTGCGGTAGGAACTTTGTGCGATAGGCAGTGCGCGATTGGATTCTTTGATCGTTGCGGTCGAGCTGAATGAAATATTCTTGCTGCCATTGAAGCCTTGACGCACCCATTCTGGCTTTAAGCTCGTTACAATAAACCAAAGTGCCAAACCGACCGTGATGGTTTGTGCGAAGAGTAGCCAAAGACGACGCATGATGAGGACCAGATGTTAGGACAAGCAATCGATAGAGACGAATTGGCGCGACACCTTGCCAATGAATTACAAGTGGCGCGATTCCGTGATTATTGCCCAAATGGGCTGCAGGTGGAAGGGCGACGTGAAATTCGGCGCATTGTGAGCGGTGTGACCGCTTGTCAGCTCTTGCTTGACGAAGCGGTTCGCCTACAGGCCGATGCGATTCTGGTGCATCACGGCTATTTTTGGCGCGGTGAAGATATGCGTTTGATCGGCCAGAAATACAGGCGCCTGAAGACTTTGCTCGATCATGATATGTCTTTGTTTGCCTATCATTTACCTCTGGATTCACATCAAACCATGGGTAATAACGCGCAATTGGCACAGCGCCTGCAGCTCGAGGATGATGGTCGTTTTGGCGACGACGAGATCGGCTGGCTGGGACGTTGCTCTTTGCCTGGCGTGAGTATGGTCAGTGACCTAGCGCATTTGGTGGAGCAGCAACTGGGCCGTGTGCCGACGGTGATTGGTGATCCGCATCAAACTATAGGTCGTGTGGCTTGGTGCACAGGAGCGGCGCATTCGATGTTAGCAAACGCAATTGATGCGGGTGCAACGGTGTTTCTGAGCGGTGAGATCTCAGAGCCTATCGTTCATTTGGCGCGAGAATCAGGCGTCGCCTATCTCGCTTGCGGACACCATGCAACCGAGCGATATGGGGTACAAGCCTTGGGCGCTTACCTGCAAACCCAGTTCGGCATTGAACATCATTTTGTTGACATCGACAACCCCGTCTAATCGCACATAGCTCGATTGAGACTGGCTCACTGGAAAATGGCGTCAATTTGCATTGACGCCATTTTTTGTAGGCTTAGAAAATCAGTGAAACTTTGAGCGTCGCTTATTTATTTTTCAAAGCATCGCGGATTTCACGCAATAAAGCGATGTCTTCTGGTGTTGGCGCTGGTTCCTCTGGTGCTGAAGCGTCAGCATCTTTTTTCTTCATCATATTCACCAAGCGTACCATTTGAAAAATGATGAAAGCCAAAATCAAAAAGTTCAGTGAAACGGTGATGAAATTGCCGTAGGCAAGTACGGCTCCCCCGGCCTTCGCAGAGGCCAAAGTTTTGTCGACTTGGCCGTTTAGGGGGATGAAGTAGTTTGCGAAATCCAAACCTCCGGAGTACTTACTGACGACCGGCATAACTATATCTCCGACCAGAGAGTCAACAATCTTACTGAACGCTGCGCCAATAATCACACCGACCGCTAAGTCGATAACATTCCCTTTGGTCGCAAACGTTTTAAATTCCTGCATCATTCCCATCGTATTCCCCTTCTTCGATTTTATTGATCCCGAATCAATCAGCCTGCGTGGCACATGTGCCTTAGGTTGCTGCGTTCGTGGTGGTAAATTGGTTTGCTAGTAAAGCGACAATATACTAACGCTTCACTTGAAATTTGTGTGATGTTCAATGTGAAATCCTGTCAAATTTACATGAGCAAAGTATGTCTAGCACGTGCAAAGTATCAATCTACTAAGTGTAGGGTACTGCTATCCGGCGCTGCTTTTGTCAGGAAATCGTGAATATTTCGCGTCATTCACGTGGAATTCAAGCGCAAATTGCTCGCTGTATCATCTTTTTCTTTAAATCACTTCGCGCCTCCTTTATAATTTAAGGTTGTGGGAAGTGTAGGGTCTGTTGTAATTCAGTTCAGTTTTGCAAGGTGTCTAGTCAGGCGTGAGCGCTGGCGCGAGCGACGCTTTTGTATTTTGGTCTCAATTCGCGCAGGTCAGTGTACTTCGTCAAGTTTTGATTTTTGATAGATTGGGGTTTGTATGAGTAACGAAAAGCAGGTCGATTCAGGCCGTCGCGGTCTACTCGTTGCAACGTGTGCGGCCGGCGGTGCTGCAGGCTTGGCAACGGCAGGCGCGCTCGTCAGCACTTTTCAGCCATCCGAACGCGCGAAGGCGGCGGGTGCTCCAGTAGAAGTGGATATTTCTACTTTGAAACCAGGTGAGATGACGACAACAGAATGGCGCGGTAAGCCAGTTTGGATTTTGAAGCGTACTCCAGAAATGATGGAGTCTTTGAAAAAGACTGAAGACAAAGTTGCCGATCCAGAATCGAAAAAACCATACACCATGGATATGCCAGAGTACTGCGATAAACAAACGCGTGCCCGCAAAGAACACAGTGATATCTTGGTGGCTGTCGGTATTTGCTCCCACTTGGGTTGCTCTCCAAGTTCCAAATTCGCACCAGGTGCGCAACCTTCTTTGCCAGACGATTGGCAAGGTGGTTTCTTGTGCCCATGCCATGGTTCTACATTTGACTTGGCTGGCCGCGTTTATAAAAACAAACCAGCTCCACAAAATCTGGACGTGCCACGTCACATGTTTTTATCGGATACCAAAATCATCATCGGTAAAGATGAGAAAGGCGAGGCTTAATCATGGCATTTGTTGAGAAAAAACTCCCAGACGACGCTCCAGCAGTGGATAAAGCCATGAACTGGATCGATTCCCGTTTTCCATTGACGAAATTGTGGAATGACCAATGGGGTCAATACTATGCACCGAAGAATTTCAACTTCTGGTACATCTTCGGTTCTTTGGCGATGTTGGTCTTGGTTATCCAAATCGTCACCGGTATCTTTTTGGTGATGCACTACAAACCAGATGCAAACTTGGCGTTTGCTTCGGTTGAATACATCATGCGTGAAGTGCCGTCAGGTTGGTTAGTGCGTTATATGCACTCGACCGGCGCCTCTGCCTTCTTCATCATTGTGTATCTGCATATGACACGCGGTTTGCTCTACGGTTCTTATCGTAAGCCACGTGAATTGGTGTGGTTGTTCGGTTTCGCGATCTTCTTGTGCTTGATGGCGGAAGCTTTCTTCGGTTACCTCTTGCCATGGGGCCAAATGTCCTACTGGGGCGCACAGGTTATCGTGAACTTGTTTGGTGCGATTCCTTTCATCGGTCCAGATTTGTCCTTGTGGATTCGTGGTGACTACGTGGTTTCTGATGCGACATTGAATCGCTTCTTCTCTTTCCACGTGATCGCGATTCCTTTGGTCTTATTGGGCTTGGTGGTTGCTCACTTGATCGCTTTGCACGAAGTCGGTTCCAACAACCCAGACGGTATCGAAATCAAAGAAAACTTGGGCCCAGATGGTCATCCAGTCGATGGCGTACCTTCCCATCCTTACTACACTTTCCACGATATCTTCGGTACTTGCGTATTCTTGACGATCTTCAGTGCAGTGGTGTTCTTCGCGCCTGAAATGGGTGGTTACTTCTTGGAGTACAACAACTTCATTCCAGCAGATTCTTTGAAAACGCCTCCACACATTGCGCCAACATGGTATTTCACACCGTTCTATTCGATCTTGCGTGCAACCACTTCTGAATTCTTGTACGTTGTGCAGTTCGGCGTAGCAGCTTATGTATCCTTGATCTGGTTGAAGTCTAAATTGGCGTTCACAACCAAGGCTGCGATTGCAGGTATCGCTTTGGTTGCGATCGTAGGCATGATGCCTTTCGGTTTGGATGCGAAATTCTGGGGTGTTGTATTGTTCGGTGGTTCTGTTGTGATCTTGGCGTTCTTGCCATGGCTCGACAAATCTCCAGTGAAATCAATCCGCTATCGTCCAGATTGGCACAAATATGTGTACTTGGTATTCGGTTTGTCTTTCATCATCTTGGGTTACCTCGGTGTACAAGCTCCTTCGCCAACAGGTGAACGTGTTTCCCAAGTTTGCGCATTGATCTACTACAGCTTCTTCTTGTTGATGCCATGGTGGAGTGCAATGGGTGAATTCAAGCCTGTGCCAAAACGCGTAACGTTTGCTGGTCATTGATCAGAGAGGAAGATTTAGCATGAAATTACTTAAAAAACTGATCGTAGCCTTGGCATTCGCGCCAGCTCTGGCCTTGGCAAATAGCGGTGGTCATCCATTGGATCGTGCTCCAGAGCGCACAAATGATTTGGCTGCTTTGCAAAACGGCGCCAAGTTGTTTGTTAACTATTGCTTGAACTGCCACTCTGCAACGGCTATGCGTTACAACCGTTTGCGCGATATTGGTTTGACAGAAGATCAAATCAAAAGCAATTTGTTTTTCACTGGTGAAAAAGTCGGTGAATTGATGAAAACCAGCTTGAGCGCAAAAGATGCCAAAGAATGGTTCGGCGCAGTGCCACCAGATTTGTCTGTGATCGCTCGCGCAAAAGCATCTGGTGAAGGTACAGGCGCTGACTGGTTGTACACTTACTTGCGTACTTACTACAAAGACGAAAGCCGCCCAACAGGCTGGAACAATATGCCGTTCCCTAACGGTGGTATGCCACATGTTTTGTGGGAGTTGCAAGGTACACGTGCTGCGAAATTTGAAACTGTTGAAGATGCGCATGACAAATCTAAAACAGAACACAAGTTTGTTGGCTTCGAACAGCTCACGCCAGGCAAAATGACTGCTGCTGAGTACGACAATGCCGTTGGTGACTTGGTCGCTTACTTGCAATGGATGGGCGAACCAGCACAAAATCATCGCAAACGCTTAGGCGTATGGGTTGTCATGTTCATGGCCTTGTTGGCCACATTGGCATGGCGCTTGAATGCTTCCTACTGGAAAGAAGTGAAGTAATCGTAAAGTGGTAAATCGTCGTCCGTGAGACTTCTCACGGATGTGTAATTCCAGGGTGAGGCCGACTAAATTGGTTGCCTCGCCCTCATCGTTTTAAGGAACACCAACAATGATGGTCCTCTACTCGGGTACAACTTGCCCATTCTCTCAACGTTGCCGTTTGGTTTTGTTTGAAAAAGGCATGGATTTCGAAATTCGTGACGTTGATTTGTTCAACAAGCCAGAAGATATCTCGACTATGAATCCTTATGGTCAGGTACCGATCTTGGTTGAGCGCGAATTGATTTTGTATGAATCCAATATCATCAACGAATATATCGATGAGCGTTTCCCACATCCACAATTGATGCCTGCAGATCCTTTGCAACGCGCACGTGCACGTTTGATGTTGTTCAATTTCGAAAAAGAATTGTTCGTGCACGTTCATACTTTGGAGAATGAAAAGAACAGCAGTTCTTCTAAAGTTTTGGACAAAGCTCGTGCAGAAATTCGTGATCGTTTGACGCAATTGGCGCCATTGTTCGTGAAGAACAAATACATGCTTGGCGAAGAGTTTTCTATGCTCGACGTGGCAGTAGCGCCGTTGTTGTGGCGTCTCGATCACTACGGCATTGATTTGTCGAAGACAGCGGCACCTTTGTTGAAATATGCGGAACGTATCTTCTCTCGTCCTGCATACATCGAAGCATTGACGCCGTCTGAGAAAGTAATGCGTCGTTAATTGCTAAGCTTGCGCGAATGTTCTACCTGAGCATTCGCGCTATTTCAGTTTTTTGATGAGTTGCTGAACATGTCTGAAATTTCCACGAAACCCTATTTGCTGCGCGCGATTTACGAATGGTGCACGGACAATGGCTTCACACCTTATCTATCGGTCAAGGTGACAGCGGGCGTGCAGGTGCCGATGGAATTTGTGCGTAAAGGCGAGATTGTTTTGAATGTCAGCTTCACTGCGACAAGCGGTTTGAAGATGGATAACGATGCGATCACATTCAAGGCGCGCTTCGGTGGCGTGTCCCGTGACATTTATGTACCAGTGGCCAACGTACAGGCGATCTTTGCCAGTGAAAACGGGCAGGGCATGGTGTTTGATCCTATCGATGAAGAATTGTTAGAAATCGAAACAGAATCGCCTCGTGGTGGATTGGGATTGGCAGCGGTTCCAACAACGGCGGAAAAAGTTGAAGAAGCAGCTGACACCGAAAAAAAATCATCAGAAACTGCAAAAAAACCTTCCCTAAAAATCATAAAGTAGTCTATAATGTTGTTCTTCGGGAGGCGCTGGTAACAATCAGCAAATTCTAAAAATTTTCCCGCCGGCTTAGCTCACTTGGTAGAGCAGTTGACTTGTAATCATCAGGTAGCCAGTTCGATTCCGGCAGCCGGCACCAATAAAAACAATGCCTTACGTGTTCTTCAAGTAAGGCATTTGTTTTTTCGGATCACGAAAAGTACACTATCGGTACATTCAGATTCCGAAAGCCCTTATGGCAACCATCGTTAAAACCCCTTCAGGAACTTGGAAAGCCCTCATTCGCAAGAACGGTTGGCCTACCACATCAAAGACTTTCAGAACAAAACGAGACGCCGAAGATTGGTCTAGGCGCACAGAAGATGAAATGGTGCGTGGAGTGTATCTCTCACGTACAGTTTCTGAAAAAATGACGCTTAAGACCGCTTTAGAGCGTTATTTGAGAGAAGTGACACCAACGAAGAAATCGACCACACAAAGAAGTGAGAAGGTGTCTGCATCGCATTTGATTTCGTTTCTTGGGGACTACTCTCTAGCAGCAGTTAGCAGCGAGCTAGTCGCGTCTTATCGCGACCACCGCCTTGCACAAGGTAAATCCAATAACACCGTGCGTATTGAGTTGGCTTTGTTGAGCAATCTATTCACAATTGGGATGCAAGAATGGGGTCTTGGACTTATTTATAACCCCGTGGCCAACATTCGAAAGCCTAGTCCAGGTGAGGGGCGAGATCGTCGGCTAAACGATCAAGAAGAGAAAATATTGTTGGAAGCAGTCGACAAGCATAATAACCCAATGCTAGGTTGGATTGTTCGCATCGCGATCGAAACCGGAATGCGGCAGTCGGAAATTCTGAATATTCGCCGTTCACAGGTGGATCTCCAAAAACGTATCGTAAGACTCTTCGACACTAAGAACGACAGTACACGCACT